>JANTGE010000078.1 GCA_024763085.1 Acidimicrobiia bacterium
GTCACCTTCGCCCTTCGGCTCGGCCCGATCAGCGATGCTGTCCAGAAGTACGTGACGACCGACATCCCCATCGAGCAGCTTCCCAACCTGGTGAAGCTGCTCCCGAAGGTGGACAGTGATCGGATCGTCAGCGTCAGGTTCCTCCCGCCGGATTATGTCGCGGGACATGACAAGAACCGCTACTCGATTCCCAATGTCGCCAAGGTGCAAGAGACGGTCGCGACCGCGGTGAACCTTCCCGCCGACGAAGCGATGGCGGTACTCGGCATCGAACCGCTGTCGTCGACGTGTGAAATGCCACAGCCGACCACCACTACGACCGAGGCCACCACGACCACCACTGAGCCCGGCACCACGACCACCAGTGAGGCCGGCACCACGACCACAGGAGCAGAGTCGACCACGTCGACGACCACACCCTGATAGGGTCGGACCATGCTGTGGAAGACCGACGTCGGTCGATTCACCGTCTACGGGATCGAAGACGGCTGGATGCTTCGTGATCCACTCGACTTCATGCCCGACTCCGATCCTGCGGTGTGGAGCCGGCACCCCGAGTTCTTGACCGATGGGAAACTCAGGGTGAGCTTCGGCTGCTTCCTCATCGTCTCCCCCGACGGGCTCGCCATGATCGACACTGGTGCCGGACCTGCGCCGACGTCCGCGGAGTTCGCCGCCGGACAGATGCCTGCAGCGCTGCAGGCCCTCGGTGTAGCACGGGACGATGTCGACGTGGTCGTCCACACCCACCTGCACTTCGACCACATCGGCGGCGACGTCCTCGCCGGCGAGGCGTTCTTCCCCTCGGCCCGGGTGATGGTGCATCAGGCCGAACTGGACTACTGGTTCGGACTCGACACCGACGCCGGCGTCCGGGTGCGTGACCATCTCGGTCCGATCGGCGCCCAGATCGAAGGCTTCGACGGCGACACGCAGGTGCTCCCCGGCATCTCGACGACCGAGACGTTCGGCCACACCCCCGGCCACGTCTCGGTGGGTCTGATCTCCGAAGGCCGTCGTGCCGTCGTCTCCGGCGACGCCACCCACCATCCACTCCAGGCGTCACACCCCGACTGGAACATCTTCGCCGACCTGGACAAGCGGCAGGCCACCGCAACTCGCCGCCGACTGTTCGACGAGCTCACTGGAAGCGGCACCTACCTGGCAGCCGGCCACTATCCCCGTCCCGGGTTCGGCACCGTCGAAGTACATGACAGCGTCCGGATGTTCGTGCCGGCGCCGGTGACCGACCTCTGATTCACTCTCCCGGGTCGCGGAAGACCGCCGGGATCGTCTCGAGGAGAATTCGCAGGTCGAGCCAGAACGACCGCACCTCCAGGTATTCGAGGTCGTAGCGGTTGCGGTCCTCGGGCGAGATGGCGTCGCGACCCCGAACCTGGGCGTAGCCGGTCACGCCCGGCTTGGCGGCGGTTCGGCGCGAGTCTGCCAGCAGCTCGGCTTCGAGCGGGATGAGCGGCCGGGGTCCCACGAGGGACATGTCGCCTGTGACGACGTTCCACAGGTTTGGCAGCTCGTCCAGGGACGCTTTGCGGAGCCACGAGCCGACGCGGGTGATGCGTGGGTCATGCTCCATCTTCAGCCGGTCGGCGTCGGTCTCGAGACCGGACAGGTGCTCATGGTGGAGGTCTTCGCCGGCGTCGGTGTGCATGGTGCGGAACTTCACCATGCGAAACACCTTGCCATCCTTCCCGATTCGCTCCTGAAGAAACAGCGCCGGGCCTTTGGAGTCGAGTCTCACTGCCAGGGCAACCGCTCCCAGAACCGGAGACAGCACGATCAGGAGTGTCGTGCCGGCGGCGACGTCGAACAGGCGCTTGGTCATCTCATAGGTCGTCAACCCTTTGGTTGCGAGAAGGGCCAGAGCGATGAGTGCGGTGGTTTCGCCGGTCAGGAACGCCCACCCGATGCGGTGGCTGACATCGGCCGTTCCGATGAAGGCGCCTCCAACGGCGCCGGCGATGCCCAGCCCCCAGGCGGTTGCCAGCCGGACGGTGTCGCCTCGGGCCACCAGCACCTGGCCGAGGAAGAGCGAGGCTCCGGCGATCGACACGCCGGCCGCTGCCAGAGCGGCAAAGGGCGCATCAGGTCGGAATCCTTCGCCGAACAAAGCGGCGACGATTGGCGGTCCAAGCCACCATCCGAGCAGTCCGGCGGGAACGGCGACGACCATCCCTCCCACGGCCAGCCGAGCTGCCCACTGGTTCAGGCCGGCTTCGTCGCCTTCCTCGGCGAGCAGGGTGAACGGCGGCAGGACTCTGGCGATCAGGTTGTAACCGAAGGTCAGTGGGGCTCGCGCCAGCGTGAAGGTGACGAACACAATCGAAATCACCGCCGCGCCGGCACCAAGCGCTCCCGCGGCCAGCGGTCCGGCGAGCAGCAGCACCTGGGAAGCGGCCGCCGCCATGATGAACGTGGCCAGGAACCGGGTCGGCGCCGTCTGCTGGTCAGGAATCTTCGGGATCTTCAACGCCGACGGCCACAGCAGCACGACCAGCGGGCCGATCGCCAGTGCCAGAGCGAAGCCCAGCGGGCCCGGTGCCAACACGACGACCAGGATGGCGATCAGCAACCGCAGCACCGAGGCGCCTCCGCTCGCCTCGCCATAGGCTCGGAACCTGCGATGTCCCGCCAGAGACCCCCGACCGGCGACGAAGAGGGCATGGGCGAGCACGACGAGCACCGCCACCATGGCGTACCGGCCGTCCCCGGCGAAGAAGCGATCGCGGCCCACCCACGCCACCAGGAACGCCGTCGCCGCAGTGGCGGACACCGTGGCCAGAATCGTACGGGTGGAGGCACTGGTGAGACCGCCGCGAATGGTCAGTGCCCGGATGATGAGTTGCTCGACCGGCAGCAGCACGATGATGAACGCCAGGAAGTGGATCGTCAGCAGCGTCCCGATCGGGGCGAAACCCTCCGGACCCAGGGCGCGGCCACCCAGCAGCTGGTAGGCGTAGTTACCCACGCCGGCGACGAGGGTGCCGGCGACCATTGCGGCTGTGCCATCGGAGGCGAGCCTGCGGAGAGAGCGGTCGTCTGCCAAGGTCGGACCAGGGTAGCGACGCCGCCGCCCAGCGGGGAACAGGTGGTTAACTGACCCCGATGCGTCGACTCAGATCTCTACTGCTGGCCCTGCCGGTGCTGCTGGTTGCCGTCGCCGGAGGGCTCGCTTTGGCCCGGTTTGCTGTTTCCACCGAGGCCGACACCTTTGAGGCGCCAACCACCACGACAAGCCTGCCGACGATCACGACCACCGCGTCGACAACAAGCACAACGGAGGCACCGACGACGACCACGACCGTCCCATACGCCCGGTTCGGCGACGCCCGGACCGTGGGTACGAACACCGCTTCCATCGACGGTCTCACCATGTTTCGAGGGAACCCCAGTCGGACGTTCTACGGCTCCGGCCCTGTCCCGGATGCACCCCGCGTGCTGTGGCGTTACCCGGAGACTGCAATGTGTGGGAGGTCGACTGTTGCCGAAGAGACCACCTTGTGGTGCGGGACCGGGTGGACCGGACAGCCTGTCGTATGGGAGCGGCCGGATGGCGTCACCGAGGTCATCATCGGCGCCTACGACAAGGCGGTCCACTTCATCAACGGTGACACAGGAACGGGCACGAGGCCGCCGTTCCCTGTCGGCGACCTGGTCAAGGGGTCCGGCTCTCTCGACCCGGACGGCTATCCGCTCTACTACTTCGGGGCTCGGGACAACTACCTTCGGATCGTCGCTCTCGACCGGGAGATGCCGACGCAGATTTGGGAGCTCAACGCCAACGCGGTACGGGGCATGTGGAACAACGACTGGGACTCCAATCCGGTGATTGTCGACGACCTGTTGTTCGAAGGGGGCGAGAACAGCTACTTCTTCGTGTTCCGACTCAACCGTTCCTACGACGAGGATGGCCTGGTAACCGTCGAACCGGAGCCGTTGCTCGAGTTCCCTGCCTGGACCGACGACCTGGTCGCCAGGATGGGCCGTCAACAATCGATCGAGAATTCGGCGGCCATCTACGAAGGGCGCGTCTACTTCGCCACGTCGGCCGGTCGGATCGTCGGTCTCGACCTCTCGGAGATCGACGACGGCAAGGCTCCGGTGGTGTTCGACTACTGGGCCGGCGACGACGTCGACGCCACCATCACCATCGACGCCGACGGCATGCTCTATGTCGGGGTGGAGTCGGAGAAATCCACAGCACGTTCGGCCGAGGTCGGGCAGGTTCTCAAGCTCGACCCGTACGCCGACGGTGACCCGCTGCTGTGGGGGATCCCGGTGCCCCGTGTCGCCGACAATGATGTGGGCGGGGTGTGGGCCACCCCTGCGCTCGGTGACGGCGTGCTGTATGTCGCCACCCACCCGGGCGACCTGCTGGCGATCGACACCGACACCGGGGAGATCGTCTGGCGAGACGAGATCGGCTGGCATGCCTGGTCGTCGCCGGTGATCGTCGACGGCGTCCTCATCCAGTCGGTGAACTGCGGTGTCGCCGGCGCGCTTCGCGCCTACGACCTTGCCGACCCGAGACACCCTGAGCAGATCTGGGAGACCGACCCGGTCGGCGGTTGCATCGAATCGACCCCGGCGGTGTGGAAGGGGCGCATCTACGTCGGGTCCCGCGACGGGTACTTCTACGCGTTCGGGGATCGGTAGCGAGGTTCCCTGGCCTCCGAGACCGGAGGTGGGCAGTCCCTCCGGCTTTGATAACCATCGCCACCAACTGCTATCGCTCGTTTTCTGTCACACCCCTTTGATAGGTTGTCACCATGAACCTGACGGCGACATCTACCGACTCGATCGAGCAGGAACTCGTCGAACTCGAGGCGTTGATCGCCAGGATCCGGGCCAGGCAGTCAACCCTGATCGGTGAGATCGATCGCCGCCAGGTGCCGCTGGGTGATGGCTGTCGCACCTTGGTTGAGTGGGTGGGGTCACGGCTGGATGTGGCTCCTGAGACCGCCCGGATGTTGGCTCGGCTGGCTCGATGTGACGCCGACTCGGTGGTCGGGCTGCTGGCCGAAGGCGACGCCACGTTCGACCGAACCGTCGAGTTGGCGCGCCTCGCCGAAGTAGACACCCCGCCGGTCGGTCCGATGTTGGGGTTCGACATCGCAGGTCTGCGTCGCTTCATCGCCCGGAAGCGTCGGGTTGAGAAGGTCACCGAGCAGGATGCGTTCGACGGACGACACGTCGTCATGCAGCCGAACCTCGACGAGTCGTTGTGGAAGTTGTGGGGAACCCTGCCCGGATACGAGGGCAGCGTCGTTGATCAGGTGTTGACCGCACGCGCCGAACGGTTCCCGACCCCGCCCGACGGCAACTCCCTGACGCTCGCGCAGCGCAGAGCCGATGCTTTGGTCGCTGTCTGTCAGGACGCGACTGGCGGCGAAGGCGGCGTGACTGCTGCAGTGACGGTGTTCGTAGACGCCGCGACTGCCGGGTCGAGCGCCGGCGAGGCAGGAGTCTCGATCGAATCGGGGCCGAGGGTCGGACCGAAGACGCTGGAGAGGATTCTCTGCGGCGGGAATGTGGAGGTGACTGCTCTCAGCGCCGAAGGCGAGCCGCTCTCGATCGGCCGTCGGTCTGCGGTCGTACCGCCGAAGCTGCGACGATACGTGTTGTGGCGTGACGGCGGCTGCGCCATCGACGGCTGCACGTCCCGTTACCGGCTCGAAGCTCACCACATCGCGCCGTACTCGGAAGGTGGCGGCACCGATGCCGACAACCTCGCCGCCGTTTGCTGGTTCCACCACCATGTCGTCATTCACGGCATGGGGTACGCGATCGATCCTGACTCCCCGCCGCAGCGACGCCGTTTCCTCAAACCAGAGCCCGGACCCGACCCGCCCTGAACGCTGCCCGGGGCGCGTATCTGCCCTGATCCGTTTCCAATCGAACCGTCTGTCGATCCGAAGCTTTCGACTGTTTCGGCGCGCGATGTCGAAGGGATGCCGTCGAACCGGATCTCGATCAGCCAACACCTTGCAAGCGTGAGGTGCTGCAGATGTCAGCGTTCGCACGCCGCCGATCGCGACGTCGCCTTGTTGTCCGAATCGTTAGATCGGAGACACAGGATCGACAGATCTCCTCTGCAGCATGGTGGACAAGCCACAGGAAGGTCCCATGATGAGAAGATCCGCAGTTGTGATCGCCGCGTTCGCCCTGATCGCTGCCGCGTGCAGTGGAGCAGGTTCAACGGCGACAACGGCCCCCACCGGCACCACGCAGGTGACCACGACGACCCAGCCGGCCGGGTCGGAGGACACGATGACCGACGACGAAATGACCGACGACGAAATGACCGACGACGAAATGGCAGGCACGACGTTCACGGTGACGATCGAGAACACGTCGGATTCCTACCCTGTCTCTTCGAGCGGTGCCTTCGCGGTTCCGGACGGTGCCGACGGTCCCGGTCCTCTGCTGCCAGGCGGTGCCTACTCGTTCGACGTCTACGCGGTGCCTGGCCAGCGGGTGTCGTTCGCGACGATGCTCGTCCAGTCCAACGACCTGTTCCTCGCTCCGGCGGACGACGGTCTCGCTCTCTACTCGGGTGACACGCCGATCTCGGGAGATGTCACCGACCAGGTGACCATCTGGGATGCCGGCACCGAGATCGACCAGCCGCTCGGCTCTGGCGAGGACCAGGCGCCGCGTCAGACGGGTCCCGGTGCGGGCGCTCCCGACGAGATCGGAACGGTTCGGATGCTCATGGGTGGCGACCGGGGTCTGCCGGAGATAGGTGACCTCGTTTCTGTGACGGTCACTCCCGGCGACGGAGGCCTCTTCACGATCACGATTACGAACGTCTCCGAAGCCTCGGAGCTTGAGACGCCGTTCGCCCCTGGTGTGTTCGCCGTGCATGCGGCGGGGATGCCGTTGTTCACCGACGGCCAGCCCGATCGCGGTGACGGCCTCGAAGCCCTCGCCGAAGATGGCGACCCGAGTGTCCTCGCCGACGCCCTGGCTGACCAGACCGGCGTGACAACCCCGCTTGCGCCCGGGGTGTTCGTCGTCCACGGTCAGGGGATGCCGCTGTTCGTCGAGGGGGAGTCGGACAGGGGTGAAGGCCTCGAAGCGCTCGCCGAGGATGGCGATCCCGGGCCCCTTGCCGAGGTGCTCATGGCGGACGCCATGTACGAGTCGGGTGTGTTCAACACTCCTGACGGTGCTTCGGAGCCAGGTCCGGCGCTTCCGGGAGCTTCGTACTCGTTCAGTTTCACCGCGGCGCCAGGCGACCGGCTGTCCTTCGCCACCATGTTTGTTCAGTCGAACGACTGGTTCTACGCACCGGAATCCACCGGTCTCGCGTTGTTCGATGACCACATGCCGATCAGCGGTGACGTCACCGGCCAGGTGTTCTTGTGGAACGCAGGGACGGAGGTCGACCAGGCACCAGGGTTCGGACCCGACCAGCCTGTCCGCCAGGCAGGTCCTGATACGGGTGCGGACGAGAACGGGACAGTGACGATGCTGCCGGGCGGCGGCGTCAAGGTGACGGTCACGCCCCAGAGCTAGTCGCTCTGTTCACGGGTGGGGTTGGGGTGGCGGCTGTCACCCTAACCCCACCGGTACGTCAGCCGAGCCAACGGACCCGGCACCAGGAGCGCTTACCGCACGATGGGCACGTCAGCCACCGGTTGAACCGGAGGCCCGGCAGCCACACGGTGAACCCGGCGACCCGGCGGAGCGCTTCGGTGAATCGCACCCGCGTCGCCGCACCGCACGATGAGCACTCGATCATGACGCTTGTGAGCGGCGACGAGTGGGTGAATGCCGCATCTCTGCCTTCGCCTTCGTCTGGAATGTCGACGGCAGGCATCTCGAAGAGGGCTCGCTTGCCGAAGGGGTCTTCCCTCATAGGTGCTCCTCGATGGTCGCGGCCAGTTCCCGATACGCCTCGGCTGCCCGGGACCGCCTTGCATACGTGAGGACGGTCTTGCCGGCCTCGGGTGCTTCGGCGACACGAACCGTCTTGGGGATGGGCGGCGGTAGCACTTCGACTCCGTACTGTTCGGGTAGCTCTTCGAGCACCCGCCGGGCCAGATTGGTGCGCCCGTCGTACATCGTCGCCACCGCTCCGAGCACGTCGAGCTTCGGGTTGGTGTACGAGCGCACGTCCTCGACAGTTTCGAGTAACTGGCCCACGCCACGTCGGCTCAACGTCTCGGGTTGCACCGGGACCAGCACATGGTCTGCAGCCGTGAGCCCGTTGATGGTCAGCAGGCCCAGCGATGGTGGACAGTCGACCAGCACCAGGTCGTACTCAGATCGAAGCGGTTCGAGTGCCTTGCGGAGCACGTGCTCCCGGCCGGTCTTGGTGAGCAGATGAATCTCCGATCCGGCCAGGTCGATAGTCGCCGGCAGCAGGTCAGGGCCGTCCTGTTGGATGCGGGCCTTGCCCGCCGTGGTGCGGCCCAGCATCACATCGTGGATCGAGAGGCGCAGCTCGTCGGCATCGACCCCCATCGCATAGGTGAGACATGCCTGCGGGTCCAGGTCGACGAGGAGCACCTCGTGCCCGCGGTCAGAGAACGCCTCGCCGAGTGTGTGCACGGTGGTGGTCTTGGCGACGCCGCCCTTCTGGTTGGCGACCGCGACGGTGA
>JANTGE010000079.1 GCA_024763085.1 Acidimicrobiia bacterium
GTGTCGGAGGAGCGACCCGAACCATCACCCCACGCGGCGCCCCGTCAGGCGAGTTTCCGGTAGCCGCGTGAACCGCGGTGCCGGCAGGCGACCTTCCGTCAAGCCGCTCCGACCGCCGACCGAGGGCAGAGGCGAACCAACCCGCGAGACGAGGAGCAAAAGCATCGCCCCCCCGTCCCGAGCGACAGACGCTGCCGACAGCCACCAGACCTGCCAACGGTCAGCGCTCACACGTCCGCCGGTTCCGTGTGACGAGGCCTGAGGGCACTCCTCGTTCACCCGGGCCAACTCCTCTTCGAGAGGTGCACCCAGCCGGGCCCGAACATCGTATACGGGGCCACTGGACACCGGCGAACTCGACCAACCTCTCGTCATGTTCGACCCCACAGGACGCCGCCAACGAATCCCTCTGAAGGGCCACGCCCGAAAAGCGTCCGGCTTACGGCGCGACAAACCAGGACGGCTTGCCCTCTTGCCGGCACGTCGCGATATCCGCATCGTCGGGAAACACTCCGAAATCCTCGACCAGCACACCCACCGGATCAAACCGGCCCTCCAGATCCGTCGAGAACCGCTCAAAGGACGGCATCTCCACCTGCGGATACCCCAAACCGGCCAAACACGCCACCACCTGCTGCAAATACCCGTACAAACTCTCCAGTTGCGCCTCGGTGAACGGCGGCGGATCCTCCGCATACGACGGATCCACTTCGCGGATGCATTCCTCTCTGGCCTTCTTGTACAGCGCCCGATCCGACGCCCCGCCGGCGGACCCGCTACCGGTGAGCGTGTAGTCCGGTCCCAGCGTCACTGGATATCCACGATCGTTCAGACACTCCACCAGCCTCGGAAAAAACTCGTCAGGCAACAACGACACGGGAGGCCACCGAGGAATCGACGATGTCGCAGTGGCCTCCCCCGCTGCCGACGTGGGCACCGGCGCCGCACCCGGCGACGACCCGGCACACCCGGCCGTCAGCAGTAACATCAGCCCGACCATCGCACGCCGCATCATCAACCCCTAGTAGAGCACACTCCGACAGTACCGCCCTGAGGAGCCATCCTTGGCATGATCCCACTCGATCACTACCCAGGTGCTCGGGTCCGCGGTGTTATACCCCCAATAGTCACCGTACGGGTTCCACTTGTAGGTGTGACCGGGAGCATCCCACCAGTAGTCAACCCAGTTCTCTGCGTGACTGTAGATGTACACCCCGTCGTACTGACCGCTGCAAGTGATCCTGCTGAAGTACTCATCCCCGGCATCCGCGAAGGCGGGTCCTGCCGCGAGTAGCACGAACAGTGCCATCACCAGAACGACGATCATGAGTCGTCTCATGATCTGCTCCTTTCTTTCCCTGGCGGCCGCCTGCCCCCATTGAGCCGCTCACCCTTAGCCTCCCATAGTACATGCTACCCTGGCCAGCGGGTGTCTGTCAACCTCTCCCAGCAACGAGGATTTCGCGGCCTGGTGTTCCTTCACATGCGGTGTCCGATGTCGGCACGCGGTCGTGAGTCCGGTTAGGGGACGCGCAGCACCGAGACGGGGTCGCGCCAGGCGGCGACCATGGCTGGCGGGATGGCTGCAATGGCGGCGGCGAGAATCGACAGCGTGGCGACGGCGGCGGTGAACGCGGTGTCGGGTGGTGTGCCGGTGAGCCGCCAGATGATCGCCCCGCCGATGGCGGTTCCGGCGGCGGCGCCGATGGCGGCGACGGCGACGGTTTGGGTGGTGACGAGGCCGATGATGTCGGCCCGGGAGGCGCCGAGGGCGCGGCGGCGGCCGAAGTCACGGCGGGCGGTGCTGACCGTCCCGTAGATGTTCAACCCGACGAGGACGAGTCCGACGGCCAAGATGACGGTGACGAGCCGTCTCGAGTAGCGTCCGAGTTCGCCTTGGACGGCTTTGCGGATCTCAGCGAGCGTCTCCGAGGTTTGGATACCTACCGAGGTGGGATCCTCGGCATCCAGCAGGCCGTAGATGGCGTCGGCGACCGGGGCGACGTCTTCGGGACGGTCGACGAGGATGTGGATGGTGCGCAGGACCGGATCGACAGCATCGGGATTGGGGGCGGCGATCAGCGACCGGTTCAAGAACCCGAGCGGATCGACCGCGTCGAACCGGCCGACGACCGCATAGTCGGTGCCGTCTTTGGCGACGACCCCACCGGCGGACACCGCCAGGCCGAGGCTGGCCTGGGCGTCGGGGCCGACGAGAACCGTGCCGGCGGTCATGTCCCGACCGGAGGTGTCGACCTCCGGCGGGAGGGTGCCGTAGACGGCCCGCACCGCGGCGGGTTTCCCGCCGGGGATCCCGGCGGCGTGCACGTCGGTCGCCGGCCCGAACCCGACGACCCACTCGACCCCCGACAGCCGGCTGATCCGGTCGACCGCGCCCGGACGAATCCCGGCGGATCCGTTCGTGTCGGTGACGATTACGCTGCGGGTGCCGGCCTCGTCGATCCGGCCCAACACCTGCCGTTCGGCCTGTACCGACTGGCCAGTCGTGGACAGGATCACCGCACACACCCCGGCGACGATCAGCCCGGTCACCGTCGACGACACCGGCCGCGCGGCCCCCATCCGGATCGCCTCGACCATCAACCCGACCAGCCGTCTCACAACCCCACCACCTCATCACACGCCGCCACCACCTCATGGTCATGCGACGCGATGATCACCGTCACCCCCCGGCGGGCCTGTTCGACGAGCGCGTCGATCACCACCGCCGCCGTGGCGTCGTCCAGGTTCCCGGTCGGCTCATCGGCCAGAATCACCTCAGGCGTGTTGACCAACGCCCGACACAGCGCCACCCGCTGCGCCTGACCGCCCGACACCTCCCCCGGTTTGTGACCCAGGCGCAACCCGACCTCGAACCGTTCCGCCAACGCCTTGGCCCGACGGATCGCCTCGCCCCGACCCAACCCGGCATACACCGCCCCCTCGACCATATTGTCCAACACCGACCGGGACGGATCCAACGCAGCATCCTGAAACACGAACCCCACCCTGGACGCCCGCAACTGCGACCGGGCCGCATCCGACAACCCCGACACGTCGACCCCCTCGAACCGGATCCGACCCGACCACGGCGTCAACAACAACCCGACCAGATACAACAACGTCGACTTGCCCGACCCCGACCTTCCCGTCACCCCCGACACCACACCGGCCGGGAACGTCGCGTCGAACCCGTCGAAGATCGTGTCGTCACGCCGATACCCGAACGACAACCCCTCCACCGCCACCGTCACGGCCCGGTCCCCTCGTTCTCGAACGGCAACACCACCACCGTGCCCACGTCGATCCCGTCGACGACCGCCACTCCCTGGGACGCCGCCACGATCGTCACCGGCACCCGTTCACCGTCGACGGTCGTCACGAACGGCTCGTTCGCCGCATCCGAACCGATCGCCGCGATCGGCACCAACGGGCCAGACGTCTCCGGAATTACCACCACCTCGGCACGAAAATCGGTCCGCTTCGACAAATCCACCCACCTCGCACATCCATCGCCGCACACCGACCCGCCACCGGGCCCGGTCAACACCAAATCCAACTGCCCGAACTCCGGCGACTCCACCGCCCGATCCACCCGAGCGTCCCACACCCCCTCCGGATACGTCACCCGAACCCGAGCCGACAACGGCACCAACGCCCGCTGCTCGACCGACAACGGAATCCGAAACGACGGATCATCCGGCACCACCAACACCACCTGCTCACCCCCCGACAGACGCGCCCCCACCTCCAACACATCAGCAAACGCCACCCGCACCGGCAACTCCGGCACGAACACCACATCCCCCGCCCGCACCACCCCATCCGCCGTCACCCCCAAACTCTCCTGCCACACCTTCACCGCGTCCCGAGTCGACCGGCCAAACACCCCATCCGGCTCCCCCACCAACAACCCCAACGACACCAACAAACCCTGCAACTGGGCCACATCCGGCCCCACCGTACGCAACGACAAATCCCGAAACGCCGGCACCGCGCCCTCCGCGATCACCACCGGCCGCAAATCCACCGTATACAACACATCGCCCGCCGACACCGCTTCACCTACAGCGACCGGTATCGACGTCACCACCCCCGACGCCCCATTACGACCCGCCGGCACCAAATCCCACTCCGCCACCGCCGTAAACGTCAACGACCGACCAACCTCACCCTCCTGCACCGCATACGTCACCGGCCCCGCCGCCTCCAACGGACTCCCCGGCGGCACCAACGCCCGACGACCAGCCCAAAACCCACCAACCCCCACCACCACCAACACCACCAACACGCTGGCCACACGACGCATCAACGACCTCCTGGCATCCACCCGAACGCTACCAAACACCCCCAACACCCGCACGCACGCGACCTAGGCCAGATGGCCCAGCGCGCCCGATCGCACTGCACACTACGGGCAGACCCTCCCCCGGCTACCCATCTCGTCCGACAACGGCAACCAATACGCGAACGCCGACGGACAGTCGCCAAGCAACCGCCGCCCCGCCAGCGAAGACGACTCCCGGTGCACCCCGCGGCCACGACCATCGGGGCCAACACGCGGACTGAGCCACCCATGTCAGGTCACACTCACCTGCACGCTCCGCCTCAACCGTACCGCGGATCACCTGCACGGGCCTGCACGGTTCTGTGATCCTGCAGTCGGACCCAACCGATACGCTCACCGCCGCGGGCAGGCAACCTGCAGCTGGAGCCACTCGTCCTGGTTGAGCGAGAGCGGAATCGAGTCGTAGAGGTTCCAAGGATCCGAATCCCAGCTCTCTGCGAACGTTTCTAACGACGGCGGGTCTACGACTGCGTACCTCTGCTCCTCCAGGCAAGCCTTCACCTCAATCATCCTCTGGTAGATCTCTTCCTCCACCGCTCGCGGCGCAGGGACAGGAGCCCGTAGATGAAGGCCCTCTTCACAAGCGTCCAGGACCGCCCCCGCCGCCGCGCTCTGTTCAGGAGGAACATCAGCAAAGCCGACACAGTCACCCGAGGGAATCAGCTTCACGGGGAAACCCTCTATCGTGACAACCCATGGTGGCAAGGCGAGGACTACATCGGTTTCACCGACGTTCCCCGCTCGGGATTCAGTGGTGTGAGAACATGGTCGTCTGTCGGGAATGGCGATTACTACTTCACATTCTCCAAGGCAAACGACGGCGTACGGATAACGTCCAACGACGTCCACATGTTCTCCCAGTAGGGAAGCGGCGGAGTTTGACCAAACAGTGATCAGCGTCCCCGACCTTGCCCGCCAGTTGGGAATCCTGGCGCTGGTGATAACAGGGTTGATCCTCTGGAGGCGCAGAGCCACCGCTCTGCGCCTCCTCGCAACCCTGATGCTGGTGGCATATCTAAGCGTGGTAGCTGCGATGGTTCTGGGATCGCTGCCGATAGATGCCCGCCTGATCGCCGACATGCGAACCCAGGACCTGGCCCACAACAGCTTCGTGCCCTTCGCCACTATTCGCGATCTTGTCGCAGCACACCCGTTGGCCGTCGTACTCCGTCAGCTAGGCGCGAATCTCTTGCTTCTCGCTCCTCTGGGTATTCTCCTTCCAGCGCTTTTCCCGCGGTTCACAACATGGCGGTCCACAATCGGTGCAATCTTTGCAGTGTCCCTCTCGATCGAGACAGCCCAACTTCTCATGTCGGCCGTTCTCGGGTTCAGCTACAAAGTCTCCGATGTTGACGACCTGCTCTTGAACATGATCGGCGGAGTCCTTGGATGGGTCGCTTTCCGCATCTTCGCCCGCTTCCCCGGACACGCTGCGTTACGCGGACTGCGCAAAGCCGACACACGCTGAAGACGCCCTGACACCCGGTGGGCACAGGTCTCACGCGGGAGTCGCTGCGACGTCTTCGAGTTCATCGAAAACCGAGGCATCGATCTTCGCCAGTGCGCCCCGATCGAGCGCCATCAGGCCGCCTCCCCGGTCAACCAGTTGACCGGCCGCAACTTGTTGCATGTGCGTGTGGCTCTGAGGGGGTTCTGTGCGCGAGGCGCGCTCGGGGCCTGGGACGTCTGTCGCGTCGGGTCCTCCTTCCTCTTCTCAGCGAGGATCGCTGGTGGGTGTTGCATCGGATGGTCCTTTCGGTTCAGGTTCGTTGCTTCAGGTTTGGTGCTTTCGGTTTTCCGTTGATCGGCCGGCTGGTTTCCTAGATGGGCGTTGTGACTTCCGGGTTGATCCTGGATGCGGTGCGCCGTTCGTCGATTCCGGGCATTGTGAGCCGTCGAGAGCCCGATCGGGCGGGGAAGAATCCTCCCGGTCTCACACGTCGCGGCACACACAGGGGGGTCTGGCGGCCTCTCCTGGCCGTCTGGGAGGGCAACGAGGCCGATGCGCCGGTCTGACGATGGCTGTTTCGCCTCGTAGCGGTCGGGTTGCAGCGGATGGTTGGGGTCATTGCGAAGATCTTCGCCGCCAACCCTGTCACTGCGATGTCAGTAACCCTCCAACTCGACGCTCATCGACGAGGGCCGGTTCTCGAACCCTGTCATCAGAGTGTCAGTAACCCTTTCAGTAACCCTCCAATTCGACGCTCATTGTCGAAAACAACCCCCAACCCTGTCACCAGAGTGTCATCAGAGTGTCCGTAACCCTTTCAACCGGGTCTTTTCGATCCGGTCTGCTCCCCCACCGCACCTCGCCCGTTCCGTGGCAACGCGAGACGGTGGCGCTGACGAGCCGGCGGGCCGTGAAAGGGTGTTTGGCATTCTGCTGACAGGGTTCCATCGCATCCTGCGGGGTATGGAAGCGACTCCCGAGACGAGTATCGGCCGGCTGGCGAACGAGCAGGCCAGCGTCGTGATCGACGCCGCGGGACCTCCGGTGCTCACCCCGGCTGCGGCTGGGGTGCTACTCCGTATCCTGCTGCACGCCGCTGAGCGCGACGGTATGACGAATGTCGCACACTCTGCCGCTTGTGCGGTACGCTCGGATTCGTGATGCGGTTCGCGTTCTACGGCAGGGTCTCCACCGAAGACCAACAAGACCCCGAATCATCACGCAACTGGCAGCTCGCCCGGTCCCGCCAACTGATCGAACCCACCTCTGGGAAGATCGTCGCCGAGTTCTTCGACATCGGCCAATCCCGTTCACTCCCCTGGTCACGCCGCCCGGAAGCCTCACGGCTCCTTCACATGCTCGCCGATCCGGACCGCGGGTTCGACGCGGTGGTGATCGGCGAACCGCAACGAGCCTTCTATGGCAACCAGTTCGGTCTCACCTTCCCCGTGTTTGTGCACTACGGCGTCGGACTGTGGGTCCCAGAGGTTGGTGGTGCCGTCGACCCGGGCTCGGATGCGCACGAGATCGTCATGAACCTCTACGGGGGGATGAGCAAGGGCGAACGTAACCGCATCAAAACCAGAGTCCGCACCGCGATGGCCGCCCAAGCAGCCATCGAAGGGCGATACCTGGGCGGCCGGCCACCCTACGGCTACCAACTCGTCGACGCCGGCCCACACCCCAACCCCGCCAAAGCGGCCGCCGGCCAACAACTGCACCGCCTCGAACCCGACCCGATTGCGGCGCCGGTGGTCCAGAGGATCTTCACCGAGTACCTCGCCGGCAAGGGTTTGTATGCCATCGCCAAGGGACTCACCTCAGACGGCATCCCCTCCCCCTCGGCGCACGACCCGGCCCGCAACCGGCACCGCGCCAGCAGTCGAGGCGCCTGGTCCAAATCGGCCGTCCGGGCCATCCTCCGCAACCCCCGCTACACCGGATACCAAGTCTGGAACCGGCAACGCCGCGACGAAACCCTCATCGACGTCAACGACGTCGCCCTCGGACACCAAACCAGAATGCGCTGGAACAATCCAACCGAATGGATCTGGTCGCAGAACCCGACGCACCCGGCCATCATCGACGCTGAGACCTACCACGCGGCCCAGGAGGCGTTCGGTCGGCCCACACGCCGGGCACCGCGCCGCACCCGGCACCGCTACCTGCTCTCCGGCCTCATCTGCTGCGGAGTCTGTGGGCGACGAATGGCCGGCCAGCAGAACCACGACCACCCCTACTACCGGTGCAAGTTCCCTGACGAATACGGCATCGGGGCGGACCAGCATCCCCGCAACATCTACGTGAAAGAGTCCGCAATAACCCCCGGCCTCGACCAGTGGCTCGGAACGCTCTTTGACGACGATCACCTCGAGGAGACGGCCGAGATTCTCGCCGGTGCTTCGCAACCCGACCCCGACGACGAAGCCCGCAAAGCTGCGCTCACCGAACAGATCCACGATTGCGATCGGCGGCTGGGCCAATACCAGGCGGTACTCGACGAAGGAGCAGACGCCAAAGTGGTCGCCCGCTGGATGGCCCAAGTACAACGAGAACGCGCCAACCTCGAAGCCCAGCTCGGCCACACCATCCCCGGCGGAAAATTCACCAGCACCCAAGTCCGCGCTCTCGTCGAAGCGCTCCGCGACATCATCACCGTCCTCGCCGAAGCCGACCCCGACGACAAAGCGGAACTGTACGGAGAACTGGGAGTGAACCTCACCTACCACCCCGAAGGCCGAGTCTCGGTCGAGATGCTCCCCCGTGGGGTAAACGTTCGTGTCGGAGGGGGGACTTGAACCCCCACG
>JANTGE010000080.1 GCA_024763085.1 Acidimicrobiia bacterium
CCGTCGTCCGGGTGTGCTCGTCCTGTGCGAGCGTGCCGAGCGCCCTGAGAAGCAGGCCACGGAGTTTGCGGGCGAGGTCGTTCTCACCTTCGGAGGGTGTCCACCCAAGCTGGGAGGCCTTCGGTGCGATGAGCTCGGCGGCGAAGCTGCGCACTCGCGTCTCGTCGTCCTGACGGACGACTCGCACGAGTTCCCCAAGGGATCCGGTGGTGGTCTGCCAGACGGCATGTTCGCTCTCTCCCGCGTAGCGGGAGGCGACGCCGAGGAACGTCGTCACGTCGGTGGCACCGGCGACCACCGACGCCCACAGGTCGTCGATCAGGCCATACCGCTCCAGCGGCAGCAACTCGCCAAGATTGTTGGCGAGGCCTTCGAGCAGCCCCTCGTCGTAGCGAACCCGGTAGAAGCCATGTCCTCCGGCGTTGGCAACCACCGGGGCGGCGACGCCGTCGACGGTGGTGGCCGGGGTATCGAACACGAGACGCTGCTCACCGCCGGAGTCACGGTAGGCGAATGGGATACCCCACGGTTCGCCGTCTTCTTCGCCCAGATACCGGAACCGACGTTGGCGCAGCTGCATCGTGTGGCCCTCGAGGGAAACGCCGACTTCGGGGAACCCGCCGCGGAAGATCCACGACGCCATCATCTCGCCGACCGGTTCCCCGGACACCTCTTCGAGGGCCGCCCACAGGTCGGCGGTTTCGGTGTTGCCGAAACCGTGGCGCACGAGATAGCGGCGCACTCCCTCCCGGAAGGTTGCTTCGCCGAGGTACTGCTGGAGCATCCGAACCAGCGACGAGCCCTTCTGGTAGGTGAGGACGTCGAACATCTGGTCCGCTTCGGCAGGCGCGACGACCTCGAATTCGACTGGTCGAGTGGCCGCGAGGGCGTCGGTCACCATCGAGAGGCTGCGCGCAGGGGAGAACTCGAGCCAGGTCTTCCACTCGGGATGGTGAGCGTCCACCGCCAGCATCTCCATGAAAGTGGCGAACGCCTCGTTCAGCCAGATACCGTTCCACCACTTCATCGTGACGAAATCGCCGAACCACATGTGGGCCAGTTCGTGGGCAACCACTGCCGCAACTCGCTCCTGTTCGGCCTGGCCGGCGGTGGCCGGGTCCACGAGCAGGGCACTCTCCCGGAACGTCACCGCGCCGAGGTTCTCCATGGCCCCGAAGGCGAAGTCGGGGATAGCGATCAGATCCATCTTGTCACCGATGTACGGGATGCCGTAGTAGTCGGCGAACCACTGGAGATAGTGGGCGCCTTCCCGGGCAGCGAAGTCCGTGAGATGTTCCCGGCCTGGCCGGTGGATGATCCGCAACGGGATCCCTCCGGCGTCGATCGGTTCGGTGGCGACAAACGGGCCGACGATGAACGCCACGAGGTAGGTGGACATCTTCGGAGTGGGAGCGAAGTCGATCTCCACCGTGCCGTTGTCGAGGGCGCGACGCTCGACCTCGGCCATGTTGGAGACCGCCATGAGCGACTCGGGGACGACGAGGGTTACCTCGAAGACCGCCTTCAGGCCGGGCTCGTCCCAGCAGGGGAAAGCCCGGCGAGCGTCGGTTGCTTCGAACTGGGTGGTGGCGATCGTGTGGGTGGTCCCGTCCGGGTCGGTGTAGGTACTTCGGTAGAAGCCGTGCAGCTTGTCGTTGAGGATGCCTCGGAACCAGATCCGCAACTCGTGCGGTCCCGGGACGATCTGGTCGCCGTCGGAGAGGAACACCCGCTCGGTGGACGGCTCGTAGGTGACGTCGAGAGGGCGGCCGTCGAGGGTCGCTTCGTCGATTTCCAATTCGATGGCATTGAGGACCAGTTCGTCGGTCGACTCGACAACCTCGATGGTGACGGTCTCTCTGCCACTGAACGTCGCGGCGTCGAGATCGGGGCGCAGCTCCAGCTGGTAGCGGGATGGGACGGCGGTACGGGGAAGACGGTACGGATTGTCGGTCATCGAGGCTCCTTTGTGCACGATGATGCTACCGGCCTCGAAACCCTGCTCAGGTAGGGTGAGGACACGCCGGCCGGAGGGAGGGAGACGTGGATTCGTTGCTGCAGTGGGGCGTCGACGTGATCGCCTGGATGCAGCAGGCGAGCCCGGCGCTCGACGGCTTCTTCAAGGCAATGACGTTCCTGGGGAGCGAGGAGGCCTATCTGCTGCTCGTCCCGCTCATCTACTGGAGCATCGACCGTGTCACCGGCATGCGTGCCACGGTCCTGTTGCTGGTCTCGGCACTCGTCAACGCCGGAGCCAAAGCGATCTTCGATCAGCCGCGGCCTGTCCAGTTCGACCCGTCGGTCCATGCGCTCGTCGAGGAAACCTCGCCCGGACTGCCTTCCGGGCATACCCAGAACACCGTCGCCGTGTTCGGCTACCTGGCCATCCAGGCGAGGCGCCGCTGGTTCTGGGTGCTCGCCGCCGCGCTGATGGTGCTGGTGCCCCTGTCACGCGTCTACCTCGGGGTGCACTTCCCGACCGACGTGTTCGCCGGATACCTCATCGGTGGGGTGTTGCTCTGGCTGTTTCTGACCTACTGGGTCCCATTCGAGCGCTGGTTCTGTCGGCAGGCGTTCGCCGCTCAGATGGCGGTGGTCGTCGCGCTGCCGGTGGCGGCGGTCTTCGTTTGGCCGACGGACGACATCGCCACCGGAGCCGGCACCCTGCTCGGCATGGCCGTCGGATTCCTCATCGAACGGCGATGGGTTCGCTTCGAGACGGCTGGATCGATCGTCGCCCGGGTCGGCCGTTTCGTGATCGGTATCGTCGTGCTGGTGGCGATCTGGGCGGGTCTTCGAAGTGTTTTCGCCGCGCTGGATCCCGCGCTGGTGTGGAGGACGCTCCGCTATGGCCTCGTCGGGCTGTGGGGTGCCGCGGGTGCTCCGTGGGTGTTTGTCAGGCTCGGGCTGGCGCCGAAGAGCTGATACCGGCAGCCCGGTTACGCACCTTCCAATAGTGGCGCACATAGACCGGACGCCGGTCCGGAACGTCAGGGATCCGGCCGATCCAACGATCGAGGAGGCGGTCCGCTTCGGCGAATGCCTCGGCCGTGTCGGGCGGATCGGCCAGCCAGGCGGCTTCGGTGGCGTCCCGTTCCGGCGTGAAGAGGGGGAACGTCGCCGACGGGTCTCGCATCGCCTGCCGGTGGAGTCGCTCATGCCGCCACCAAACGGTCGCCGGGTCGAACTGATCGGTAGGGGTCGGGCCGAGATCGATCGGCCGGTTGACCTGCACCGGCTTGAACAGGCCGGTACACGGGGCGGCAGTCGCGGTGACCCAATGACGGTCTGCGGCGAGGTCGGCGACCCACGAAGCCACCGTCTGGGAGCCGGTGGCGATGCCGCCACCGTGCATGCATGGCGCCGCCATCGCCCCATTCAGCAGCGCGTATCGCGGCGCGGGGCCGCCGTGGTCGCGGAGCAGTCCCATCAGGTCGCCGGGAGCGGCCGCGTCGCTTGCCTTGGCCTGGGTGAACGGCTGGCGAACCCGGCAGGCAGACACCCGGGTCTTGAGAAAGTCGGAGTGCTCATCGGCGAACCCGGCGATGGTGAGGCCGTTGGAGATCGACCGGGCTCCGGCTGTCACCCGTTCGGTTGCCCACAGCGTGCCGGCGGTCTCCAAGACGTAGGCCTCGGTCCGGTCGGCGATCAGGAAACTGTTGTGGTAGGTGAACCCGGGATGCTCGAAGCCGCATCCGCCGCCCTGACCGTACTGCTCCAACAGGGTGACGATCACCGACGTCGCCTCCTCTGCGGTAGCGGCGCGTTCGAGGGCGAGCCGCAGCAGGTCCATGCCGGTCAGCCCCTTCTTCGCATACGGCTGGTCGGTGAAGACGGCTTCGTTGCCGATGACGACCCCATGTTCGTTGGCTCCCATCTCGGCGCCCCACATCCAGAACGGCCGGGAGAGCAGCGTCGCGAAGGTGTGTTGAACCTGGGGGATCTCGATGTGGGTGGCGGCGACGGTGGCGCCGTCCGGATGATCGCCGGCCGGATGCCACTCCAGCGTCTGTGCCTCGTTGGGGTCGCGGTCGGAGTTCTTGGCGAACAGCACCCCGTCAGGGCGCACGACGACGATGGTGTCACACATCGGGTCCAGCCTATCCCGTTCCTCCCGACGGCGCTCCCCGTTGGTCGAGAAGCGCAACACAGCAGGAAGTAGGCTCCCGTCATGCGCATCCTCGGGATCGACATCGGCGGCTCGGGCATCAAAGGCGCCCCGGTCGATGTGGCGACCGGCACCCTCGTCGCCGACCGCCACAAGATTCTGACCCCACAGCCGGCCACCCCGGAGGCGGTAGCGGCGGTGGTGGCCGACCTGGTCGCTCACTTCGACTGGCAGGGTCCGATCGGCTGCACGTTTCCCGCGGTGGTGCGTCGCGGCGTGGTCGAGACCGCCGCCAACGTCGATCCGACGTGGATCGGCATCGACGGTCAAAACCTGCTGGCGGCAGCGACCGGATGCCCGGTGACGCTCCTCAACGACGCCGACGCGGCAGGGATCGCCGAAGCGAGCTTCGGTGCGGCCAAAGGACGCCCCGGCGTGGTGATCCTGCTGACGTTCGGAACGGGCATCGGCAGTGCGCTCCTCAACGACGGCTCGTTGGTCCCGAACACCGAGTTCGGCCATATCGAGTTCCGGGGCGACGACGCCGAACACTACGCCGCAGCCCGGGTGCGCAAAGCCGAAGGGCTGAGCTGGGGTGAGTGGGGCGACCGAGTCGACGAAGTCCTCCGCTACCTCGACGCCGTCTTCTGGCCGGACCTGTTCGTGGTCGGAGGCGGAGTCTCCCGCAAGTTCGACAAGTATTCGGAGCGACTGCACCCGAGAGCCGACGTCGTGCCGGCGGCGTTGCGCAACGAGGCGGGCATCGTCGGAGCGGCATTCGCCGCAGCCGGAACGTAAAACCCCAGGGAATCCCTGCATGGCAGCCACCTGATCTGGCAGTATGGGCTCACTGTCGAGTGGGGAGGGATCCCGTGGAAGGCATGGAGAGTACGGCTGCGTCGGGCAGCTTGATGGATAGAGTGTTGCGGGCCGTCAAACTGGACCCGGCCATCTACCGCGAGGTTGCCAAGGACGATTCCAAGACCACCGAGGCGATGCTCGTCGTCTTCCTCGCGAACCTCGTCGGAGGGCTTGGAGCGATCTTCGGTCCCGCCCGGTTCCGGTTCGTCGGTTGGATCGTCGGCGCCGTTGTCGCCGCGACCATTGGACTGGCCATCGGTGCGGGCATTCTGTGGCTCATCGGGAAGCTGTTCGGCGGCAAGGCGGAGTTCATGGAGATGTTCCGACCCCTCGGCTACGCAACTGCCCCGACCGCGTTGGGAATCATTCCGGTCCTTGGCACATTCGTGGGCAGCATTTGGAGCATCGTATGTGCCGTCATTGCCGTCCGAGAGTCGGAAGAGATCTCCACGGGTGCCGCCGTGGCCATCGTGCTCATTCCGGTGGCGATCGTCTTTGTACTTGCGATCCTGGCGGGTGCCGCGTTGCTGGCTACGCTCGGCTTCGCCGCCGGCTCGTAGCGCGAACGGGTCAGCCGATAGCCGAACGGAACTCGGCGGCGCGGTCTGGTGACAGCCGAACCGTCACCGCGATCACCCCGTCGCCGGGTTCCTCCGACATCACGTCGCCCTCCCGGTGCAGGGCTGCCAGCAGGTCGCCGCGCCCGTAGGGCACGTCGAACGTGACCAAGACCGTCGAGGGGGCGAGAACGTCGGCGATCCGGTCGAGGAGCTTGTCGACGCCGTCACCGGTCAACGCCGAGACGGCGACCGCGTCCGGCTCGGCGCGGCGGAGAGGCTCGGGCTCGCCGGCGTCGGACTTGTTCACCACCACCAGTTCCGGGATCTCGTCGGCGCCCAGATCCGCCAGGACTTCACGGACGGTTGCGAGACGTAGCTCGGCACCTGGCTCGGATCCGTCGACGACCAGCAGGAGCAGGTCTGCGCCCGTCACCTCCTCGAGGGTGGAGCGGAATGCCTCGATGAGGTCGTGCGGGATGCGCCTGATGAACCCGACGGTGTCGGACATCACCACGGTGCGCCCGTCGGGCAGACGGACCTTGCGGACCGTCGCGTCGAGCGTCGAGAAGAGCCGATCTTCGACCAGCACGTCGGCATCGGCGAGCCGGTTCAGGAGTGTCGACTTGCCGGCATTCGTGTAGCCGACCAGCGCGACGGTGGGGAGTGCTCGCCGGGTGCGGGCCTTCCGCTGGGTGGCTCGGACGCTGCGCACCTTCGCCAGGTCCTGTTCGATCTTGGTGATGCGTCGCTCGATGCGACGCCGGTCGGTCTCCAGCTTCGTCTCTCCAGGGCCACGGGTGCCGATGCCGCCCGCCTGGCGGCTCAGCTGGGTTCCGCGGCCACGCAGACGCGGCAGGTGGTAGCGGAGAAGCGCCAGTTCGACCTGCAGCATGCCCGCCTTGCTCGTCGCATGCTGGGCGAAGATGTCGAGAATGACGGCCGAACGGTCGACGACGTCCCGTTCGAGCCGTTCCTGGAGGTTGCGCTGCTGGCTTGCGGCGAGGTCGTCGTCGAATACCACCACGTCGATGTCGAGGGCTTCAGACTCGTCGGCGAGGCGGCGAACCTGACCGGGACCCAAGAACGTGGCCGGGTCGGGTCGGCGCGGCCTGGGCGTGTAACGTCCGACCGGGTCGGAGCCGGCGGTGTCTACCAACCGGGCCAATTCGTCGAGGGAGCCTGGATCGTCATCGATGATCGAACCGACGAGTAGCGCCCGTTGACGGACGACGTCGATGTCGGTGACGGTAGCGGTGAGCCGGCGCCGGCCGCGACCATCGCTCACAGGTAGCGACCTCCGCCATGGTCCTCTCGCCGTTCCTCGGCAATGATCTGCGACTCTCGCACCGCGATGACGACCTGGCCGGTCTCCGGCCAGATGAACCGCCACGCTTCGGTCGGAACAGCCCAGAACCGTTCGCCGGATTCGACGTCGACGAGGGCGAGCGCCTCGGTGGACTTCTCGGCCACCGTCGCCGCCGGTACGAGCAGCCCGGACCGGGTCGTCGCCTCTTCCATCAGGTGGCCTACCCGCCAGCCGGGAAGGACGCGGAAGGCGTCTTCGTGTTCGGTGACCGGACCGTTGGTCGTCATGCCTCCATGGTCGCACAGGTTGGCGGTCTGCGCACACTCCGACGCCGCTACATTGGGGCCGATGGAGATCGCCCGACGACAACTCGACAATGGGCTGCGGGTCGTAGTGCTGCCCGACCGCCGCGCCCCGGTGGTGGGGGTGGCCGTCTTCTACGACGTCGGGTTCCGTTCAGAGCCGGAAGGACGTACCGGGTTCGCCCACCTCTTCGAACACATGATGTTTCAAGGTTCGGAACATGTGCCGAAGGGGATGTTCGACCGCCTCATCATGGGGAACGGCGGTGTGCTCAACGGCATGACGAGCCCCGACTACACCGTCTACTACGAGATCGTGCCGACGTCAGCTCTTGACGTCACGTTGTTTCTCGAAGCCGACCGGATGCGCGCGCTGGACGTGTCTCGAGAGAATCTGGACAACCAGATCGACGTCGTCGAGGAAGAGATCCGCATGAACGTCCTCAACCGCCCATACGGTCGGTTCCCATGGCTGCTGCTGCCATCGGTCATGTTCGACACGTTCCCCAACGCCCACGACGGCTATGGGGCCTTCGACGATCTCGAGGCCGCATCCCTGGAGGACGTGCGGCGATTCTTCCGCCGCTTCTACGCGCCATCCAACGCCTTGCTGGTGCTGAGCGGGGACATCGATCCTGACGACGCGTTCGGTAAGGCAGAGACGTTTTTCGGCGATATTCCCACGCGAAGGAAGCCGCGAACCGGCCCCTATCGCGAACCCGCGCTGCGAGAGGTCCGAAGAGCCGAGTTCCCGGATCCGCTGGCGCCGGCGCCGGCACTGGCGCTGGGCTACCGCGCTCCGGATCCGGCGGACCTCGAGGCGATCCTTGCCATCGACGTGTTCACGCACGTTCTTGCCGACGGGAAATCGTCCCGGCTTCAGCAGCGCTTGCTCCGCGTCGACCGTTCGGTGACAAGCGTCGACGCCTGGGTGGGGGAGTGGCCGGGTTTCGGGCCGCTCGACATGCGGGACCCCACCTGGTCACAGATCGTTGCGTTCTATCCGGAGAGCGCATCCCGCGCCAGGATCGTGGCGGCCATCGACGACGAGGTTGCCCGGGCTCTCGGCGACTTGGAAGACGCCGAGGTGCACCGGGTGGTCAACAAGATGGTCGCCGGGTACGAACGGCACGTCGACGACCTCCTTCAGCGTGCGCTTACGGCAGGGCCGCTCGAACTGCAGCGCGATGCCGCGGAGTTGCTCCCTCGGATTCCCGAGGTGCTTGGCGGTCTCGACGCCGCGCAGGTGAAGGCTGCCTGTGAACCCTGGTTCGACCCGGAACGCCGGGTGGAGATCGATGTGAGGAGCGGCGCATGATCCCGACCGTCGGTCCCATCCCGAAGCTGCGGCTTCCCCGCGTCCGCGACGAAGTGCTGCCCAACGGGCTACGACTTCTTGCCGTCCGGCGTTCGACGGTACCGCTGGTGGAG
>JANTGE010000081.1 GCA_024763085.1 Acidimicrobiia bacterium
ATCCGGCCTTCGGGCAGATACCGGGCTCCGGAGCGGCGCCACGCCTGCTCACGGCCGAACGACAGCACCCGGTTCAGGAAGTCGTAACGACGGGCGATCCGCGAAAAGAACTCGTCGGTCACGGGCCGATCACGTCGAAGCCGACATACGGCCGGATCGCCTCCGGGACCACCACCGACCCGTCGGCCTGCTGATGATTCTCCAAGATGGCGAGGATCGTCCGGCCGACCGCGATGGCGGTGCCGTTCAACGTGTGCACCAGCCGGTTGCCGGACTCAGACCGGTACCTGATCCGCAGACGCCGCGCCTGATAGTCGGTCGTGTTCGAACACGACGTGATCTCCCGATACCGACCCATCGACGGGAACCACGCCTCGATGTCGTACTTCTTCGCGGCGGACGCCCCGAGGTCGCCGGCGGCGACGTTCACGACCCGGTAGGGCAGCTCCAGCTGCTGGGCGAAGTGTTCTTCGATGGCGAGTATCCGCTCGTGCTCCTCCTTGGAAGCCTCCGGTTCGACAAACGAGAACATCTCGACCTTGTCGAACTGGTGGACCCTGAAGATTCCGGCGGTGTCCTTGCCGTAGGTTCCGGCCTCCCGACGGAAACAGGTCGAGAAACCGGCATACCGCAGCGGCAACTCGTCGAGGATCTCTTCGTCGTGATAGGCGGCCAGCGGAACCTCGGACGTACCCACCAGGTAGAGATCGTCCTGTTCGATGGCGTACACCTGCTCCCGGTCGGCCGGGAAGAACCCGGTGCCGAACAGCGCCCGCTCCCGCACCAACACCGGAGGGATCATCGGGACGAACCCGTGGCTCTGCACCGTGTCCATCGCCCAACGCACCAGCCCCAACTCGAGAAGCACGCCTTGGCCCTTCACATACCCGAATCGGCTGCCGGAGACCTTCGCGGCCCGCTCCGTGTCGATGATGTCGAGGCCCTCACCGAGCTGCTTGTGGTCGAGCGGGTCGAAACCGAACGTCGTCTGGCTCCCCCACCGCTTCACCTCGACGGCGTCGTCTTCGGTGGTGCCGTCCGGAGCGGTGTCGTCGGGAAGGTTCGGTAGCTCCACCCAGGCGGCCATGAACGCCTCATCGAGCCGGTCGGCCTCTTCGACCAACGCCTGGTATTCCTCGGCCAGCCGCTTTGTGTCTGCAATGGCGGCCTGCTTCTCGTCTCCCTGAAGCTTGGCGATTGCCGCTCCCCGCTGCTTCTGCTCGGCGCGAAGTTGTTCGGCTCGGGTTCTGACCTCGCGCCGTCTGCGGTCGAGTTCGATGAGGGCGTCGACGTCAACATCGACAGCCCGTCGCTGCATGGCTCGTCGCAGCAGGTCGGGGTCGGTTCGCAGGAGCACGGGGTCGATCATGGCGTAGATCCTACCGGCGTCGATGCCTCGTTCACCCGGAAGGGAATCTGACGGACGTTGTTGTCGAGGGACGACTCGCCCGGAAGCGCCGCCACCGCGATCAGCATCAGATACTGGGCGCCCGACTCAACAGGGACCGCATCGAACGTCAGCGTGGTGGAGGCTCCCGCGTCGAGCGCGTCGCCGTCGATCGTGTCCTGATAGAGCAGCGATCCGGTGCTCGACTGGAGCGTCACCGAAACTCGCACGCCTTCCTCCCGCTGGTTGCCCTGATTGGCGACAACGACGGACACCTGGAGCGTGTCGGTTGCCGGCAGCACCAGCTGCCCCGACTCCTCCACAGCCGACTCTGGAGGCTCTAACCGGACGGCGGTCACCTCCAGGTCTCTGACGAGATGCAGGTTCTGCGCTGCGTCGAGAGCAGCCAACAGGCCGTCGATCCGACGAAGCGCGCCAAGGCTGTCGGGAAGATACGACACTTCCGGAAACGTGAATTCGACACCGAGGTCGACACCGGAGACGTCTTCGAGGAACCGGGCGTAGGCGCGGTCCCCCACCAGCAGGTCGGTCATCACCCCGTTCAGCCGGTCGATCGGCGCCACATCGGCCGGATGGTCGACGACGTCGA
The DNA here is from genome assembly GCA_024763085.1 of Acidimicrobiia bacterium. Taxonomy (GTDB): domain Bacteria; phylum Actinomycetota; class Acidimicrobiia; order Spongiisociales; family UBA4744; genus JANTGE01. The sequence continues at coordinate 1,998 of JANTGE010000081.1, forward strand.
ACGCGGCCGGAGCGAAGGCCTCCAACCCCGCCTCCCAGCTGTCGAGCGCCAGCGACAGCTCTGCGGCACTCTTCGCCACCGTCGGAGTCACCTCCAAGCCGTCGAGCTGATCTCGTCCGGCTCTCGCCTCCTCAACGAACCGGCCGGTGAGCAGCTCCAGTTCGTCCCGGTCGAGAATCGTGAGTCGCCCCAACACGTCGGATCGGAACTGCCGTGCCAGGTCGGCGTGGTCTGTGGTCACGATCCTCGCGGCGTCGAGATACGCGACCGACGCCCGGGTGTCGGATCTGGCTCGGCCCGCCAGAAAGAAGACCACCGCAACGGTGGCCACGATCAGCAGAACCAACGGGGTGCGGCGCCGACGGCGCCGCTCTGGGAACGTAGGGATCACGTCGTGGGCGAGGGGGGACTTGAACCCCCACGGGCTTGCGCCCACAGGCACCTGAAGCCTGCGCGTCTGCCAATTCCGCCACTCGCCCGGAAGGCACGGCATCGTACCAGACAAAACGACCGTCCGGTCCGACGGGACGGGAAACACCCACCGTCGCAACCCGCCGCCCAGAGCAACGCCCAGCCTGACCACCGTCCACCTGCAGGCACGGGAGACCAGTTGCGACCCCGCTGCGTACACTGGTTCCATGCCATCTGCCAGGGACATCGAGCGTCACATCGAACGGCTCGTCGACGCATTCGCAGAACGAGTCTTCTCGGGCTCTGTCCACGTATCCGAAGTTGCGGCTCGGCTCCTCCGCGAAGCAGACCTGTCCGTGACCGACACGCCCCGCGGTCCCGAAGCCCCCAACCGTTACAGCGTCTACCTCCGCACACTCGTCGGACAGCCGGAAACTATCGTCGACGATCTTGTCGGCGCCCTCGAAGACGTCGCCGCGGAGGAAGGATGGCGGCTCCCCGGACCTGTCGGAGTCCGCCTCTTCGAAGACCCTGGCCTCCCGAAGGCAGGGATCCGCTGCGTGACCGCCTCGGTAGCCGGGCCCAGACCGGCTTGGGCAGAGCTGCGGTCGACAGCCGGTACGTCATCGCTGCCAATTACAAACAACCGGGTCGTCGTAGGTCGCGGCGACGAGGCGGATGTTCGTATCGCCCACCCGGAGGTGAGCCGGACCCATGCGGCCCTCTGGCGACAAGGCGGCACCGTGTGGGTCGCCGACCTGGATTCCGCCAATGGCACCTCCATCAACGGCATCAGCATTCGGCAGCCGGCACCCATCACCGTCGGAGATCTCGTATCCTTCGGTCCGGCGACCTACGAGTTCGTGCCGATCTAGGAGTCAGCGTGCCCGCACTTCTGCTTACGCTCCTCAAACTCATCTTCCTGGCGTTCATCTACCTGTTCGTCTGGCAGATCGCCCGCGCCGTCCACAGCCACCTCGGCGGCGGCGACCTCAAACTCCGAAGCCGCCGCACCGACGAGGTCGTTATCGTGAAGTCTTCAACCCAGGCGGGGACCACCATCGATCCTCGTACCCCTGTCGTGTTGGGAAGAAGTCCGCAAGCCGATATCGTCCTCGACGACCCGTATGCTTCAGAGTTCCACTTCCGCATGGTGCGGAGACCGGAAGGCATCGTTGTGAACGACCTTGGCAGCACAAACGGCACGTATGTGAACGGGCGTCGGATCGCGGCGCCGGTCACCCTGTCGAAGGGGGACACCATTCAAGTCGGCAACACGGTCATGGAGGTTCGATGAGATACCTGTGGGCGGCGGGCAGCCACCGGGGTCGTGCCCGCGCCAACAACGAAGACCGCATCCATCCGGAGACGTCGGGGGCCGGCCCCCACCTCGTCGCCGCGGTCGCCGACGGCATGGGAGGCCACGCTGCAGGTGAGGTGGCGGCCCAAATCGCCATCGACACCGCCGTCGCTGCCGACGCAGACGTGGAGCACAGGGTGCGCCTCGCGAACGCTGCCGTCTTCGAAGCGTCTGTCGGAGCCCCCGACCGGGCGGGCATGGGTACCACCCTCACGATGGGGGTATTCGACGAAGGTGGGCTCCTCCAACTAGGCCACGTAGGGGACAGCCGCGCCTACCTCCTACGCAACGGAAGCCTCGAGCAGATCACTCGTGACCACTCTCTCGTCAACGAGTACATCGAGGCAGGGCGCATCCGGCCGGAGGACGCCGCCACCCATCCGCAGCGGTCGATCCTGACTCGAGCCCTCGGCCTCGATCCCGACGTCGACGTGGACGTCGTCGATGTCGCTCTGAAAGCGGGCGACCGTGTGCTCTTCTGTTCGGACGGCCTGTCGTCGATGGTCGACGACGCCACCATCGCCGACCTCCTCGCAGCCGGCACACCGGATGACGCCGTCTGGGCTCTCATCGAAGCGGCCAATCGGGCCGGCGGGCTCGACAACGTAAGCGTGGTCGTCGTCGACGTCGGACCGTGAATCGCGACGCCGAAGCTGCGCTGCTCGTCGGCATTTCGGTGGTTGCCGCACTCGGCGTCGCCCTCGTCAACCTCGCCCAGGGCGGCAACGTCGATGCACAGGTCGCCCTGACGTTCATCGTGTTCCTGGCAGCTCTCGGCGGCGTGCACGTCTCGGTGCGGCGTTGGGCGCCCGACGCCTCGCCGTTCCTCCTTCCCTTGGCCGGCGTACTCACCACCATCGGGTTCGTCGAGGTGTACCGGATAGACGCACAGCTCGGCGGTCTGCAACGGTGGTGGCTCCTCATCGCTTCCGGGCTTGCCGTCGGGCTCCTGGCCCTGTTGCGAGGACCCGGCGTCTCGGTCTTTCGGCGGTACCGGTATTTGCTGCTGGTGACCGCCGTGTTGCTCCTGCTGATGCCGATGCTTCCGACCGCCGGGCTGCCACTTCGGGGGGTCGTTGCCGGAGGATCCCGCCTTTGGGTCGCCTTCGAGCTGGGACCTGTCGCCATCCATTTCCAGCCCGGTGAGATCGCCAAACTCCTGCTCGTCATCTTCCTGGCGTCCTATTTGGGTGAGCGACAGGCGGTCCTTGCCCACTCGACCCGCAAGATCGGTCGGTGGTCGATGCCGGAACCGCGACACTTGCTGCCAATCGTCATCGCTTGGCTCCTGTCGTTCGCCATCCTCGTGGTCCAACGGGACCTTGGAGCCTCCCTCCTGCTGTTCGCCACCTTCATCGCCATGCTGTACGCCGCCACGGGACGTGCCTCCTACGTGACCTCAGGCACCGGCCTGTTCTTCGCAGGAGCGCTGATCGCCGCCGCCTCGTTCGATCATGTGCAGCGCCGGGTCACCGCCTGGTTGCATCCGTTCGACGATCCGCAGGGTGCCGGTTACCAGATCCTCCAAAGTCTGTTCGCTCTCGCGTCGGGCAGCCTGTCGGGCGCCGGCCTCGGGGTCGGCACCCCGGGACGGATACCGGCGGCTTCGACCGACTTCATCTTCTCGGCCGTCGGTGAAGAACTCGGTCTCGCCGGTACCGTCGCGGTGCTTGCCACCTATGCCTTGCTCATCGCTGTCGGTTTCGGGATCGCCATCAGATCCCGGGAACCGTTCCGAAAACTCCTCGCCGCCGGGCTCACGTTCGTCCTCGGCTTCCAGGCGTTCCTGATCATCGCCGGCGTGACACGAGTACTGCCCCTCACCGGCATCACCCTTCCCTTCATGTCCTACGGCGGTTCGTCGCTCGTAGCGAACTTCCTGCTCTTGGCCATCCTCCTCCGCATCTCGCATGAGGAGCACACCGTATGAACGGACCGATTCGCCGCCTCGCCATCGCCCTGTTCGTCGGCTTCGCCGTGTTGCTCGTCAACGTGACCTACCTGCAGGCAGTCGCCGCCGACCGCTATCGGAACGATCCACGCAACCCGAGGGTCGCCGCCGCCCTCACCGGCAAGGAACGCGGGCTCATCGTCACTGCCGACGGCACCCCGGTCGCAATCTCCGTGGCGAACCCCAATGATCCATCACGGTTCGTCCGCCGCTATCCAGGCGGCTCGGCCTACGCACACACCGTCGGCTACTCATCGCTCCTCTTCGGCGACGAAGGCCTCGAGCGCGTGTACGCCGACGAGTTGCGCTCGAAAGGAGACCTCACGATTTCGGACGTCATCGCGGCTCTCTTCGGCCGGGACCTTCGTCCGAAGAGCCTCCAACTCACCATCGATGCCGGGCTGCAGCAGGCGTCGTTCGATGCCCTCGGAGGTCAGCGAGGCGCCATTGTGGCGCTGCGGCCCACCACCGGCGAGGTGCTGGCGATGGTGTCCAGCCCCGGATTCGACCCCGAGTCTCTTCTGGGCCCTGAAGCGGCGGACGTACGTCGCCGACTCCTCGACGATCCCGACGAGCCGCTGCTGAACCGCGCCGTCGGGCGTACCTACCCGCCGGGGTCGACGTTCAAGGTCGTCGTCGCCTCGGCGGCGGTCGAGACCGGTCTCGCCGGACCCGACAGCGTGTTTCCCGACCCCACCGAAGTCAGCCTGCCGGGCAGCACCGCCACCATCCGCAACTACGACCGGGGTCCGTGCGTCGATGGAACCCAGGTGACGCTCGACACGGCGTTCCGTCGATCTTGCAACACCATCTTCGCGATGCTCGGCATGGAACTCGGCGCCGCCACCCTGGCCGAGACGGCGCAGAGTTTCGGCTTCGGCATTGCCCTCCCGCTCGAGCTGCCGGTCCAACCGTCGGCGTTTCCCACCGACCTGGACGAGGCGGCGCTTGCCCAGAGCGCCATCGGCCAGCGGGACGTTCGAGCGACCCCGTTCGAGATGGCCGCCGTCGCCTCGACCATTGCCAACGGTGGTCTCCTCATGCGCCCCTACCTGGTGCAGCGGGTCGTCGACGCCGACGGAGCCGACGTCACCGTGACCGAGCCTGAACTCCTCGCCCGAGTAGTGTCACCGGCAACCGCAGCGATCGTCGCAGAGATGATGGAAGGGGTCGTCGCTTCGGGGACCGGAACCAAAGCGACCGTCCCGAACGTTCGTGTAGCTGGAAAGACCGGTACCGCAGAGAACGACAACGGTCCGCCAGACGTGTGGTTCATCGCCTTTGCCCCGGTGGAGGCGCCGACCATTGCCCTGGCGGTTCTCATAGAAGGAGGAGGGGACGCAGGCGAAAACGCGACCGGCGGCTCGGTAGCCGCACCGGTCGCCAGGCAGGTGCTGGAGTACTGGCTGCAGGATCGCCGCTGACACCCCCCTACAATCCCGCATGATGGAACACCGCATCCTCGCCGACCGCTACGAGATCCTCGCCCACATCGCCCGGGGCGGCATGGCCGACGTCTTCGAAGCGCGCGATACGCTCCTCGGCCGGCGGGTCGCGGTCAAGATGCTCCACTCGCAGTACGCCTCCGACGAGGCGTTCATCCGGCGTTTCCGGCGCGAAGCCCAGGCTGCAGCCAACCTCGGTCATCCCAACATCGTCTCCATCTACGACTGGGGACAGCAGGACGGGAGCTACTTCATCGTCATGGAACTCATCGAAGGCCGCTCGCTGCGCGACATCCTCAAAACGGAGGCGCCGCTGTTGCCGAGGCGAGCCGTCGAAGTCGCCGCGGAAGTCGCCGCAGCTCTGTCGGTCGCCCACCGCTCCGGCGTGGTGCACCGTGACATCAAGCCGGGAAACATCCTCCTCAACCCGGATGGCATCGTCAAGGTCACCGACTTCGGCATCGCCCGTGCCTGGGACGACTCGTCGGAACTGACGAAAACCGGCGCGGTGATCGGGACCGCTACCTACTTCAGTCCGGAGCAAGCCCAGGGTCTACCCGCCGATGAACGGTCCGACGTCTACTCCCTCGGCGTCGTCCTCTATGAGATGCTCACCGGACGTCCCCCCTTCTCCGGTGAGTCCCCGGTAGCGGTCGCCTATCAGCACGTCTCGGCCCAGGTGCCTGCGCCGTCTTCCCTCAACCCGGATGTGCCCCCGGAACTCGACGCGGTGGTGCTTCGAGCCCTCGACAAGAACCCGGAGTACCGGTATCAGAGCGCCGAGGAGTTCCGTGGCGACCTCGTCCGGTTCCTGAAGGGTGAGCTTGCTGGATCCGCCGACGATTCGACCCGGATCATGGCAACGCCGCCTCCTCCGGCGACCGCGTCGCCCGACGATCTCTACCGGCAGGTCCAACCGGTCGAGACACGACAGAACCAACTCCCGTTCGTCATCACGGCGTTTGCGCTCCTCGTCGCACTGGGCGCCGGCATCTTTCTGCTCCTCCGGCAGCTCGACACGGGACCTCCGGCCCCCCAGGTCGTGGCGATTCCGGACGTTGCCGGTATGCCCCAGGCAGACGCCCTCCTCGAACTGCAGCAGGCCGGCTTTCAGGCCATCCCGGTCAACACCGAGTCGGACACGGTGCCAACCGGAGTCGTCATCACCACCGACCCTCCCGCCTTCGAGGAGGTCGCTCCGGGCACGCTCGTCAGGGCGCTCGTTTCGATCGGCCCGAAGGCAGCACCGGTGCCGCCACTCGTCGGCGAGACCGAAGAGCGAGCCATCGAGTTGATCCAGGGCAACGGCTTCCAGGTCGGTACCGTCACC
>JANTGE010000082.1 GCA_024763085.1 Acidimicrobiia bacterium
GAGCGCGTCTCCGGCGACGGTGCGACCCTCCTGAAGATCGTCGAGAGTCCTGACGGCGGTCCCCGTGGTTACGGTCGGGGCATCAGCCGGAGGGTCGAGGCCGATCTCGTCGAGGAGAGTGAGGTCCTGTCCGGAGGGGCGCAACCGTTCGAGCTCTGCGTCGACCTGTGACCTCCGGCGCCGACGCTCGGCCGCCCGCTTGTCCCACCGTTGGCGGGTGAGCCCGCCGGCTACGAGCAGCGTGCCGATGCCGATGGCGATGAGGCCGGCGACGCCGGGTGACGGGCCACGATCGACGGGCACACCCGGCTCGGTAGCACCGGGCGGTTCGGACGGCGTCGCCCCGGAGCCGGCCTGGGCGATCCCGCCGAGGATCGCCGAGATGCCGCCGTCGAAGTCACCGTCGGCGAAGAAGCTGTTGCCCAGACTAGAGATGAAGTCGACGTCTCCCAGGTCGACGCCTGGCCCGGTCTCGATGGCGGTGTAGCGGTTGCCGAGGTCGACGACGACGACGATCCCGTCGTTGCGTTGCGGGTCGCCGACACCCCACGTGTTGCCGATCTCGACCGCCAGCTCGTTGGGCGACAGCGGATCGCTGCTGTCGACGATGACGACGGCGATCTCGTGTCCCGTCTGGGCGACCACCCGTCCCGCAGCGGCTTCCACAGCGGCCTCGTCGCGCAGCACGCCGGCAGCGTCGGTGACCCAGCCGTTGCAGGTGATGCCCTGCACCGGCGGACAGTCGGTCGACTGGGCCGATGCCGCCGCGGGCAGCAGAACAATGGCGATGGCGAGGAGCAGGGATGAGATTCTCACCGTATGGAGGCTACCCCGGGTAGGGTCCCTGTCCATGCCCGACCTCGACGAAGTCATCGATCGCATTCTGTCAACGGCCCGAACCTGGGCCGTAGTCGGATGTTCTCCCAACCCGGCACGGGAAAGCCATCGGGTCGCCGCGACGTTGCAGCGCCACGGGTATCGGGTCATCCCGATCCATCCGGCCGGCGGTGAGATACTCGGCGAGCAGGTCTATGCCGGCGTCATGGACCTGCCGGAGCCGCCCGATGTGGTCGACATCTTCCGCCGTTCCGAGCAGGCCGGGGTCCATGTCGACGAGGCGATTCAGATCGGCGCCAAGGCCGTATGGATGCAGCTCGGCGTGATCGACGAAGAAGCGGCCCAACGGGCCCGCGCCGCCGGGCTCGACGTAGTCATGAATCGATGTCCGGCGATCGAACTGAGGAGGCGCAGGAAATGAGGATCTCGAATGTCATCTTTCAGGTGGCCGACCTTGAACGCTCGGTTGCGTTCTACCGGGACGTCGTTGGCATGCGGCCGCTGTTCATTGCCGAGAACATGGCGTTCTTCGACGGCGGAGGCATCGCTTTGGCGCTCAACCAGTTCCCGGGCGAACTGCCACAAGACCCGGGCATGACCGAGGTGGTGTTGGAGGTCGACGACGTGGATGCCACATTTGCCGAGCTTCGGGATCGGGGAGTCGAGTTCCGGGTCGAGCCGCGGCCGGTGACCGAAGCCGAAGGCAAGACCCTCTACGCCGCGGATTTCCGTGACCCCGACGGTCACGTGCTGTCGATCACCGGCTGGAAATAGCGCCGGCTTGGGGCAGGCCCTAGCTGGGCTGTTCGTCCGCCAGGTCGTCTTCGTAGACGACGTCCCAGCGGGCGCCACAATCTGCGCACCGATAGACGAGAACGTCGCCAGGGGTGAAGCCTTCCGCTGGGGCCGGGGTGAGCAGGTGGGCGGTACCGCCACATTCGGGGCAGGTCATCGTCTCGTACATGGCGATCTCCTCAGGTCTCGGCGGGGTGTTCATGGTGCGCCTCGATAGCCGATTCGACGCGCAGGAACAGATACCCAAGGATACCTGCGACGAGGGACCCCGAGAAGATGCCGATCTTCGCCAGGCCGAGGTACTCCTCGTGGGCGAACGCCAGGGTGGCGATGAAGAGGGCGACGGTGAAGCCGATGCCGGCGAGCAACGCCAGGCCGAATACGTGCCGCCAGCCGACGCCCCGTGGCAGCTTGCCGATGCCGAGTTTGACCGCCAACGCGGTGAAGCTGGACACGCCCACAAACTTGCCGACGACAAGGCCGAAAGCGACGCCAAGCGCCACCCGCGAGGTCAGCGCTTCGAGGAACGGCGTACCGGCGAACCGGACGCCGGCGTTGGCGAGGGCGAAGATCGGGATGACGAAGAACGAACTCCACGGCAACAGCTTGTGCTCCAGTCGGTTCAGCGGCGGGATCGATTCGAGGGCAACGGCGGCAAGTTCTCGGGCGGAGTGGTCGGCGCGCTCTCGAGAGTGGAGGGTCTCCACCTCAGGGCCGTACGACTTGAGGATGTAGTCGGCCTTCTCGTAGAAGTCGCGGTCGGAATACATCGAAAGGGCCGGGGTCAACAAGCCGAGGAACACGCCCGTGAGTGTCGCGTGGACGCCTGACTCGAACATGAAGAACCAGATGGCGATCCCCATAGCCCAGTAGAACGCCTCGGCCCTGATCCCTACCTTGTTGGACAACGCGACGAGGGCGAGGAGCACGATCGCGCCGAGCAGAGCGACGATGGACAGGTCCTGGGTGTAGAAGACGGCGATCACGATGATGCCGCCGATGTCGTCGGCGATGGCCAGCGTCAGCAGGAACAGCTTTGCGCCGAGCGGGACCCGTTTGGACAGCAGCGCCAGGACGCCCACGGAGAAGGCGATGTCGGTGGCGACAGGAACACCCCAGCCGCGGGTGGCGTCGCCGCCGAGCGGATGGACGAAGGCCAGGTAGATGATGGCGGGGAAGAGCATGCCTCCGACGGCGGCCAGGACCGGGAGGCCGGCGGCTTTCGGGTCCCGCAGTTCGCCGACGGCGAGTTCCCGCTTGATCTCGAGGCCGACGACGAAGAAGAAGATCGTCATCATCGCGTCGTTGACGAACTCGCGCAGAGTCAGGTCGAGGGAGAAGCCGCCGATGTGGAGCTGGAAGGCGGTTTCCCAGAAGTGTTCGTAGCTCTCTCCACCGGGAAGATTCGCCCACACGAGAGCGACGATCGCGGCGATGAGCATGACGATGCCCGATCCGGCCTCGAGTTGCATGAAACGGCGGACAGGCGAGATGAAGACTTTGGGGATGGTGCGGCTCGAGTCGAGCCAGGTTTGATGGACGCGTTCTTCTTCGAGCATGACCGACGGGAGGCTAGTGCGCTTTCAAGGAACGACGTAGTTCTCGTCCGCTTCCAGCAAGCGAGTCTTTGTCGACGCGGCGTCGTGATCTAGGAACTTCGGATTCGATACAGTTTGGCTGTGGCGCAGGTACACCGCAGTCGAGCCGTCCGGGCGATCTATCTCGTGCTCGGCGTGTTCTTTCTGGCGCTGGGCATCGTCGGGACCGTGCTGCCGCTGATCCCGACGACCTTTCCAGTGATCCTCGCCGGCTACTTCTTCGCCCGGTCGTCGGAGCGATTCGACCGCTGGCTGACCAACCATCGGGTATTCGGTCCACTCATCCGGGACTGGCGCGCCGGGCTGGGGTTCAGCGTTCGTGCCAAGACGATCGCGTTGTCGGCCATCGTCGCCACGTTCGGCTTCTCGGTCGGGTGGGTCGTCGAACCTCCGGTGGTGCGTATCGGTCTGGTGGTCTTCGCCATCGGCCTGTGTGTCTACATTCTGCGGTTACCGACGAAACAACTCGAACGCACGTAGAGGAAGTGCGTCGGCTACGGCGAGCGTCCGCTGGTCGTGTAGGTGCAACCGAGGAGGCTCGTCCACCGGTAGTCGCCGTTGTCGAGCGGTCGGTAACCCCAGCCGATGGTGTCTTTGAGGATGTGGTGATGACGGCACAGCGGCGCCAGTCCGGCCACCCGGGTGAGACGTCGTTCGGCCCAGGGCACGGTGTGATCGAGATCGCAACCGGAGACGGGCATCCGGCATCCCGGGAAGACACAGGTGTGGTGGGTCGCATCGACGGCTCGCCGCTGGGCCGCGGTAGGACGTCTCCGGACGACCCCGACATCGATCGGCATACCGGTAGACGGGTCGAAGACCACCGATCGCCATTGTCCTTCCCGATACCGGTCTGCCATGCGTCGGGCGATCTCGGCGATGACCGGCCCGTAGCCGCCGACGTCGCCGGGATGCTCGGTGAGACGGGCGAGCGTCTCGAGGTCGACGCGAACCTCCACGACGCCGCCGGTGCCCTCGTCGGCGCCGTCGAGCAGGTCGAGAAGGACGTCGGCGCGGAGCTGGTCCATCGTCCGGGTCTCCCCGGCGCCCTTGAGGCGTTTTGCCAGCGCGTCGATCCGGGCGCCGATGGCCGTCACCCGGTCCGGGGGCAGGTTCAATCCGAGCAGGTTCGCGGTGCCGTCCACGGTCGGCTCGACCACCACGCGGCGGTCGTCGAGGGCCGTGTGGTAGCGGTCGGCGGCGTCGTCCGGATTCGCTTGGATGCAGAGGCGTTTGAGGTGGGCTCGCAGCTGCCCGGTGGTCAGGTCGCCGGCGCGGTCGATGACTTCGTCGACGATCTGCCGGGCGGTTGCAGCGTCGAGGTGGCAGGTGCCGTGCTCGATGACGATGGCGCGGCGGACGTCGATAGTCCCCGAGGCCAGGGCTTCCCACACGCGGGGCAGCCGGGAACGTAGCGCTATGGCAAGTTCCACCTGGGTCTCGGCGGAGCGCCGGGTGAGCCGCAGGGCGGCCGCCACCTCGGCCGACGCTGCCATGAAGGCGTCTGCGATGTCCAGGTCTTCGACCTCGGTAACAGCGTCGACGATGGCCGCCGTGTCGGCGAGCATCTGGGCCTGGTAGTGGGCTACCAGCCGGGCCCTGGCTCGCAGTACCCGCAGTCGGTCTTCGCCGGACAACCGGGTGACGTCGACCGTTGACAGCCATCCGGCGAGAGCCGTGCCCGGCTCGATGGTGTCGAGGTCTTTCGGAACCCACTCGATATCGAACATATGTTCGATTGTAGAGGGCGCCTGGGACAGAAATCGGCCGGAGTGGTCAGCCTCCCGACACGGCCTGCACGACCGTGATCGAGTCTCCTTCCGCAACCGGAGTATCGGTACTAGTCAGCCACCTGACGTCGTCGTCGTTGTAGAAGATGCGGACGTGCGGACGGATGGCGCCGGTCTCGTCGTACAGGTGAACCCGGAGGCCTGGCTGTGCGTCCAGCATCCTTTCCAGAGCCTCGGTGACCGTGGCGGCTTCGACCTCGAACACCCCGGTTCCGGTCACCGGCACGAGCAGCTTCGGAACCCGCACCGTGACGATCACAGCACGGTGACCGACAGGATCCTCGGCAGCGTCCACGGCGCCTCGTGCCACGACTCCCCGGCATCGGCCGTCGCCCAAAACCGTCCCGATGTCGTTCCGAAGTGCACACCGCCGGCATTGTCGCCGGCCATGGCGCCCCGCAGCACCTGTGTGTACGTCGGCGCCTCCGGAAAGCCGGTGCCAGACACCGACCAGGTGTCGCCGCCGTCGGTCGACCGGTACCCGGCGAACCTTCCGCCGGGTGGCAGCCGTCGCTCGTCGCTTTCGAGTGGCACGACGAACAGCGCCTTGGTCGAGGCGTCCATCACCATCGGGAACCCGAAGGTCCCCGGCAGTCCCGTCTCGGCCCGCTCCCAGCGTTCGCCGCCGTCGAAGGTCCGGTAGACACCCTGGTGGTCCTGCCGGTAGATGCGGTTCGGATCGTCCGGGTCGAGAGCGAGGCCGTGGACACAGAAGCCGATGTCGTCGAAGTCCTTCGAGGGGGCGGTCTTGGCGACTCCCTCGTTCTTCGAGGTCCATGTCAGGCCGCCGTCGTCGCTGCGGAACACCCCGACCGCCGAGATACCGACCCACAAGCGGTCCGGGGTCCGCGGGTCGATGAGGATCCGGTGCAGGGCAAGGCCGCCGAAACCCGGGTACCAGCCGGGGCGTGTCGGATGTTCGTTGATGCCGTCGACCGACTGCCATGTTGCGCCGTTGTCGTCGCTGCGGAACAGGCCTGCTTCGTCGACACCCGCGTAGATCGTGTCACCGGAGCGGGCGAACGTCCAGATCTGGTTGAGTTTCCGGTCGCCGCCTTCCGGCCAGGCGGGTGCACCGAGGAGCGGCTCCCAATCAGTCAGGTCGTCGGAGCGGTAGAGGGAGGCACCGAACCAGTTCGATCCGACCGCCAGCAGGTAGCTGCCGTCGGCGGCTTCGGTGAATGCGGTGACCCTCCAGCCTGGCAAGACCGGGTCGCTCAGCGTGTCGGTGTCCGTGTCGTAGAACCAGGCGCCCTTGTCCGTTCCTATCGCGATCGTCATGCGGACACCCTACCGCCGCGTAGCCTCTTGGGTATGAACGAGACCGTCGCCCGCATGCTGCACGAGCTGGCCGAGCTGACCGAGCTGAAGGAGGGCTCTGCACAGGCGTTCCGGGTGCGCGCCTACGAGAACGCCGCCCGTGCCGTCGAGAACCTCGACCGGGACGTGTCCGAGATGACCGAGAAGGAACTCGTCGCCGTCAAGGGCATCGGGGAGTCGATCGCGAGCAAGATCCGCGAGTTCGTCGAGACCGGCCACATCGCCAAGCTCGACGAACTGCGCGCCGAGTACCCACCCGAGTTCGTAGAGTTGCTCCATGTGCCCGGACTGGGACCGAAACGGGTTCAGGCACTCCGGGATGAACTCGGAGTCCAGTCGGTCGAGGGTCTCCGGCATGCCATCGAAGCCGGAGCCCTGCGGGACCTGCCCGGATTCGGAGAAAAGACCGAGCAGAACCTCGCCAAAGCCATCGAACGGTTGGGGATGTCGGGCAAAGAAGTGCGGCGCCCGATCGCCGATGTGCTTCCGGTGGCGACCGCGATCGTCGAAGGTCTCGAAGGGCTTGGCAAGGCCGCCGTCTATGCAGGAAGTCTGCGACGGTTCCGAGAGACGATCGGCGACGTCGACGTCCTCGTCGCTGCGGCCGACCACCGGCCAGTGGTGGAACGGTTCGCCACACTGCCGGACATCGCGGAAGTACGTGCCGGCGGGGAGACGAAGGTGACGGCGTCCACCTCGACGGGTTTGCAGGTCGACCTGCGGGTCGTCGACCCGGACCAGTTCGGGGCGGCCCTCGCCTATTTCACCGGATCGAAGGCACACAACATCCGCATGCGGCAGCTTGCCATCGATCGCGGCTGGATGCTCAACGAGTACGGACTGTTCGACGGTGATCGAGTGGTCGCCGCGAAGACCGAACAGGACATCTACGAAGCGCTCGGCCTCGAGTTCGTCCCGCCGCCGATGCGGGAGGACACCGGAGAGATCGAACGGGCCGCACGGCACGACCTGCCCACCGTGGTGGAGCTCGAGGACCTCAGAGGCGACCTTCATGTACACACCGACTGGTCCGGAGACGGGCGGGCGACGCTCGAAGAGATGCTGCACGGCGCGAAGGAACGCGGGTACGCATATGTGGCCATCACCGACCACGGCAAGAACCTCCGGGTCAACGGGCTGTCCGAAGAGAGGATGCTCGAGCAGCGTGCCGAGATCGAGAAGCTGCGGGAACGGTTCGCACCGATGGTGATCTTGCATGGCAGTGAACTCAACATCGGTACCGACGGAAGCCTCGATTACGACGACGACTTCCTCGCAGGCTTCGACTGGTGCGTCGCCGGCGTCCACGACCACTTCGACCTCCCGAAAGAGCAGCAGACGGAGCGGCTGATCGCAGCCATGCGCCACCCGGCGGTGCGGGCGATCGCCCACCCGTTCGGGCGGATCATCGGACGCCGACCTCCGATCGAACTCGACGTCGAAGCCGTGCTGGCCGCGGCAGTCGAGACCCGGACTGCACTGGAGATCAACAGTCACCTTCAGCGGCTGGACCTGCCGGCCGAGGTGGCCCGGCGGGCGGTGAACGAGGGGGTTCGGATCATCATCTCGTCGGACGCCCACGCCGTGCACGAACTCGGCAACGTCGGCTACGGCGTCCAGCATGCCCAGCGAGGATGGGTTCCCAAGCAGGCGGTGCTGAACGCCCAAGCTGGTCCCCCCAGCGAGCGGAGCGAGCGTTGGGGGGAAGGTACCGCAGCGCCGTAGGCGCTGGGGTAGGGGGGGCCGGCAAAGCCCGGTAGGGGTTAGGGAGGTGCGTTCTGCGTAGGCGCTAGCTGTTTCCCGGCCGTCAACCCAAAACTCAGAACCCAAAACTCAGAACCCAAAACTCAGAACCCATCGGCAGGACACCCCCATCGACCTCGGCTCCGCCTCGGCCACTTCATGACAGGGGGGAAGGATTTCGCTCATGTGCTCCGACGTTTTCGTGCACCGCCGGGCAGCGGTACTTGGTACTCGATACTCGGTACGGCGAGCGGAGCGAGCGGCTCACTCGTAGCTGATCGCTTCGAGCACGTTCAGCCGCCCGGCACGCCGGGCCGGGATCACCGCTGCGAGGACGCCGGCGATGCCGGCGGCGGCTGCTCCGGCGACGAG
>JANTGE010000083.1 GCA_024763085.1 Acidimicrobiia bacterium
GCGGCGGTCGTCGTGGTCGTAGCTTGGGTCGTCGCCGGTGCGGCCGTCGTCGTGGTGGTCGTCGCCGTACCGCCGCACGCCGCGGCGATCAGCGAGAACACGGCGATGACGGCAACCGCCAACGTCCAGTTCTTCTTGAGCATGGGATGCCTCCTTGGTGTGAATTCCCTGGGGTATTCACGCAGACAGGTTGTCGCCTGGATTGTAGCGCCGCATTTAGCACTCACTCAATTTGAGTGCTAATGAATTCCCGGTACTTGGTACTTGGTACTCAGTACCGAGGGCGCTAGCCCTCGTCGGCTTCTTCTTCGGCCGCCAGACGCTCCGCCACCTCGAGGGCGGCTTTCCGGTCTTCGCCTTCGGCGATCTCGGCCCGGTCGGTGAGCAGCGTCACCTGGTTGTCGACGACCTGCAGGAAACCGCCGTGCATGCCGACCGTCACCTTCTCGTCGCCGGCGCTGACCACCACCACGCCGGTGGCGAGCGCCGCCATGAGCGGCTCATGGTCGGTGAGGATGCCGATCTCCCCCTCGACCGTCTTGGCGACGAGGAAGTCGGCGTCGCCTGACCAGACGATCTGCTCCGGGGCGACGATGTCGACATGGAACGCCATCAGACGGTCTCCAGCTCCTTGGCTTTCGCCTGCACCTCTTCGATACCGCCGACCATGTAGAACGCCTGCTCGGGCAGATGGTCCAGCTCGCCGTCGATGATCATGCGGAAGTCGTGCACCGTCTGTTCCATCGGCACGAACACGCCGGGGATGCCGGTGAACTGTTCGGCGACGAAGAACGGCTGCGACAGGAACCGCTGGATACGGCGGGCCCGACCGACGATGAGCTTGTCCTCTTCGGAGAGCTCGTCGATGCCGAGAATGGCGATGATGTCCTGCAGGTCCTTGTACCGCTGGAGGATCTCCTGCACCCGGCGGGCGACGTCGTAGTGCTCCTGACCGACATACTGCGGGTCGAGAATACGGCTCGTCGAGTCGAGCGGGTCGATCGCCGGGTAGATACCCAACTCGACCAGCGCCCGGGACAGCACCGTGGTGGCGTCGAGGTGGGCGAACGTGGTGTGCGGTGCCGGGTCGGTGATGTCGTCGGCCGGCACGTAGATGGCCTGCAGCGACGTGATCGACCGTCCTTTCAGCGAGGTGATCCGCTCCTGGAGGAACCCCATCTCGTCGGCCAGCGTCGGCTGGTAGCCGACCGCCGACGGCATCCGGCCGAGCAGCGTCGACACCTCCGAACCCGCCTGCGTGAACCGGAAGATGTTGTCGATGAACAGCAGCACGTCCTGGCGCATCACGTCACGGAAGTATTCGGCCATCGTCAACGCCGACAGGCCGACCCGAAGACGCACACCCGGCGGTTCGTCCATCTGGCCGAACACCAGGGCAGCCTTCTCGATGACGCCCGACTCGGTCATCTCCAAGAACAGGTCGTTGCCTTCACGGGTGCGTTCCCCCACGCCGGCGAACACCGACACGCCACCATGCTGGGTCGCGACCCGGTTGATCATCTCCTGGATGATGACCGTCTTGCCGGTGCCGGCGCCGCCGAACATGCCGATCTTGCCGCCCTTCACGTACGGCTCGAGCAGGTCGATGACTTTGATGCCGGTCTCGAAGATCTCTTTCTGCGGCTCGACCTCTTCGAACTTCGGCGGGGTGCGGTGGATCGGCCAGCGTTCGTCGAACTCGACCGAACCGACCGGAACGTCGAGGGTGTCGCCCCACACGTTGAAGATGTGCCCGAGGGTGTTCTCGCCGACCGGCACCGTGATCGGCGACCCGGTGTTGCGCACCTCGGTACCGCGGACGAGGCCGTCGGTGGCCTTCATGGCGATGGCACGCACTTTGCCGCCGCCGAGATGCTGGGCGGTTTCGGCGATGATGGTCTGGGTCTTGCCGTCGATGGTCAGGTCGACCTCGAGGGCGTGCAGGATTTCGGGCAGCTCGCCTCGGGGGAACTCCACGTCGACGACGGGACCGTTCACCTTCACGATCCGTCCAACACTCTTGGCCACGTCCTCTACTCCTTTGCTATCCGTGTCGCAGGGCTTCTGCCCCGCCCACGATCTCTGAAATCTCGGTAGTGATCTCTGCCTGCCGCGCCTGGTTGGCGGTGCGGCTCAACACTTTGATGAGCTCCTCGGCGTTTTCGGTGGCGGCCTTCATGGCCCGCTGGCGGGACGCATGCTCGGACGCCGACGCGTCGAGGAGCATCCCGAAGACGGTCGCTTCGACGCTCCGGGGCAGCAGCCGATCGAGGATCCGCGAAGCGTCGGGTTCGAAGTCGTAGGCGACGGGCGCCATCGGCTCGGCGTCCTCTTCTGTCGGTTCAGCGGTGAGGGGTAGCAGCCGGATCCCGGTGGCAACCTGATTGAGGGCCGACAGGTACCGGGTGTAGAAGACCTCGACCGCATCGATGTCGCCGGAGGCGTAGTCCTCCATGATCACGTTGGCGATCATGCGGGCATCGGCGTAGCCGGGAGCGTCGGTGATGCCGAGGAAGGCCCGCTCCACGTGGTAGCCGCGGAACCGGAAGTAGGTCTGGGCCTTCTTGCCGACCACATACACCCGCGCGTCGATGTTCTCTTTGCGAAGCTGCACCATGCGGCGCTCCGCCATCCTGATCACCGTCGAGTTGTAGGCACCGGCGAGGCCGCGGTCCGACGACACGACGAGCACGCCCATCGTCTCGACGTCTCGTTCTTCGGCGAGCGGATGCACCGGCCCGCCGGCGGCCCGACCGACGTTGGTGATGACGTCCCGCAGCCGGTTGATATACGGCTTGGACTGCTGCACCCGCTGCTGGGCCTTGACGATGCGCGACGCCGCGATGAGCTCCATCGCCCGGGTGATCTTCATCGTCGACTGGACCGACTTGATCCGTCGGCGAATCAGTCGCAGCTCAGCGCTCGCCACCGGTCATGCTCCTTCGGACTCGAACAGGTCCTTGAACTCGGCTATCGCCGACTTGAACTCCTCCTCGTCGGGAAGCTGTCCGGTGCTCGAGATGTGTTCGAGCATCCCCGGATAGCGACCCCGGAAGAACGCCCGCAGTTCGTCTTCGAACCGGGACACGTCCGCCACCGGCACGTCGTCCATGAAACCGTTGGTGACCGCATAGACGGCAAGCACCTGTTCGGCGACGTCGACGGGGGCGAACTGGGGCTGTTTGAGGACTTCGACGACGCGGCGGCCGCGTTCGAGCTGGGCGGCCGACGCCGCATCGAGTTCGGAACCGAACTCGGCGAACGCCTCGAGTTCACGGAACTGGGCCAGGTTGATCCGCAACGGACCGGCGACCTTCTTCATCGCTTTGATCTGGGCGGCGCCACCGACCCGCGACACCGAGATGCCGGCGTTGATGGCCGGGCGGACACCCGAATAGAAGAGGTCGGTCTCCAAGAAGATCTGGCCGTCGGTGATGGAAATGACGTTCGTCGGGATGTAGGCCGACACGTCGCCGGCTTTCGTCTCGACGATCGGCAGTCCGGTCAGCGACCCTCCGCCAAGTTCGTCGGAGAGTTTGGCGCAACGTTCCAGCAGCCGGCTGTGGAGATAGAACACGTCGCCGGGGTAGGCCTCACGGCCCGGCGGGCGACGCAGCAGCAGCGAAATCTCCCGGTAGGCGACCGCCTGCTTGGACAGGTCGTCGAAGATGATGAGGGCGTGCTGGCCGTTGTACATCCAGTGCTGGGCGATGGCCGAACCGGCATACGGCGCATACATCTGCAACGCGGCCGGTGCCGACGCCGGAGCGTTGACCACGACCGTGTAGTCGAGGGCGCCGTGCTGTTCGAGCGCGTCGACGACTTCGGCGACGGTCGAAGCCTTCTGACCGATGGCGACGTACACGCACTTCACGTCTTTGCCGCGCTGGTTGATGATCGTGTCGACGGCGATGGCGGTCTTGCCGGTTTGCCGGTCGCCGATGATCAGCTCGCGCTGGCCGCGGCCGATCGGCGTCATCGTGTCGATCGCCTTGATGCCGGTCTGCAACGGTTCCTTCACCGGTTGGCGCTGCACCACCGACGGGGCCTGCACCTCGAGCAGCCGGATGTCGGTGGTGGCGATCGGGCCTTTGCCGTCGATCGGGTTGCCGAGCGGGTCGACGACCCGGCCGAGGAGCGCGTCGCCGACACCGATGGACAGCACCCGTCCGGTGGACCGCACCGGGTCGCCCTCTTCGATGTGGGAGGCTTCGCCCATGAGCACCGCACCGATGGACTCTTCGTCGAGGTTCAGCGCCACGCCGAGCACCCCGCCGGGGAACTCGAGCAGCTCCGACGCCATGGCGCCGGGCAGGCCGACGACGCGGGCGACACCGTCGGCGACCGACTCGACGTAGCCGACCGTTTCGGCTTCGAGGCTGGGTTCCCAGCCTTCGAGGTGCCGTTTGAGGGCTGCGGTGATCTCTTCTGGGTTCAGCGTCAGTTCTTCTGACATCGTTGCTCCTTAGCGGCTCTGCAGCGCCTCACGCAGGGATTCGAGGCGGTGGCGGACGGTGCCGTCGATGACGACGTCGCCGACGGTCGCGGAGATACCGCCGATGACGGTCGGGTCGACGACCACTTTCGCCTCGACCTGTTTGCCGGTGGCGGCCGACAGGGCACGCTCCAGCTTTGCCAGCGTCTCTTCATCGAGGGGGATCGCGGAACGGACCTCGGCGACGGCTTTCTGCCGTTCCGCTGCCGACTTCGCCACGAACGCATCGACGATGGCCGGCAGGTCGCGGGCCCGACCCAACGACACGATGAACCGCACTAGCGAGGTCGTCAGCGGCGATGCCTTGCCGGCGATGAGGTCGTCGACGATGGCTTCTTTGCGGTCGGCAGGCAGGCGCGGGTCGGTGAGCGTCTCGACGAGTTCGGGTGCCGACTCGAACGCTCGGGCGACGGCGAACAGTTCGTCCTCCACCTTCGCCAGGTTGCCTTCGGCGCGGGCGATCTCGAAAATCGCCGCGGCGTAGCCTTCGATCCGTGCATCCATCGGCTACGACATCCTCTCCAGGTCGTTGAGGTACCGTTCGATGAGCTGCCGCTGGGCGTCCCGGTCGATGCTTTCCTGCACGACCCGCTCGGCGAGTTCGATCGACAGGTCGGCGACTTCCTGACGGACTTCGGCCAACGCACGTTCCCGCTCCGCGGCGACTTCACTGCGGGCCTTGGAGACGATCTGGTCGGCCTCGGCCTCGGCTTTGGAGACGAGCTCGGCTTTCAGCGACTCGGCGGTTTCCCGAGCTGCCTCGATGATCCGGTTTGCCTCGTCTTTGGCATCGGCGAGCTGTTTGCGGTAGTCCTCGAGAAGGGACTCGGCCTGCTCTTTGGCGGTTTCGGCCTCACGCAGGTCTTGCACGACGGCCTGCTGCCGCGCTTCGAGCGTGGCGGCGAGCGCCGGTCCGGCGAACTTCCAGATGAGGAAGACGAGGACGACGAAGCTGACGATGCCCCAGATGAGCTCGTGGATGTCCGGCAGGATGAGGAACAGGCTGGACCGTTCCTCGGTTGCCGCAAACACGAGAAGTGGAGCGAGTGTCATTATCCGGCCTGCCCGAACAGGATGAAGAACAACAGAAGGCCGAACAGGGCCAACGCCTCGGTAAATGCGATACCGAGGAACATGGTCGTCCGGACCTGACCGGCCATCTCCGGTTGACGGACCATGGCCTGCACGGCGTTACCGACAACGATGCCGATGCCGATGCCGGGTCCGATGGCGGCCAGGCCATAGGAGAGGCCGGCGCCGAGAAGTGCTGCTGCTTGGGGATCCAAGGTTGCTCCTTTCAGTGCTCCGCGTGGAGGGAACTTTCTATGTAGACGGCGGTGAGCAGAGTGAAAATAAACGCCTGCAACACCGAGACGAACACTTCGAACGCGGTGATCACCACGGCGAACGCGAACGGCACGGGGAAAGCGATGAGCTTCGGTCCGAGCACGAAATACGCCGATGTAGTGAGGAAGAACACGGTGAGCATCATGTGACCGGCGATCATGTTGGCGAACAGTCGGACCGCCAGGCTGATGGGGCGAATGAGGAACACCGAGATGAACTCGATGGGAATGATGAGGATGAGCAACGGGGCCGGCACACCCGGTGGCACGAGCGTGTTGATGAAATACTTGAGCCCCTGCTTCTTGATCCCCACGAAGATGAACACGACCCACACGAACATGGCGAGGAACGCCGGGATCGCCATGCGGGACGTCACCGGGAAGTTGATGAACGGTGTGATTTCGAAGATGTTGAGGAAGAACAGCCAGAAGAACATCGGAATGAGCAGCCACTCATATTTGGCGGACTCTGATCCAATGACCTCTTTGCCGATCGTGTTACGCACCATCTCGACGAGCGATTCGACCATCGCCTGGAACTTGGTCGGCACGATCCGCGGCTTGCGGAACGGGATGTAGAGGAACAAGAAGGTCAGGATCGTCGCCAGGAACGTGAGCAACACCACCCGGTTGATCCCCCAGGGGAGGACTGCCGGCCAGTCGAACAAATGGTTGATGTCCTCCGGTACTTCGACGATCTGCGCCCACACCATCATCGCGCGGTCGCCTCCTTCCGGGCCTGCAACACCAGCAGCCCCATATAGGTCACTCCGAGCCCGAGGAAGAGCCCGGTGCGGTTCAATCCGATGAATGTCAATGCCGCCCACACGAGGACGGTCAGTAGTAGCAGTCGTACGACGAATCCTGCGAGCGCCGCAGCGCCGAGCGCCACGGGGGATTTACGGCCGGCCCACGACAGAGCTTTGCCGGACACCAGGAACACGCCTGCGACGATGGCGGCACCTACGAGGGCTGCCACGGCGGCGGGGACCCCTCCGACAACGGCGGCGATGACGGCAACGAACGGCCCGACCCACAGGCCACGACGCGCCATCTCGACACCCATCCGGGCTTCAACGTCCATGACGTTGCTCCGCCTCCCTCGCATACACCATCATCCAGTAGAAACCGAGAACCGAGCCGCCGATGGTTCCGATCGAAACCAGCCACGGCCATGTCCCCAGCCAGGCGTCGAGCAGCCACCCGATCGCGCCGGCAGAAACCACAGAACCGAGGAACCGGGTCGACACGTCGACAGCCTCGGCTATCCCCTTGGTGGCACTGTGGTTCGGCGGCATCGTTATCGATCCAGGAGCGGTTTGCAAATTGCGCCGGCCTGCACCCTGCGTGGCGGTCGTTTCGGCCCGACAAGCTGCACTCTAGTGGGCGAATTTTCCGTACCGGAGGTCGAGCCCCGGGTCGGTTCCTTGCGGTGCGGTGTGGGTTGTGAGTTGTGAGCAAATGCTTCCCGCCTGCCGGTTCTTGCAAGCACCGCCCACTCCAACCGAACACTGGGACACATGAGCGAATCCTTCCCCCTGCCAAGGGGGAAGTGGGCTCGGCGAAGCCGAGGCCGATGGGGGTGTCTTGCAGATGGATTCTGGTGTCCAACCGTTGGTGGTTCTGTTGGGCGCGCCAGCGGCGCATCCTTTCTGGTGTTGTCTAGGAAGGAGCGCCGCTGTGCGTGTTGATCAGCTGATCGGTCTCATCGTATGCGTTTGGGAGACCCATCTCCAACACGACCTCAGCGCCAACAGGCGAATCCTTCGCCCGGCCAAGGGGGAAGTGGGCTCGTCGGAGCCGAGGTCGATGGGGGTGTCTCCCGCAGCGGCCAGCAGCCAGCTCCCGGCAGCCAGCCAACAGCCGGACAACGGCCGTCTCCTGGTGGGCGCGCACATCCCTACCCCTGGGGCTCGCTGCGCTCGCCCGTACCTTGTACCCGGTACCGCGATGTGGGGTCAGAGACGCCACCGCGGGGCGAACGGGGCGTCCAACACCAACCAGCCGTCGAGACCGAAGAGCGCAATTCTTCCCCCTGCCACGAAGTGGGCTCGGCGAGGAACGAGCGGAGGTCGATGGGGGTGTCTCAAGACGGTTCTGAGTTATAGGTTATGAGTTGGCCAGGAAGACAACGGCTGTCTCCTGCTCAGAACGCACATCCCTACCCCCATCGGCGTCGAGCATCAGCTCGACGCCACTTCCCCCTGGAGGGAGAAGCATGCCGATAGGAGACCCCGACCGGCTCTTGGAGACGGAGCTACGTCCAACTCCAGCCAACCGCTGCGACCCATGAGCGGACCCTTCGCCCAGCCGCTTCTTGCAAGCACCGCCCACTCCGACCGAACACAGGGACGCATGCGCGAATCCTTCTCCCCTGCCACGAAGTGGGCTCGGCGAGGAACGAGCCGAGGTCGATGGGGGTGTCTGCCAGCCCACCCCAACGCGGACTTACTCGAACAGGGTGGGAAAGAGCGTCACCGGTTGCGGTTCGACAATCTCCGGGGGACCGACGAGCCGCTGCAACAGGCCGGCCCAGTCGAACGACTCCGACACTTCTGACGCTTTGATGGTGAGCAACCGGTCCGCCGG
>JANTGE010000084.1 GCA_024763085.1 Acidimicrobiia bacterium
CGACGACCTCCCTGCCGGTCAGCCACGGGTCGAACAACGGACTGTCCGGCAACACCGCCATGCGGGAACGGTCTACGGCGATGTGCACCTCACCGGCGGTTGGCCGTCGAAGCCCGGCGAGAATGCCGAGGAGTGTCGTCTTGCCGGCACCATTCGGTCCAACCAACCCGTACACCAACCCTTCGGCGACCTGTAGGTCGACGCCGGCGAGCGCCGTCGTCGCCTTGTACTCCTTCACGAGGCCGACGGTTTCGATGATCACGAGTGGGACTCCCTACCGACGAGCAGATAGACGAGGCCTCCAAGTGGTACCGAGGCAACGACGATGATCGCCCAGGCCCACTTGGGCAGGTATCTCACCTGGGATCGGGCGATGTCGACCCAGCAGTAGATCACAAACCCGAGCGCCACCACGATCAGCGGCACGATCGCGGCCCACGGAACCGAACCCATCACAACCTTTCGTCGTTTGCCGAACTCTAGTTCAGGTGGGGAACGTCGGTAGGGTCCAGTCCCATGGAGCTTCCCGATTACGTGCGTGCCAACCGGAGGGCTTGGAACCGGATGGCCGCCGAGTACGTAGCCGCCGGCGAGCGAGCCTGGGCGTCAGAGGACCCATACTGGGGTATCTGGGGCGTGCCGGAGGCCAACCTCGAGATACTTCCGAAGGTCGCCGGCCTCGACGTCCTCGAAGACGGTTGCGGTACGGCGTATGTGTCGGCATGGCTGGCCCGGCGCAGCGCTCATGTCGTCGGTTTGGACAACTCGCCGGCGCAACTCGCGACCGCTTCCCGCCTCCAGCAGGAGCACGGCCTCCGCTTCCCGTTGGTCCACGGCATCGCCGAGTCGCTCCCGTTCCGCGATGCGAGCTTCGACCTCGTCATCTCCGAATACGGCGCCGTTATCTGGTCCGACCCATACCGGTGGATCCCGGAAGCGTCACGAGTACTCCGTTCCGGAGGAGAGCTGATCTTTCTCGGCAACTCGACCCTGCTGATGCTCTGCGTCTTCGACGAGGACGGCATCCCTGCTGATGCCACCCTGAAGCGCCCGCAGCGCGGAATGCATCGCTTCGAGTGGCCCGACGACGACTCCGTGGAGTTCCACCTGAGCCACGGGGACCGTATCCGTCTGCTCTGCGACAACGGTTTCGAGATCCTCGACCTCATCGAGGTGTACCCACCAGACGGATCCACCACCGGCTACGACTTCGTCGATCCCGACTGGGCTCGACGATGGCCGTCCGAAGAGGTATGGAAGGCGCGCAAGAAGTAGGTCCGACCGAGCTATGTGCGGATCGAGCCAACCTGGCTCGAGGTGGGCTCCGCTCAGCAGAACCACGGTTCGGTCATCCTCGGAACGCCTGCCGTGGCGCCGTGCGGGATGGCCAGTTCCTCGGCCGGGATACCGGCGACCTGCGCGACAGCGTCCCACATCGCTGCGAACCCCGCGGCCGGGCCGGCTTCCGCCTGGCGCTCGGCGATGGCGAGCAGTTCGGTCTGCAACGCTTCGACCTCGGGGGCACCCGACCAGCGGTAGGTGAGCGCCTCCGGGTCGTACTCACCAAACCATCGGCCCTCTTCACCTTCGAGCAGCAGAGAACCGCCGGGCACGAGCAGCCGGATCGCCAGCTGTACCGGGTCGGTGTTCTCGACGAGATCGTGATCGACGATGAATCGGAAGATGTCGACAACGTCGTCGATCGTTGTCCACGGCGTGAACGGCAGCCACGACGGTCTGATCTCGATGCCATGCTCGCGCAGGAGGTGGATGGCCTTGGCCGCATCCGCCCGGGTGTGCCCCTTGTCGAGACGCTCCAGTATGTCGTCGTTGAGTGTCTCAAACGCGGAAACAACAAAGAGGCACCCGGCGGCGGCGAACTCGGCCCACACGTCGGGGTGGGCGAGGATGTGCTCGACCTTGACCGTGATGTCGAAGGTCACGTCGGGATGGCGTGACGCGAACCGGGTGATCACCCGCCGGGCGTGGGCTGGGGCGTTGAGGAAGTCGGGATCGCCAAACGTGATGTGCCGGGCTCCGGCCGCTACCTGCTGGTCGATATCGGCGAGCACCGCTGCATCGTCGACGATGCTGATACGTCCGTCGTACACGACCGGTACCGGGCAGTGCCGGCATCGGTGCCGGCAGCCATGCGACGCCTGGACATATCCGACCGGCAACATCTCGTCACCGGTCCTCAACCGCGCGTACCGGTCGAGGGCGGGAAGCGCTTCGCGCCTCGGCACCCGGACTTGTACGGCACTTCTCCTCACCTGGTGCGTCCGAGATCCGACTGGGTGCCCTGCCCACTCCATGAGCGCCTGGGTGTAGTCCCCGGCGATGCGTGTCAGACCGTCCAGCGGGGTCTCCACGGCTGCGTACAACCCGAACAGCGCAATCGGGAGGCCGGGACGTACCTTCTGGATCCGATCGACTGTGTCGACCGCCAGCCGAAGCGCGGTGTGCATCGGCACGGAAATCGCCACCGCATCGACCTCCTGGAGAGCCACGTCGTCCAAGGGGTCAACCGAAAGGTCGAGCACGACAGTGTCATGGCCCGCGTCTTCGAGCAGCGTCGACGCGGTCGCTGCATGAAGGGGCTGGTGACCCGACTCATAGGTGGAGACGACAAGGATCCGCACCCCCGCAGTCTATGGGTCTACCCGACTTGTGCCGGGCGACAGGTCACGACGGTTCGTGTCGGGTCCCTTCCGGGCAAAGATGGACGATGACGTCGACGACCTTCGGGAACCGTTCTTTGAGGCGGTCGGCGACTGCCCGGGTGATGACGTGACCTTCGGCGACGCTGAGGTCGGGCGCCACCTCGACGTGGAGATCGACGAAGACCTCGGACAGCGACCCCCGGGTCCGCACCGAGTGGCAGCCCAGCACACCATCCAGATCGGCAATCGCCCGGCACACCTCGGTCGCGTCGAGGCGGGCCCGGTCCGAGAACGTCGCCTCGGCACGAGCCAACACCGAGATGGCGGTACGGACGATCATCAACGCCACCAGCAGGCCGATGATGGGGTCAGCCAGCGGATACCCCAACTGCACGGCAGCCAGGCTCCCGATCACACCGGCACTCACGAGAATGTCCGACGCGGTGTGGCTGGCGTCGGCCAGCAGGATGTCGCTGCCGACCCGATGCCCCACCCGGCGTTCATACAGCGTGACCGTCAGGTTGATGCCCATGGTGACCACCATGATCACGAACGACAGCGTCGTCACCTCCGGCGGCGCTCCGCCGCCGACGAGTCGCTCGAACGCCCGCTTCCCGACCTCCCAGGCGGCAAACACGAGCATGCCGCCGATCGCCGCCGAGGCGTACGTCTCGTACTTCCCGTGCCCATACGGGTGACCTTCGTCGGGAGGACGTGCCGCCAACGCGACACCGAGGAGCCCGATGACGTTGGAGGATCCGTCGAATAGGGAGTGGAAACCGTCGGCGGTCATCGCCACCGAATGGGTGATCAGCCCGTAGGCGAGCTTGGCTACGGCCACGGCGAGGTTCAGCCCGAGGACGATCCACAGAACCCGTCGCACCTCGCGCATGCGTTCCGAACGGGTGATGTTCACCATCGAGAGGATACCGGGCGTCAGATCAGGTCGAGGACCGGATTGAGCGAGTCGAAGGCATAGGCGGGTTCTACCGATGGTGGGGGAAGACCGATCCGGTTGTGCCAGTAGACGTCAAAGCCGACGGCGGCAGCCCCGCCGACGTCGCCGGGCGAACCGGCGACGAACAGCGAGGCGTGCGGCTCTGTCCCTAGTCGGCGGCATACCTCGAGGTACATTCGCGGCGACGGCTTGTACCAACCGACCTCCTCGGCGGTGACGAGGACCGGGACCGATACGCCGAGCCGGGCGGCGGCCCCTACGGCAAGGTCGACTGAGCAATTGGTGGCGATCCCGACCGGCAGCCGACGCATCGCCGCCTCCACCACCTGCGGAGCCTCGGGCCACGGTTCGAGTTCTACCCATCGGTCAAAGAGCTCATCGGCGAGGCTCTCGTCGAGACCGAGGGCGTGGCCGGCCTCGCGGACGAGTGCGCGATACGGCCGGTATCGACCGGCGCCATAGGTGAGGTCGAGGTAGCGCCTGCGCCAGCGTCGACCCAACTCGGCGGAACCGGCCACATCGTCCCACAGCGACCACGAATCCAACAGCGCGGTCAGCAGATCGAACACCACCGCGGCGTAGGCCATGCCGAGAGCCTATCCAAAAGGGGGCGCAGGCCGATGCCCACGCCCCCTGACGGGTAGGAAGCAGGTCAGTGCTGGGGACCGCCTCCATTGTGTCCTCCGCCTGCCCACAGGGGTCGACCGGTCTCCTCGCGAAGTACGAAGACATCGTCTCCGGCGACGATCTGCTGGGCGGCGAACGTGGTGTCGTCCTCCCAGAATCCGGTGACCTCGATCTCGTCGCCTGGTTCAAGGCTGATTCCGAGACCTTCGACGAAGTACGAGTTCCCGAGTTGGACCGTCACCGTTCCCTGATCTGTGTCGAAGGTGATCAGGTTGCCGTCGAACGAGACGACGGTACCGCTGAGCGTCTCGAGGGTCCCGACGTTCGCCTGTGGCGACGGAACGCCCGTTCCGTCGCCGCGGGCCTCGGTGCTTCCACCGTGGTAGCCGTGGCCGGCCTGTCCTCCGGTGGCAACACCGGCGGTGGTGTCTGCCGTCGCTGTGTTCGCGGCGTCGGTGCTCGAAGATGCGAACGCCGAGTACGCGCCCGTGCCGGCTGCTGCGATAACGATGGCTGCGAGGCCACCGATCAGTGCCTTTCTCATGGGGGTCTCCTTTAGGTAATCCAAGGGTTGGTTGCTTCAGTTGGCACGAACCCACCAGGTCCGTGTGATTATCAGAATCGGGGCTATGCATAAGATATTCATGAGACTCGCCTACATTCTCGGTGAGAATCCGCCGGATCGGGCTCCGCGTCGGTCGCGTTGCTCTAACGTGCCGCTCATGTCAGACGACCGACCTCTGGAGCGCATGAAGGAGCGGCTCAGCCCGCCTCCTCTCCCGACCGACGACCGAGGTCGCGCCCGACTCGTCCTCGACACCCTCATCCTCCACCTGCACCCGGCGAGGATCCCCAAAAGGACGCTGCGCTGGACATACACGTGGGGTCTTGGCGGCCTGGCAGGCATGCTCATCGGCATCCTGGTGACCACCGGGATCTTCCTCGAAGTCCGTTATACGCCCACGGCGCCTGACGCTTACCTCGACATCCTCAACCTACGAAGCGACGTCTGGTTCGGTGACCTGCTCCGGAACATCCACCACTGGTCGGCCAATCTCCTCATCGTCGTCGCCGTCCTCCACCTGCTGCGAGTGTTCTTCACCGGTGCCCATCGCCCGCCGCGTGAGGTCAACTGGCTCTTCGGCGTCGCCATGTTGCTCCTCGTTCTGGCAGCGAACTTCACCGGCTACCTGCTTCCCTGGGATCAACTCGCGTTTTGGGCGATCACCGTCGGGACCAGCCTCGTCTCGTATCTTCCGTTGATTGGCGAACCGCTTGGGAGGCTCCTTCTCGGCGGCCCCGAGGTGGGACCCACAACCCTGCTGAACTTCTATACGCTCCACATCTCGTTCATTCCGTTGGCCCTGTTCGGCCTCATGTCCCTCCACTTCTGGCGGGTACGCAAAGACGGTGGTCTGTCTCTCCCCCGCCGTGCCGGAGAGGCCCTCGAAGGTACGCCCGAACGGGTGACCACGATCCCGCACCTCGTCCGACGCGAGGGCATCTACGCGCTCGTGTGGCTGGCGGCGATCGTGCTCTTCTCGATCTTCGTCTCCGCGCCCCTCGAAGGGATCGCCGACCCTGGACTCTCACCCAACCCGGCCAAAGCCCCCTGGTACTTCCTCGGCATCCAGGAACTGCTCCTGCACTTCCATCCATTCGTCGCCGCCGTCGTGATCCCCGGCCTGGCCGTGACCGGACTCGTCCTCCTGCCGTTCACCGACGTCGATACGAGCAGCGTTGGGATTTGGTTCCGCTCCGCCAGAGGCCGATCGATCGCACTGTTCAGCGCAGGGCTCTCGCTCCTTCTCACGTCGGCATGGGTCGCCGCAGACGAGTTCGTGATCCGCTGGACCGACTGGCTGCCAAACTGGCCGTCGATCCTCTCCAACGGTGTCGTTCCCCTCGCTGCCGTCGGTCTCGTCTTGCTGGCCCTCGACACGTGGGTGCGCGATCGTCTGGACGGGAACGCCGAGGAGCGGGTGCTCTTTCTCTTCGTCTTCCTGTTCGTCGCACTCCTGGTCCTGACAGCGGTTGGTATCTGGTTCAGGGGGCCCGGCATGGAGCTGTTCTGGCCGTGGGCGATGCCGGCTGCAACATGAGGAGCCACCGATGACCGAGCATGGACAGGCCATGGACAGCGAACCCGCCGAAGGGGTCTCGCGACGCCGGTTCCTGACCATGGCGTGGACAACCCTGGGTGCTGTCGCGACGGTGGAGGTCGGCGGTGTCCTGCTCGCCTACCTACAGCCGAGACTGGCAGAAGGCGAGTTCGGCGGCTTGGTGGCTGCCGGGCTGGTTGACGACTTCCCGCCCGGGTCTGTGACCCACATCATCAACGGCCGCTTCTACGTAACCCGCTTTCCCGATGGTGGCTTTCTCGCGCTCTACCAGAAGTGCACCCATCTCGGCTGCGCGGTGCCGTGGGATCAGACGGCAGGCAAGTTCATCTGCCCCTGTCACAACTCCGAGTTCGACGACAGCGGCAATGTCCTCAACCCACCGGCGCCTCGCCCGCTGGATCTGTTCGCCCTGTCGATCACCGACGGCCAGGTGATGGTCGATACCGGAAAGCCGATCGCCCGGGACGCCTTCGACCCGGGACAGGTGGTGTACCCATGAGCCGTAGCGCCCGTGTGGAGCTGGCCGTCGGCTTCGTCGCCACGGCAGTGATCCTCGCCGGGTTGACGTTCGCCATCGCCCGGGAACCGGCCCGCCTCGACACCGCCCAGGCGCAGCTTCTCGAGTCCCAGGTGGACGATGCCATGACGCTCTACGCGCAGAACTGCGCGGTCTGCCATGGCCTCGCCGGCGAAGGTATCGCTGCCACCCCCGCCTTGGACAACGACGGGCTTCGCGGCGCCGACGAGGACACCCTGACCAAGACCATTGCCCGGGGACGCTTCGACACCGCAATGCCGGCGTGGAGCCTCGACGACGGCGGGCCGTTGAGCGACTATCAGATAGCCGAACTCGTCGCCCTCATCCGCTTCGGCGACTGGTCGAAAACGAAGGACCGGGTCGTCGATCTCGGTCTGGCGCCGCTCGTTCCGTTCAGCGCCGATCCTGATCCGGCGATCTTCGAACAGGTCGGCGATCTGCCTGACGGCGCCACCCTCCAGAAGGCGATCACGCTCTACGCGACGAACTGCGTCGCCTGTCACGGACCCGACGGTCTCGGCACAAGCCTGGCTCCGGCTCTCAATGACCCGACGGTCGGAACGAAGCCATCCGACGAGCTCACCCGCACCATCTCGCTCGGCTCTCCAGGAACCCTCATGGCTGCATGGCAGAGCACCCTGACCAGCGAAGAGATCGACGCCCTGACCACCCTCATCCAACGGTGGGATGAGATCCCTGCAGGGGCCATTCCTGCCCCCGACGTACCCATTCCCACCACCGAGGAGTCCCTGGCCCTCGGCGAAACCCTGTTTGCCCAGAACTGCTCCCGCTGCCACGGGCCCGAAGGCCAGGGCACCCCGCGGGCACCGGCACTCAACGTGAAGGGTTTCCTTGCCGAGACCTCGGACCTGGCCATCCAGCAGATCGTCACCCTGGGTGTCCCCGGCACCCCGATGCCTGCCTGGGGGGACCGTATGACGGACGCCGAAATCCAGGCGATCGTCGGTTTCATTCGCACCTGGGAGCCGTCGGCTCCGGAAGTGGCCACCCCGGTACGTGGCGGCGGAGGTCCCCCATGGTTGCGCGCTGCACCGCAGTCACCCACCGACACCGGGACCGACTGGCGGGCCCTCCTCCTCGTCTTCTCTGTGTTCCTCGTCGGAGCCGCGGCCGTCATCGGCGGCTATCTGGGCCTACAGGGCGATGGCCCCAAACAGCCGGCGGAGTGACCAGGACGGCGCCCGAGCCGCGGAGGCCCAGTCTTTGGACTATCGGCGTGTGTCGGGTTCTTCCGACCATAGGCGCCGGAACTCTTCCGAGGTCTCGAGCAGCTCATCGACGGTGCCGGTCGCGGCGATGCGGCCGGCTTCCAGCACGATGATCTGGTCGGCCCGGCGCAGCGCCGGCCGCCGATGCGAAACGACGAGACTCGTTGCTCCGGCACGCTCGGCGAACATGCGCTCCCAGAGCGTCCGTTCGGTGTCCACGTCGAGGGCACTCGACAAGTCGTCGAACACATACAGCTCGGGCCGGCGCAGAAA
>JANTGE010000085.1 GCA_024763085.1 Acidimicrobiia bacterium
GTTCGGCAAGCAAGGCTGGGACGCCCATCGGCTGGCGACCGGAGAGGACCGCGCCCCCGACCCGCGGCCGATCCCCGAAGGGCACGCCGTCGAAGCCCGATATGAGGAAGCGCTCACCTCGGTCGACCAGGTCGGGTTTGCCGCCCGAAGCCTGGCCCATGATCTCGTCGGACGACTGACCGGGGAAGGCGTTGCCGCTCATCGGATCGAGATCGCCGTTTGGGCCGGCGACGGTACGGAGCGCAGAAGGGTGTGGCGCAGTGCCGACCCGTTCACCGAATCGGCCCTCGCCGACCGGGTCTGGTGGCAGCTTCGCGCCTGGATCGAATCGGCCGGCGTGCCAGGTGGGGTGGTGCGGCTCCGCCTCGACCCGACCGACCTTTCGGGCCAGGGCAGGCAAAGCGCCCTCCTGGAGGACACCGCCGCGCTGATCGAAGCCGAACGGGCCCTTGCCAGGGCCCAAACACTGGCAGACGACGTCCTCGTCGCCCAGCCTCGACCTGACCGTGACCCTGCCCGGCAAGTGCACTGGACCCGATGGGGGGACGATTCGGCGGCTCCGACCGGCGACGCTCCCTGGCATGGGGCGCTGCCCGCTCCGGCACCATCCCTCGTCGCCCCTGACCCACATCCGGTGGAGATCGAATGGGACACCGGCCGGCCGGTGCGGATACGGCTACGGAGTCGCTGGGAGGAGGTGCTCGCCTGGGCCGGACCGTGGCGGACCACCCGACGCTGGTGGAACGGCGAGCCGGCGGTGAGTCGCTATCAGGTGGTTACCTCGGCCGGGGCACTGCTGTGCGAGGTGCGGGACGGGGGGAGCTACCTGGTGGGGGTGTACGATTGAATTCCAGTACCTGGTACCAGGTACTCAGTACTGGGACTGCAGCTTCTCCAACTCCGTGGCGATCCAGTCCCTGACCTGGTCCCGCAGCCACTCCACGTCGTTGAGGGTCATCCCTTCGGTCGGGATGGGGTCGCCGATCACCAGTCTGATCGGTCCCGGGTGCATCATCTTGGCTCCGGGCGGCCAGATGGCGTTCGTGCCGTGGATCGCCATCGGAACCACCGGCAGCCCGGTCTGGACGGCGATGACGAAGGCGCCCTTCTTGAACGGCTTCAGTTCGCCCGTCTGGCTGCGGGTCCCCTCCGGGTAGATGATGATCGACCGGCCGCGGGCGACGGCCTCTCGGACCTGATCGTTGATGTATTCCTTCGACGGATGGTCGCGGTCGACACGAATCATGCCGAACACCCGGATCGCGGTCCCAAACACCGGTACCCCGAAGAGTTCCTTCTTCGCCAAGAAGCGCAACGGGCGCGGGAAGGACAAATAGTGGACTTCCGGGTCGAGGTTCGACTGGTGGTTCGACACCGCCACATACGAGCCGGTCGGGTCGACCCGCTCCCGGCCCTCGACCTGGGGCTCCACGCCCAGCCCGACGAGCCACGCCCGTGCCCACCACGCAGCCCAGCGGTCCATCCACGGGCTATCGGGGTCGATCTTGTCGACGACGATGAACGCCAGCGTAGCGATGACTGTTGCCGGCACCACCAGCAGCCAGGTCAGCACGGTGCGGAGCAGGTCTCTCATCTGTTTTGCAGGCTACGCAACCGGGCATCGATCGTGGTGAACGTCCGCTCGCGCAGATCCTCGACGTCGTCGTCGGTGAGGCCTTCGGTCGGGATCGGAGGATCGATGGCGACGGTGATCGGGCCGCCGCGGATGATCCGTGTCTTCGGTGGCCACGCCTCGAGCCCGCCGGAGATCGTCGTCGGGAGGATCGGTAGTCCGGTGTGCACGGCGAGCGCGAACGCGCCTTTGCGAAACGGCAGGAGGTCGCCGGTCCGGGTTCGTGTGCCCTCCGGATAGACGATGATGGACAAGCCGAGGCTGGCCACCCGCCGGGCGCCTTCTTCGATCGACCGGAACGTGTGGTGTGAGCTACGGTCGACGGGCACCATTCCCATCGCTCTGATGGCGTGGCCGAACAGCGGCACCCGGAAGAGTTCTACTTTGGCAAGGAATCGGATGCGGCACGGCAGCGCGATGAAGTGGGCCATGATGTCGAACGTCGACTGGTGGTTCGACACGATGATGTATGGCTGGTCGGGATCGACATGTTCCCGGCCGGTGACGGTCAACTTCACTCCGGTCGGCCACAACACGGCCCTGGCCCAGGTTCGGGCGATCCGGTCCACCCAGATCGACTCCGGGCGCAGCAGCGCCACCGGGATGACCATTGCGGCGAACAACCCGGTGGCCAGCACCCCGTTGATGACCGACACGACGGTACGGACGACTCGCATGGACCGGCAGGCTAGTGGCTCGGCCGGCGACCCCGGGGTTCGAGCGTCGGGCACGACCATTGTTGTGCCGGCCGGGGGCCTGGTTTCTGTCGGTGTGACGCAGTACGATACGAACATATGTTCGATTCACTCGAAGTAGATCGTGAGATGCCGAGCGCGCTGTTCGGTGCCTACCTGGCGTCGATCGACCCGTCGGATCTGTCAGGAACGGACCGGGTGGCGCTGATGCGGGCCCGTGCCCGGATGGTGGCACACCTCGAAGCTCAGTTGTTGGCCGACATGGTGTCGGTGGCCGATGCCATCGGCGAGGTCGACGGGATCGACGGGGATCTGGTGTTCGATGCGGCGGCGGCGGAGGTGGCGGCTGCACTGTGCTTGACCCGGCGAACGGCGGAGGAGCGGCTGGCTCTGGCACTGGCGCTGCGGCGTCGGCTGCCGGCGGTGTGGCGGGCGCTGGCCGAAGGCAGGATCGACGGTTGGCGAGCCCGGGTGATCGATCGAGGCACGGGTCACCTCGAGGAAGCCGAAGCACGGCGGGTTGCCAACGAGGTGTTGCCGGCCGCCGAAGGTTTGACGACCGGCCAGTTGCGGGCGTTGATCCGGCGGGTCTGCATGGATGCTGCGCCCGACGATGCCGCCAAGCGGTATCGGGCCGGCGTCGAAGAGCGCCGGGTCGTCGCGGAACCCGCCGTCGACGGCACCGTTCATCTTCTCGGAATCAACCTGCCACCGGATCGAGTGGCCGCCGCCAGGGCCCGGATCAATCATCTCGCCAAGAGGCTCCGAAGAAACGGTGAGACTCGTACGATGGATCAGCTCCGGGCCGACGTGTTCCTGGACCTCCTCGACGGTTCGCGAACGGCTACCGGAGGAACCGTCGAGGTCCGGGTCGACCTCGCCACGCTCGCCGAACTGGAGGATCATCCTGGCGATCTGGCCGGATACGGCCCGGTGGTCGCCGAGATCGCCCGCGACCTCACCCGACGGTATAGCGGCGGAACGTGGCGGTACGTGGCCACCCATCCGGAGCTCGACCTGCCGGTGGCGGTCGGGGTGCTCCGGCGTCGCCCCGACGCTGCCCAACGCCGTGCCCTCCACTCGGCCCACCGCACCTGCATCTTCCCCGGATGCCGGATGCCGGCAGGTTCGTGCGACCTCGATCACACCACCCCGTGGGCTGAAGGCGGTCCCACCGTCGTCGGCAATCTGGCGCCTCTCTGTCGTCACCACCACCGCCTGAAAGACTTCGCCGCTTGGGGGTACCGACCGCGAGGTGATGGGGACTATCAATGGACCAGCCCCCTCGGCCGAACCTACACAACCAGCGGTCAATCACCCTGACCCGGTGCGCTCTGCCAGGAGAACAGGTAGCGTCACGGTATGCGCAAGCTTGTGCTCCTCGTGGTCCTCATCCTCATCGGGCTGGCAGTGTTCGTGTTCGTCACGCCACTCTTGCCGGAGGGTTCCGGCATTCGCGACTTCGGACAGACGTTGAGCGACGGCCTCGCCGCCTTCTGGGGGCAGCCGATCAGGCCGTAAGCGCGGCTTCGATCGTCGGGTAGGCAATGTCGGCCCACAAGCGGTGGCCAAGCGCACTTGCATGCATCAGATCTGGGGCCCACAGGTCGGGGTTGGTGCGGAACGGTTCAGTCGTCTTCTCCCGGTTCGGCAGCTTGGCGACCTGTGCCCGCCCGTGGGCAGCAGCGGTGTGGCAGCGGTCAGCGTACGCCGACAGGGCAGTCATGATCCGGCTGAGCGCAAAGGGAAGCCGCGGCATCGAACCGACATCCCCGGTCCCGCTCAGCACAACGCTCCCTGCCAACGAAGCCACCGAGTCCACGATCGCCTCGAGGTTCTTCCGCAGGGTGAACAGGGGAGTGAGTCGCATCACGTCGTTGCCGCCCACCGCGACGATCACGACGTCAGACGGTTCCACCAGCGGGACCTGGTCGCGAAGGATCTCTCCCGCCGTCGAGCCGCCGACGGCAAGGCTTCGCAGATCGACGAAGTACCGGTCAGAGAGCCTGCGGGCCACCTGGCGGATCCAGATATCGTCCGGGCTGTCGAGCCCCGGTCCGGTGCAGCTCGAATCGCCGAGCACGGTGATGGCTACCGGGGGAAGGGACGAATCTCCGAACGTTCCAGAGGCGTCGGTCCCCTCGAAGGAAGGCAGATCCCGGTTGATGGCGTAGGCGGCCTCGGCAGCCAGACCAGCGACGGCAAGGAGGCTCAATCTCCGTATCGTTTTCATGAATCGGGAAACTAGCGCGCCGGGAGGGCCCGAAGGCCCTCCCGGACGTGACCCGACGACGGGTTACTTCACCGGATGGTACGTGTAGGTGAACTCGCCGCGGTATCCCTCGGAGGTTTCGACGACGATCGTGAAAGGCGTATCGGCCGGAGGTTCGGTGAAGTGCACCTTCAGGTAGTAGGTGCCTTCGGATCCGACGGTCAGATCCGCCGAGCCGTAGTCGGAGACGGCGACGATCGTGGTGCCCGGATTGGCGGTGCCGTAGAACTTCTCCCACAGTTCGCTGCCTGACCCGAAGTACTGGTTGATGGTGAACTCGACCGGCTCCGGATGGTACGTGAAGGCGAACTCGCCGCGGTATCCCTCGGAGGTCTCGACGACGATCGTGAACGGCGTGTCGACGGGCGGTTCGGTGAAATGCACCTTCAAGTAATACTTGCCGTCGTCGGCGGCCTTCAGATCCGCCGAGCCGTAGTCGGAGACGGCGACGATGTGGGTGCCCGGTGTGGCCGTTCCGTAGAACTTCTCCCACGGCATCGTGTTGGTGCCGTACTTCTGGTTGATAGTGAACTCCACCTCGCCGGAGGAGTACGACGTGAACTCGAAGACCTTCTTGTGGCCGAACGCGTCCTTCACCGTCACCGGGAACGTCTTGCCGTACGGAGCTTCGGGGAACGTCACCTTCAGGTACCAGGTGCCGTCGTCCTTGACCTTCGTCTCGCCCGAGCCGTACTCCGAGACCGCCTCGATCCAGCTTCCCGGTGTTCCCGTGCCGTAGAACTTCTCCCACGGGATCGGATCGGAACAAGATCCATACTTCTGGTTGGCGGTGAACTCGCCCTCGGGGGCGTCGTAGTAGACGGTGACCGAAGCGTCCGACTTGTTGCCGGCCTCGTCCTTGGCAACGAACGTCACATGGTTCTTTCCGGGGGCCAGCATCAGCACGATCGCCCACTCGCCGGCCTCGTTGACGTCGGCCTCATACTTGCCGGCGAAGACCCGGGCGCCGGGTTCGGTCTCACCGCGGAACTTCAGTGCCTTCTCGGCGAACCGGGCGCCGTCCTCAGGGGTTGTGATGAACAGCTCCGGAGGCGTGACGTCGGCCTCAGGTTCCTCTGCAGGCTCGTCCTTCGGTTCCTCGGCCGGTTGGTCCTTGGGCTCCTCGGCGGACTCGTCCTTCGGTTGCTCCGCCGGTTCTTCCGCCGGCTTCTCAGCGGGCTCTTCGGCCTTCTCTTCTGCGGGCTCCTGAGCCGGTGGCTTCTCGTCGACTCCCTCATCGCCAGACGGCTTCTCGAGCGTGGTGGTGGTGACCTTCTCGGCCTTCTCGAACAACGGCGCGTAGACGCCGCCCTGGGCCAGCGCGACCCCGGCGGCCGTCACCACGGCGAAGACCACCAGCGTGATCAGCAACGATCGCTTCTTCATCGATACCCTCCTGGTGAGTCCTCCCGAGACCCGCACCCGGTAACTCGCACCAGAAGGGTGAAAGGTTTACTTGCGGTAGGTGCCGATCAGGTTCGCCTCGTCGAGGATGTGGCCTTCCATCGCCTGCTCGACGTCGGCTTTCGTCGCCGTCGAAGGCAGATCCAACGTCGAGTCGAGGGCATACAGCTTGAAGAAGTAGCGGTGGGTCCCGATCGGAGGGCACGGTCCTCCGTAGTCGTTGCGACCCCACGAGTTGCGTCCCTGCATCGCCCCGGGAGGAACCGAGTCTTCGGGTATCTCTTCGGTTGAGGGGTCGATGTTCCACACCACCCAGTGGTCCCACACCATCTTTGGGGCCTTGGGATCCGGGGCATCGGGGTCGTCCATGATCAAGACGAGACTCTTCGTTCCGGGCGGTACATCTGAGATGCGGAGCGGGGGGTTGACGTCGAAACCCTGG
Organism: Acidimicrobiia bacterium; assembly: GCA_024763085.1. Lineage (GTDB taxonomy): Bacteria > Actinomycetota > Acidimicrobiia > Spongiisociales > UBA4744 > JANTGE01. The sequence goes on from JANTGE010000085.1 coordinate 6,447, forward strand.
CAGGTGTACCGGGATGGCATGAGCGTGTTGTGTCGGAAGGCGGGACTCGAGAGTCGCATCGTTCCTCCTTTCGTGGGATCGCTTGGCGGCGATCCGCATGCGGCCACGAGCACCAGCAGGCACGCCGCGAAGGTTCGTTTCATCGCAAACCAACCTACTCCAGGTGGAGCATCGAACATATGTTCGATAGACTGGCGGTGTGTCGTACGCCGAGCTGCACAGCCACACCAACTTCAGTTTCCTCGACGGCGCCGCCCACCCGGAGGAACTCGTAGAACGGGCAGTCGACCTCGGCTACACGGCGCTGGCGGTCACCGATCACGACGGGTTCTACGGCGCGGTCCGGTTCTCCCAGGCGGCACGACGCGTCGGCCTGCCGGCGGTCTACGGCGTCGAGATCGCGCTGCCGATGCCGGTACCAGGTACCAGGTGCCAGGTACCAGGTACGGCAGAGTCCGCCGGCGACCATCTCGTTCTGCTCGCCGGGTCTGTTGAAGGCTATGCCTCGTTGAGCCGTCTCGTGACCGACGCCCAGTTCCGCGGCGAGAAGGACCGGCCCGTCTACACGTGGGAAGATCTCGCCGAGGCTGTCGAGGTCGGCGGCCTCTACGCGTTGACCGGCTGCCGGCACGGCGCCGTTCCCCGGGCCGCAGAAGCCGGCGACCTCGACCGGGCGCTCCGGGAGGCGGCGGCCTTGCGGGAGATCTTCGGCCGGCGCCTGCACGTCGAACTGTGGCATCACGCCATGCCCGAAGACGACCCCCGCAACGATCTGCTCTGGGAGGTCGCCCGGCGGCTGCACCTGCCGGTCATTGCCACCAACAACGTGCACCACACCCGCAGGGAAGACGCCTACCTTGCCGACGTCCTCGCCGCCATCAAGAGTCGGCGCAGTCTCGACGAAGCCGACGGGTACCGGCCGGGGACCGACGAACGCTATCTGAAGCCCGTCGCCGAGATGGAGCGGCGCTTCGCCCGCTATCCGGGTGCCGTCGCCCGCGCCGGCGAACTCGGCGCCGCGCTTGCCTTCGACCTGGGTCTCGTCGCCCCCCGCCTCCCCGACTTCCCGATGCCCGGCCACTTCCGCGACGAAATGGCCTATCTGCGACATCTCACCTACGAAGGCGCCCGTACCGTCTACCCGGGGACGGACGGCGGCATCGACCCGGGGGCTCGGCGGCGGCTCGACCACGAACTGGCCGTCATCGAACGGCTCGGGTTTCCCGGCTACTTCCTCGTCGTCTGGGACATCGTCAACTTCGCCCGCTCCCAGGACATCTACTGTCAGATCCGCGGCTCCGGCGCCGACTCGGCCGTATGTCGCTGCCTCGGGTTGACGAGGGTCGACCCGATCCGGCTCGGTCTCCCTTTCGAACGGTTCTTGTCAGACGAGCGGGGACGGCCTCCCGACATCGACCTCGACCTCGAATCGGAACGTCGAGAGGAAGTCATCCAGTACTGCTACCGCCGCTACGGGCGGGAGCGGGCCGCGATGGTCGCCAACGTCATCACGTATCGGGCCCGGTCGGTGCTGCGCGACGTCGGCAAGGCGTTTGGGCTCACCCAGGCGCAGGTCGACGGGCTGTCGAAGTATGTCGACACCCGGGATCCTTCCAAACTGCGGCTCGAAGCCCCGCTGCCGGAGGGGCTCACCGCCGAGTTCATCTACGACGTCTGCCAACGCCTCGACGGGTTCCCCCGGCATCTCGGCATCCACTCCGGCGGGATGGTCATCGCCGACCGGCCGCTGTGGCAGGTCGTCCCGTTGGAGTGGGGCAGGATGGAGAACCGTTCGGTGCTCCAATGGGACAAAGACGACTGTGCCGCCATCGGCATCGTCAAGTTCGACCTGCTCGGCCTCGGCATGCTCGAGGCGCTCCACCTGACCG
>JANTGE010000086.1 GCA_024763085.1 Acidimicrobiia bacterium
AGATCGAGCCGGCAGATCGTGACCTCATCGAACGGGCGTTCCGCCTCGGCGACCGACGGGTCGACGACATCATGGTGCCCCGTACCGACATCGTCGGTGTCCCCCAGAGCGCGTCCATCGGCCAGGCGATCGAGACGGCCCTCCGGTCGGGGCATCGCCGCCTGCTCGTGTACGGGGAGTCACTCGATGAGATGGTCGGGGTGGTGCGGCTCCGCGACCTCGCCGCCGTGCCCGAGTCTGACCGTGGACGCCCGGTGGCCGAGGTAGCGACCGACCCGCTGGTGGTTCCTGAATCGAAACGGGTGCTCGAACTGCTCCGTGAAATGCAACAGGTAGGCCTCCACCTGGCCGTCGTCATCGACGAGTACGGCGGCACGGCAGGCATCGTGACGGTCGAGGACATCGTCGAAGAACTCCTCGGTTCGATCGACGAGGTCGGCACCGGCGAACCCGACCTGGTTGAGGTAGCTGCCGGCGTCTGGTCCGTTTCTGGCCTGCTGCCGGTCGAAGACCTGGCAGAGATGCTCGACATCGACCTTCCGGACGGTGACTGGAATACGGCAGCCGGCTTGGTGATCGGCCTCCTCGGCCGGCTTCCCCACATCGGCGACGAGGTGCAGGTTGGCGGCTGTCGCCTCCGGGTGGAGGCAGTGAGGAAGCGGCGCATCAGTCGGCTACAGGTCGAGTGCCATCGGTAGCCTTTACGACAAGGAGGAACGCCGATGCAGCGTCACGTGTCGATTCCTTCCGGTTCGGCGACCTTGGCCGGCGACCTCGTCACTCCCGCAGGTGCGGCCGGGATCGTGGTGTTCGCCCACGGGAGTGGGAGCAGCCGGCTGAGTCCACGCAACCGGGCAGTGGCCTCCCGTCTCAACGAGGCCGGGTTCGCCACTCTCTTGATGGATCTGCTGACGGCCGACGAGGAGTACGAGGAGCGATTCACCCGGCACCTACGCTTCGACATTCCGCTGCTGGCAACGAGACTCGTCGACGCAACCCGGTTCGTCGGCAGCCGGCCGGAGACCGTCGATCTGCCGGTCGGCTACTTCGGAGCGAGCACCGGCGCCGCGGCAGCCCTCGTAGCGGCGGCGGAGCTTGGCGAGGCGATCCGGGCGGTCGTGTCGAGAGGCGGGCGCCCAGACCTGGCCGGCGATGCCCTGCCGCTGGTCACCGCGCCGACGCTCCTCATCGTCGGCGGCGCCGACACCCTGGTGCTGGACCTGAACCGACAGGCGATGGAGATGATGCGCACCGAGGTACAGCTCGAGATCGTGCCCGGCGCCACCCACCTGTTCTCCGAACCGGGTGCCCTGGAACAGGTGGCCGACCTTGCCGCCGGCTGGTTCGGCAAACATCTTCCAGGTTGATAGGCCGAGTCGTCGGCCATCCTCGACTCAACGCCTAGTCGAACGTCGCGATCACCGGCGCATGGTCGCTCGGTTTGCCCTCCCCGGCGGTCGGCCGGCGTTCGTTCCGATCGATGCGCACCTCGGTGCACGCCTGTGCCATCGGCCTTGTGCCCAGCAGCAAGTCGATCCGCAGGCCCATGCCCCGGTGGAACGCCCCACCCCGATAGTCCCACCAGGAGAACACGCCGGTCTCGTCGTGATGCAGCCGGAACAGATCGACGAGACCCCAGTCGAACCAGCGGCGCAACTCCGCCCGTTCCGGTTCCGAGCAGTGGATCGTCCCGGCCCGGCCCTCCGGATCCCACACGTCCCGATCCTCAGGCGCGATGTTGAAGTCGCCGCCCACAATCAACCGATCCGAGGGGTCGAACCGGCCGGCGATCCACTCGCGCAAGTTCGCCAGCCACTCCAGCTTCACCTCGTACATCGGGTCGCTCAGGTCGCGACCATTCACGACGTACGCGTCGACGACGGTGAGGTCTCCGAACCGGGCGGTGAGCACCCGCGCCTCGTCCGGGACCGGGTCGCCGGGAAAGCCACGAGTCACCTCGTCCGGTTTGGCCCGTGACAGGATCGCCACCCCGTTGTAGGGACGCTGCCCGTACGACGTCACCACATACCCGGCCTCGTTGAGCTCCGACGGGATTTCGTCGTCGAGGGTTTTCGTCTCCTGCAGCAGCACGACGTCGGGCTGTTCCCGCTCGAGAAGAGACAGAATCCGCGGGAGACGAGACGTCAGCGAGTTCACGTTCCAGGTCACGATGCGCATGCGGCCAGGCTACCCACACTCCGGCCGCGTTCCCGTAGACTGGCAGTGGGGTCGGTGGTCGGGAGACTGAGGTGCCTTGGGACACCGCGAACCCGTCCGCTCGACGGCGTCGCGGTGGCGCCTGCTGGCCCGCACCGTATGCTGTTTGACGGCGGCCTACTGGCTCGCCATCTATGTGCTTGGAGTGCTCGCCACCAACGCCAAGCCGCTCGCCGGCAGCGCAGTCATCGTCCTCTCGGTGACGCTGCTGACCTTGGCAGGTGCGGCCTTCGCGATGCGCAACGAGATCGCCGCCGGGGGGATGTTTCTGCTCGGAGGCGGGTTTGTCGTTGGCCTCGCCACAGCCGCACCGGGATTCGCGTCCGCATTGCTCGGTTCTGGGATGGTGCTCGTCGCCGCCGGCGTGTTGCTGCTCGTGTGCGGTGAACGGTCGCCGACCGTGTCCTCGCAGAGAACACGCGAAGAACCAAAAGAAACGGTTGTCGCGGCCGCCCCGGACCGCTACGATGCCCGCACCATATGAGCACCGTCTACGTCTTTGCGTTCTATTTCGCCGGGGAACGGCCCCGGGCGATGGGAACGCGCTGACCGAGCGGTAGTCGCAAACCCTGAACCCGGAGCCGGCGGCTCCGGGCTTTTTCATGTCCGGAGTCCCCGCAGAAAGAGGACCGACATGGACAGGCTGAGAACCCACCGGAGCGAACGCTCCGAACCCACCGTCGTTGCCGTCGGTGACGTGCGTTTCGGCGACGGCTCCTACCCGGTCATCGCCGGGCCGTGCGCGGTCGAGAACGAAACCCAGACGATGCGGGCGGCGCAGATCGTCGCCGACGCCGGAGCTTCGATGCTGCGCGGTGGCGCATTCAAACCCCGCACCTCCCCCTACTCGTTCCAGGGGCTCGGCGAGGAAGGCCTCCGGATCCTCCAACGGGCCGGCCGGCACGTTGGGCTGCCAACCGTCACCGAAGTGATGGAACCCGGCGATGTCGACCTCGTGGCACGGCATGTCGACATGGTGCAGATCGGGTCGCGGAACATGCAGAACTTCCCTCTGCTGCGGGCTGTCGGAAGCTCCGGCACGCCGGTGCTGCTGAAGCGGGGTCTCGCGGCGACCGTCGACGAGTGGCTTCTGGCCGCCGAGTACATCATCGACGCCGGCAACGACCAGATCGTGCTCTGCGAACGAGGCATCCGGACCTTCGAGCCGAGCACCCGCAACACGCTCGACGTCGGAGCCGTCGCCGTCGCCAAACAGTTGAGCCATCTGCCCGTCATCGTCGATCCGAGCCACGCAGCCGGTCGAAGGGACCTCATCGCTCCGCTTGCCCTCGCGGGCCGGGCTGTCGGCGCCGACGGGATGATGGTCGAAGTCCATCCGGATCCGGACAACGCCCTCTCCGACGGCCCCCAGCAGCTCGACGAGGCCGGCTTCCGGCATCTGATGGACACCCTCGCCATCGGTTCCCGCAGAGGCGACATCGACCGCATCGATCAGGAGATCGTGCGACTCATTGCCCGACGGCTCGCCCACTCGGTGGCCGTCGGCCGCGCCAAGTCAGAGCGAGGGTTGGCGTTGCACAGTCCCGATCGGGAAGCGGAGATTCTCGACGCCGTCGCGACGGCCGCAGCCGAGCACGGCCTCGACCCGGGGCTGGCCCGGTCCCTGTATGAGGTCCTGCTGACCGAGTCCAGAGCACGCCAGCGCCGGGCGGCCATGGCTCCGACCGGGACGTCCGGCCGTGGCTAAGGCAGGGATTCTCGGCACCGGCCTCATCGGGGCGTCCATCGGGTTGGGCCTTCGCCGGGCCGGATGGCGGGTCCTCGGATGGGACCCTGATCCGGCCACCGCGCTCGAAGCGGCGGAGCGGGACGCTCTGACCGACCTGGCCGGATCCGAAGCCGACGTCACCGGAGCCGGCATCGACCTCCTCGTCCTTGCCGGGCCGCCTCGAACCGTCCCGGATACGCTCCGTCGTCTGGACACCGGAACCCTCGTGACCGACGTCACCGGCGTCAAGGGCCCTGTCGTCGACGCCGGCGCACACCTTCCACGGTTCGTGTCCAGCCATCCTCTCGCGGGCCGCGAGATGACCGGACCGGCGGCCGCGTCGGGATCGCTGTTCCAGGGCGCCACCTGGATCGTCGTCACCGACGGCGCCACCCACCGGGACATGCTCGAACTCGAGTCGGTCATCCGCCTGCTCGGCGCCAACCCGCTGCGCATGTCGGCCGAGGAGCACGACCGGACGATCACCATCGTCAGCCATCTCCCCCAGGTGCTCGCGACGACGCTCATCACCGAAGCAGCCGACGAGATCGGCGACCTGTCGCTGGCCGGCGGAGGTCTGCGAGACCTCACCCGCATCGCCGGATCCGACCCGACCCTGTGGTCGGAGCTGCTGACCACCAACCGGCCCCTCGCGGCCGAAGCTTTGCGCAGGTTCGCCGACCGGCTGGAGGCATGGGCAGGCCTCCTCGACGATCCCGATTCGCTCCACGGTCTGTTGGCTCGTGCCGCCGGTCTGCACGCCAACCTGCACGCCCACGTCGGCACCGTCGAGGTGGCGCTGCTCGATCGTCCTGGGGAACTGGCCGCAGTCGGTCGGGCCCTCGACCACGCCGGCGTCGACGTGCGAGACCTCCAGATGCGGCATGCCCCGCATGGTGGCGGAGGCCTACTGCAGATCTACGTCCGTCACGACGACGTTGCCAGCGTCCGTAAAGCCCTCGAAACCGAAGACCTGACCGTGACGCGAACCGGAGGAGGAAACTCATGAAGGTGGGATATCAGGGCGAGGAGCGTTCCTACAGTCATCGCGCGGTCACCGACCTCTTCCCCGACGCCCTGCCGGTGGGACTCGCCACGTTCGCCGACGCGTTCGCCGCCCTGTCGGCCGGCGCCGTCGACCGGCTGGTCGTGCCGATCGAAAACTCCACGACCGGGAGCATCCTCGAAGTGCTCGATCGTCTCGCCGACACCGACGCGTCGATCGTCGCCGAACACTATGGACGGGTCCGCCATGCCCTCATCGGGCTGCCCGACGCGAAACCGACCGATGTCCGCCAGGTCCTCTCCCATCCAGAGGCGCTGGCACAGGCCCGCGACACGTTGTCGGCGCGAGGCTGGGAACCGGTCCCGGTGGCCGACACCGCCGGCGCGGTGCGCCTCGTCGCCGAACGGCGAGACCCGGCCGTCGCCGCCCTGGCTCCGTCTGATGCCCACCACCGCTTCGGGCTGCGGGTCCTGCTGTCCGACGTGATGGACCGCGACCACAACGCCACCCGGTTCGTGGCGCTGGCTCCCGGTCCTCCGGTCGTCGCACCCGACCACGACAAAGCCTCCCTGTCTTTCTCGACGGCACACACCCCAGGTGCGTTGGCGTTGGCGCTCACCGAACTAGGGCTCCGAGGCGCGAACCTGACCCGCATCGAGTCCCGACCCGGGACCACCGCCTGGTCCTACCGCTTCTACGTCGACCTCATGCACGATCCGGGCAGACGCGGCCTGTCGAAGATCCTCGAACCGACACCCGCCTCCCTGGAACATCTCACGCTCCTCGGCAGCTACCGGGCGGCGTGACGCCGGCCGAGCGCGTCTACAACCCGGCGTGGGGGAACCGGTCGAGGCCGAGCGCCTCGATGATCTCGGCGTTGCGCCGTTGGGAACCTTTACCGACGGGGACACCGGTGGCGTCGATCACCCGGTTGTAGATCTCGAAGGCAGCGGCGACACCGGCAGCGTCGACTGCGGCTTCCAGCCCCAGCACCGACGCCAATTCGAGCAAAGCGGTGGTGTCGGATCTGGTGCCGACGGCGGCCCGGGCCAGGGCGACGAGCTGTCTGCCCGCCTGGGTGCCGGGGTCGACCACAGGGTCGGCCACGGCCCGCAGGTCGAGGTTCCGCCGGGTTGTCGTGGAGCTCCAACTGAGCATCGCCGCATGGGACAGCGTTCAGTAGAAGCACTCGTTTTCGTACGAGACCGTCGCCGCCACCAACTCGATGTCGGTCCGGTGCAGCGTTCCCCGGGTCAGATCGGGGTTCTCCATGTCTGGATCTGTCATGTAGAGGGCATCCCCGAGCCGGTCGTTCGTCGCCCGCTCGTCGGGAACGAGCGAGAGGGTGAACGTCGGGACGAAGACCCTGCCGACCGGTACGAATGTGCGGACATGCTCGGGACGGGGGTCGGCCATCTCTCGGGTGGGTTGTCCCGCTTCGGGTTCGAGGAGTGGCTCGAGTTCGGCGCCGAGCAGACGGGTGAGCGTGTCGATCGCCACCACCCTCGAGACAATGCCGATGATCTCTACGTAGGGCGCTTCGCCAATGGCCTCCGTGATGCCCGACACCCACAAAGCGGTGACCCGAGACGGCGTGGCGGCAATCATCGCCACCGCCTCGCGGGCAGCCTTGGGAAGTTCTACGTCGGGAAGAGGACGATGGGCTCGGGCGGCCCGGGCGGTCTTGGCGATGGCGAGCCTTTGGGCTCCCGTCCACCAGGTACCAGGCCGGGCGAGATGCTCCCAGGTGCCGGCGAGCGCCTCGAGTACTTCGGGGCGCACTGGACTGTCCGCAAGGGTGGAGAACATGCCGCCACCCTACCGGTCCTTCAGCCCGAAGTCCGTTCGCCAACCACCCGACGGATCCGGGTTTCGAGGTCAGGCGGAATCACTGCGTCGGGATCGCGCAGCTCTCCGAGCTGGGCATGAGCGTCGACCAGCGACGCGTAGAGCGGCGGACAGGTCGGACAGGTCTCCAGATGGGCCTCGACAAGATGGGCAGTGTGCGTGTCGAGAATCCCATCGAGGTAGTCGGAGACGTGTTGGCGGGCGTCCCAGCATCGCATGGGTACTCCTTCGAGTCGTTTGCGTCGTTCGTGGCCTTCGGCGAGCGCGGTGACGAGGGCCATACGTCCCCGTCGCAGTCGCTGCTTGGCGGCAGGCAACGACACCTGCTGCAGCTCGGCGATCTGTCGAACCGTCCACCCTTCGACGTCGTGGAGGATCACCGTGGTCCGGTAGATGAACGGCAGCCTGGCAAGGGCATCTTCGAGTTCTTCGCGAGTCTGGGTGCGGATGGCGACGGCGGCCGGGTCGACCGTGTAGTCGTCGTCCATCCAGGCGTCTTCGACCTCTTCGACGACGACCTCCCGCGCCGCACGCCGTGACCGGTCGATCGCCAGATTGTGCAGGATGCGACGCAGCCACGCCCCGACCGGAGCGTCACCCCGGTACTGATCGGCGCGCTGCAACGCTCGCACCATGGTGTCCTGCACGAGGTCGCCGGCCAGGTCCGGGTTCCGGGTGATGGAAAGCGCGAAGCGATAGAGCGGCTCGCGCTCGTCCACGAGCTGCTGTGCAAGCTCGCTCACCGTCGCACCAGCCTGGGGACGAGACCGAAGGCGATGAGGACCGTCCCGATGACGATCAGCGGTATCGATGGGCCGGTCAAGAGGCCGACGGCAGTCAGAGCGACGCCGGTGCCGACACGCAGCACCATGTCGTTGGTTCCGACGCGTTTCGGTGTGCTCCCGTCGGCGACCGAGGCGAACAACTGCCCCAACTCGGAACGGCTACGCCGTCCCGTGTACCGGAACACTTCCCGGCCGTCCCGGTAGCCGATCAAGGTGGGGGTGCCCTTCACACCGAGGGAGCGTACCGTGTCGAGGCCGTCTTCAGCGTTGATCATCTGCAGCGCGACCTTGCCCGACCATTCCTCGGCGACGGCGTCGAGGTCCGGCTGCATCACCTTGCATTCGTGGCACCACGGCGCCCACACCTCGACGAGTGTCGGCTCTGGGGGAACGTCCATGTCGTCCTCTCTCTGGACAAAACGAACGGCGGCGTGGGATCCGCCGCCGTTCGGAGTAGCAGCCGGATCAGGCGTTGACGCCGGCTTCCTTGTTGGTGCGGATCTTGAAGATTGCATAGAGCGGGCAGAAGCCAAAGATGCCGGTCAGCAATGGGATGAACCCGATGATCTTGAACGCGGTGCCCCATCCGCCGGTGACGACGCCACCAAACCCGAGATAGAGCAGCACCGCACCGAGTACGACCCTGACGATGCGGTCCCAGCCTGCCTCGTTGATGAAATCCTTCATGAGTCTCTCCTTCCTTTCACCATAGAGACGCACGAACCGGCGAAAGGGATACA
>JANTGE010000087.1 GCA_024763085.1 Acidimicrobiia bacterium
GAACGGGCGCAGGACATCATCGTGATGGAACGCACCGGGGAGTTCCGCGGCCGGTACCACGTCCTCGGTGGGGCCCTGTCGCCGATCACGGGCATCGGTGCCGACCAGCTCCACATCGCCGAGCTGCACGACCGGATCGCCGAAGAGGGCATCACCGAAGTGATCGTTGCGACCAACCCGACGATGGAAGGCGACGCCACCGCGCTGTACCTCGCCAGAGACCTGAAACCGCTCGGAGTGCGGGTCACTCGACTCGCTTCGGGCCTCCCCGTGGGCGGCGACCTCGACTACGCCGACGAGCTGACCCTCGGCCGGGCACTGGCCGGAAGGCGCGAGATCTGACCGTAATCCGCAGATTGCTCAATGAAATAGGGTAGATTCACCCCGTCGCCATAGAGCGACAACAGTCTTACAGCGTCGACAAGGGGTCGGCGCGTGAACGAGGGAGTGCTCGTGAACAAGAAGGAAATGGCTGAGAAGCTGGCCAAGAAGACCGGCCTCACCAAGACGAAGGCCGCCGAGGTCATCGACGTGATCTTCTCGACGAAGCCTGGTGAGGGCATTATCGCCGTCGAACTCGACGCAGGCCGCAAGGTCGAGATCGCCGGTTTCGGCAAGTTCGGCACGAAGAGCCGCTCGGCGCGCAAGGGCCGCAACCCGGCCACCGGCGAGGAGATCACCATCCCCGCCAAGAAGTACGTCTACTTCAAGCCGGCTGCCGGGTTCCGCCGCCGCGTCGAGGACTGACACTCCGCAGTCCTTGCATATCGTCTGGGACTGGAACGGAACCCTGCTCGACGACCTCGACGAGGTCGTCGCTGCAGTCAATACGACCTTGACGGACCTCGGCGTGTCGCCGATCACCGTCTCGACGTACGGGGCGCTCTATACGCGCCCCGTACGTCATTTCTATGACCGTCTGCTGGGGCGGCCGGTCTCCGACCCCGAGTGGGAGCGGATCGACGAGGTGTTCCATGACGCCTATCGGTCTGCGCAACCTTCACTGGCGTCGGACGCTCTCGACGCGCTCGAAGCGGTCGCCGCCGCAGGCCACACCCAGTCGTTGCTGTCGATGCTGTGGCACGACGACCTGGTGCCGATGGTTCGACGATTCGGTTTGGAGCGATACTTCACCCGAGTCGATGGACTGAACGGGGCCCGGGGAGCCGAAAAGGGTCCGTTCCTCGTCCAGCATCTCAACGTCCTCGGTCACCCCCGGCGGGTCACCGTGGTCGGCGACGCCCTCGACGACGCCGCGGCCGCCCGCCACGCCGGTGTCGACTGTGTACTGTATGACCGCGGGGTGTTTCCCGCCGATGCGGTGGCCGCGGCCGGCTTTCCTACGGCGTCGACGCTGCTCGACGCGATTGGGGTGGCGGGGGTTAGCTGAGCGGGACGGCGCTCAGCCTCTCCAGCTTCTTCAGGTTGTGTCGGGTGGTGACCCATCTGACTGCCCCGGTTTTCGAACGCATCACCACCGAATGGGTGCGAGCGCCGTCCCCGTAGAACTGCACCCCGTCGAGCAGTTCGCCCCCGGTCACGCCGGTCGCAGCGAAGAAGACGTTGTCCGACTTGACCAGGTCTCTGGTGGCGAGCACCTGTGTCAGGTCGAGGCCGTTCTCGCGGGCGAACTCCCGCTCGCTATCGTCCCGGGGCCAGAGCCGGCACTGGATCTCCCCTTCGAGACACGTGAGCGCCGCCGCGGCGATCACCGCCTCTGGCGACCCGCCGATCCCGAAGAGGATGTCGATGCCGCTGTCCGGCCTGGCAGTGGCGATCGCCGCCGAGATATCCCCGTCCCGGATGAGACGGATTCGCGCCCCCGCCTCTCGGACGGCCCGCACATACTTCTCGTTGCGGGGGCGGTCCAGGATGATGGCCGTCAGGTCGTTGACGTCTTTGCCGAGAGCCCGGGCGACGAGTTTCAGGTTGTGTTGTACGGGAGCGTCGAGGTCGATGGATCCTGCGGCTTCGGGTCCGACGGCAATCTTGTCCATGTAGACGAGACTGCCGGGTGCATACATGGTGCCGGCCTCTGAGAGGGCGATGACCGCGAGGGCGCCTGGGAGTCCGAGAGCGGTGAGGGTGGTGCCGTCGACCGGGTCGACTGCCACGTCGACTTGCAGGCCCCTGCCGGTGCCGATCTGTTCGCCGTTGAAGAGCATCGGAGCGTTGTCCTTCTCGCCTTCACCGATGATGATCTGGCCGTCCACGTCGACGGTCGAGAGCACGGCGCGCATTCCATCTACGGCCGCCTGGTCGACTGCCTCTTTGTCGCCGCGGCCCTGCCAGCGCGCCGCCGCCATGGCCGCTACTTCGGTGACTCTGACGAGGTCGAGAGCCAGGTTGTGGTCGGGTGCTTCGCTGGCGCTCATGGGTACACCTCCAAGACGAGAGCATCGCCCTGTCCGCCACCTCCGCACAGCGTGGCGGCGCCGATACCGCCTCCGGCCCGCCGGAGCGCGTTGATCAGCGTGACGGTGATCCGGGCACCGGTGGCCCCAAGCGGATGGCCGAGCGCGACCGCACCGCCGTGGACGTTCACGATCGCCGGATCGAGGTCGAGCATCTTCGTCGACCACAACGCCACCGAGGCGAAGGCCTCGTTGATTTCCACCATCTTCAGGTCCGAGGCGGCTAGCCCAGCCTTCTTCAAGGCGACGGCCAGTGCTTCGGCGGGGCGTTCCTGCAGCGTGGCGTCCGGTCCGCCGATCTGCCCGTAGGAGAGCACCTCGGCGAGGATCGGCAACCCAGCGGCTTCAGCGGCGGCGCGGTCGGCAACGACGACGGCGGCGGCGCCGTCGGAGATCTGTGACGCATTGCCGGCGGTGATGGTGCCATCGTCGACGAACGCAGGACGCAGCCTGCCGAGGCTCTCCACCGTGGTGTCCGGTCGGATGCCCTCGTCGCGGTTGATGACCACGGGGTCACCGCGCCGCTGCGGGACTTCGACCGGCACGATCTCGTCGGCAAACGCTCCCGACTCGGTCGCGGCAAGCGCCCGGGCGTGACTGCGAGCTGACCATTCGTCTTGCTCCTGGCGGCCAATGCCGAGGGCGGCGTTTTTGCGGTCCGCCGAGTCGCCCATCACACAGTGATCGAACGCACACCACAGTCCGTCGTGCATCATGACGTCGACGAGCTTCGAGTCGCCGAGTTTGGACCCCCATCGCACATCCGGGGCGACAAACGGGGCGTTCGACATCGACTCCATCCCCCCGGCGAGCACGAACGTCGACTCGCCGAGCCGGATCGACCGGTCGGCCATCGCAACCGCTGCCATACCGGACAGGCACACCTTGTTGACCGTGATGGACGGCACCGTCATCGGCACGCCCGCCCGTGCGGCAGCCTGCCGGGAGGTGATCTGTCCCTCACCGGCCTGCAAGACCTGGCCGTAGATCACCTCTTCGATGTTTTCCGGGGGGAGGCCGGCGCGGTCGAGCGCACCGCGCATCGCGACGGCGCCCAACTCGACGGCGCGGAGAGGCTTGAGTCCCCCTCCGAACTTCCCGATCGGCGTCCGTGCCATTCCCACAATCACAGCACCCATGGAGGCTCCTCTCGTCCTGCGCCCATCGTACCCGGGTAGGCTGTCGGCCGTGAAGCCGTACAACATCGACCATGTCGCCATCGCGGTCGAATCGCTCGACGAGACACTCGGCGAGTTGGAACGCCTCTTCGGGGTGCGGCCCCTCTCACGCGAGGTCGTTGCCGAACAGGGCGTCGAGGAGGCGATGGTGCCCATCGGCGGCTCCCATCTCCAGTTGCTCGAGCCGCTGGCCTCCGACACGCCCGTCGGTCGCTTTCTCGAACGTCGCGGCGAAGGTCTGCACCACATCGCGCTGGCGGTTGCCTCTATCGACGACGCGCTCGAGCACCTCGAGGCGGAGGGCGCCCGGCTGATCGACGAGACGCCCCGGATCGGTGGAGGTGGCCACCGCATCGCTTTCGTGCATCCGAAGACGCTGGCCGGTACCCTGATCGAACTGGTGGAGATCGATGAGACGTGACGTGAAGATCACCGGCGGGGCGGGCCCGCTCGAAGCCGCGGCGATCGCCGCCGTGGTGCAGCAGGTTCTGTCCGAAGAGCTGCCCAACGGCGAGCAGCACGACCGCCACCTCGACGAATGGGTCCTGTCGCTCAGGCAGGATCTGGATCCTCGTCCGCGCCTCCGACGCTGAATCCTCAACCGGAGCCGTGTCGGCGCCGAAGCACCACCTATGAGAGACCGTGTCGGCCCTGCCGTTCTCGCGCCGTCCGAACGGCGTGCCCATCGGATGATCACGCTGGCTGTGGCCGTTGTGCTGGTGCCACTGCTTCTGTGGCCGGCCGTCGGTTCGATCGTGTGGCTGGCCACACCGTGGCAATCGGTCGACGTCGTCGCCTACGACCTCACGGTCTTCGACGACACCTACCGTGAACACCGTGCCTTCGGGTTCGCCCTGGAATCGGCGAAGGCGCCGTTTGCCGTCACCGACTATGTCGGGTCTTCACCAGGTGGAGCGCCTGCCGATCCCTGGCCTGCAGAGCGCCCCGACCTAGTGGCGCTCATCGACGCCTACGGCGTGTACACCAACGACGACGGTGCCCTCGATCCGCAGGGTTCGCACCGCGTGTCCGGCCGTTTCGCCGCTGACGACGCGAGGACGGTGATCCGATGGGCGGCCGACGGCACGTTCGTATATGGGGAAGCTTCGCTGTTGGCCGAGCCCACCGATCCGGAGGCGATCGACCTGCTCTCCGGGTTGTTCGGCGTCGAACCTACCGGCTGGGTCGGTCGCTGGTTTTCGCACCTGGAGAGGGTTCCGGAGAGTCTACGGAGAGGCGACTGGCGATATCGAGGGCCCGGTCTCGTGCTTCTCAACGGTGACGATCAGGTTGTGCTGTCCGGCGCGGAGGCTCCGATGGGAAGAGGCACACTGCCCGACGGAGGCTCGTTCGTTGCACCGGTCCAGTCCTGGTTCGAAGTGGTAGCCGCCGTCCCAACTCCCGACGCCGACCTCACCTTGACCGACGATCCGGTCGCGGTCCGAACGCTCTCGGCTGCCGGCATTCCCGCCGTCATCCCGCTGATCGTACGAACAGACCGAACGGTGTTTGTCGCCGCGGACGCCTCCGACCAACCGGTGGCGTTCCTGTTTCGAAAGGTGGCAGGCGGCGCGGCGTTCATGCGGGCCATGCCGCACGCCTCGGGAACCGCGTTCTACTACCACGTGTATGTGCCACTGATCGGCTCGCTCATTGACCAGGCAGCGACGACCTCGGCCGATAGGATGCAGACCCGATGAGTCGTCCACACGTCCTCGTAGCCGAAGACGACAGGGTGGTGTCACTGCTGTTGTCCAGAAGCCTGGAGACGGCCGGCGTCGACGTCACCGCGGTGTACGACGGTGTCGAGGCTTACGAAGCCGGCAAGAACGGCGACTTCGACCTTGCCGTTCTCGATCAGGTGATGCCCGGGCTGCTCGGCGCCGAAGTGCTGCACCGCTGGAACCGGGAGGGCGTGGACATTCCGGTGATCGTGGTCTCCGGACTCACCGATGACGACGACGTCATCAAACTCCTCGATATGGGTGCCGTCGACTTCGTCCGCAAACCGTTCAATGTGCGGGAGGTCCTGGCCAGGGTGAAGCTGCAGCTGCGAAGCAAGTTGTAGCAGTTCAGCGCCGTCGTCCCGGTGCCGAGGCGTTCTCGTTCAGCGGCGCCACTCGGATGCCGATGACTCTTACCGAGATGTCTCAATTCGATGTGGTGCTGCGCTCGACGCTGCTCCCGCTGCTCGTCGCGGTGAGCAGCCTCACTGCGTTCGCGGCTTTCTGGCTGTTTGCCGTGAAGGTGTACGGCAACGTGCGGAGCCGTTTCGACGAGTTCCGTCGGGCGTCGTACGTCGGGGCGATCAGCGAGATCGCCACCCGTTCCGGATATCCGCTCGACTCGTTGCGCAACTGGGCTCCGGACCCTGTGTTCGTCGACACCTTGATGGAGTTCCTTCGGTTTCTCCAGGGCAGGGAGCGGGACAATCTGCTTCGGCTGTCCCGCGAGCTTGGGATCGTCGAACGGTTCATGGCGACTCTCGACCACGGGAGACGCCGTGAATCCAGAACCGAGGCCGCCGAGGCGTTGTCGGAGATCGGCGACCCGTCTGCCGTTCCGGCGCTGCTGAAGGCTCTCAACGATCCGGTTGTGGAAGTTCGTATTCAGGCCGCAGAAGCGTTGGCCCGACTTCAGGAACCGGCGGCGGTGGTGCCCTTGATCGGGCTGTTGCACCGTGAAGAGGAGTGGGCAGCCGCCAGGATTGCGGACTCGGTGGTGCGGATGGGAAGCATCGCCGTCGGCGACCTCTCCCGCCATGTGCTGCTCACTTCGATCGGGGATCCTCAAGAGGCGCAGCGGATCGGACTGGCGGTTCGAGCTCTTGGCCTGATTGGTGACCCGTCTGCGGAGGCGGCCCTGCTGGAAGCCCTCGAATCGGAGTACCTGGATGTGCGGGTTCGGGCCGCTGCAGCGCTCGCCGGCGCCGGAACGCCGCGCTGTGTACCGGCACTGATCCGTGCCTTGCGGGATCCCGCCTGGGAGGTGCGCTCGCAGGCTGCGAAGACGCTGGGGCGTCGTCTCGCCGTCGAAGCGAGAGACCCGCTGCGGGACGCCTTGCGCGACGAGTCCTGGTGGGTCCGCATCAACGCTGCCGCAGCCCTCGCCGAGATTCCTGGCGGTGTCGAAGTCCTGGTCGAAGCCACCGTGGACGACGACGCGTTCGCCCGTGACACGGCCAGAGCCCAGCTGGGCACCCTCGGGTTCGACGAAGACACGATCGCAGAGTTGCTGCACGTGAAGGAGGCCGGATGACGTTCATCGAGTTCTTCAACTATGCGGTGCTGCTCTACTTCATCGCGATGGAGGCACAGTTGCTCATCCTGGCGGTGATGTCGTATGGCGCGCTCCGCAAAGACCGGTTTGCTTCACGGTTCGGTCGTATCCACGACATGCTGACGTCGGATACGACGCCTCCGGTCAGCATCATCATCCCTGCCTACAACGAGGCTGCCGGGATCGTCGAATCGGTGCGATCCATCGCTTTGCTCCAGTATCCACGCAAGGAGATTCTCGTCGTCAACGACGGTTCGACCGACGAGACGATGCAGCGCCTCATCGACGAGTTCGAACTGGAACCGATCGACACGCCGTACCGGCCGCGGCTCGACTCTGCGCCGATCAAGCGTATCTACAAGTCCTCGCTGCCGCTCCCATTGGTCGTCGTCGACAAGGAGAACGGCGGCAAGGGCGACGCGATCAATGCAGGTCTCAACGTGGCCCGGTATCCGTATGTGATGGCGACCGACGCCGACATCGTCCTCGAAGAGGAGGCGCTGCTGCGGGCGATGCGCCACTTCGTGGAGAACCGGTCGGCGACGGTGGCGGTCGCCGGCAATGTGCGCCCGCTCAATGGATGCGACGTTCGCCGCGGCAAGGTCACCCGGGTGGCGCTGCCGAGGCGGCCCACGGAGATGGCACAGGTCGTCGAATACATCCGCTCGTTCCTCGGTGCCCGGCCCGCATGGTCGCACCTGAATGCGCTCCCGATCGTTTCCGGGGCTTTTGGGGTCTTCCAGAAGGAGGCCGTCATCGAAGCCGGCGGCTACCGGACAGGCCACCTTGGAGAAGACATGGAGTTGACCATGCGGCTCCACCGTCACTTCCGCAAACAGCGACGACCCTACCGGATCGTCTACGCGCCAGATGCGGTCGCCTGGACCGAGGTGCCGACGAACAAAGACATCTTGCGGAAGCAGCGGATCCGCTGGCATCGCGGACTCATGCAGGTCATCAGAGAGTACAAAGGGATGCTCTTCGATCCCCGCTACGGCATCGTCGGGATGGTGTCATGGCCATCGTTCGTAGCGTTCGAGTTCGTCGCACCGATCATCGAGTTCATCGGCTGGGTGGCGGTGCCTGCCTCACTGCTCCTCGGCATCCTCAACCTCGAGATCGCCATTCCGCTGATGCTCATTGCCTTGGCTCTGGGAGCGGCGAACTCGCTGATCGGGCTCATCCTCGACGAGCGGTTCGGCTACTACAACCGGGCCGGCGAAGCATGGCGGCTGCTCATCTACTCCCTCGGGGAGCAACTCGGATTGCGGCAGCGGACTGTGTGGTGGCGAGTACGAGCGATGTTCTGGAATCCGCGACGCAAGGAGTGGGGTGACATGCAGCGAACCGGTGTCGGGAATCTGTCGGCCGACGAGAAGGTCAGCGCCTGAGCTCCTCGGCGCCGAGCAGCCGTCCGACTCCGAGGTAGACCACACCAACCACCGCTGCAGC
>JANTGE010000088.1 GCA_024763085.1 Acidimicrobiia bacterium
GTCGACTCCGAAACCACCTACGTCAACTTCGCGCAACTCGGATGGTGGACCGAGCGGCCGCCACGGGTAGCCCAGGTGCTGACCAACGCCGGGTACGACGTCGTCACCGCCGTCGACGCCGACCTGGAGGACCGGGCGTTCCTCGATTCGATCGATGTGCTGGTGTTGCCGCTCACCCGGGTCATGTCGGCGACGGCGTCGATCACGGTCAAGGACTGGGTCGAGCAGGGCGGGTCACTCGTGGGGGTGTTCATCTCGCCTCGCATGCTCGCCCGGGATGGCTGCCGATGGACCGGGGCACAGCATCCCAGGTATGTGTCTGATCCCCAGGCGGACTGGACGTGCCCGACCCCTGCCAACCCCGATGGCGGCTTCCAGTTCTGGGTGCTGGAGATGAACAGCGCCGTGTACGAGTACGGCCCGCTGTCCGAGGCGTACCAGACGATCTTCATCAACGACCCGACACCGAAGAGCTTCTCGGTCGTCGATGAAAGCCCGACCCACCCCATCATCCAGAACACCATGACCAGCCTGGGAATCTCGTCGATTCGCCTCGACCGTCCCACCGGCGCCGGGGCCGAATTCGGACGAATCTTCAACGCCAACGCCACCTCGATCCTGCGTTTCTCCATCCCGCCCGGGACCGGGTCCGCCGAGGGCGTGGATGCGTCACAGTACGACGGCTACACCGCCGCCCAGGCAACCCGGTATGGCAGCGGACGGCTCGTGTTCTTCGACTTCGACGTACTCGACTTCCTCCCCGAACTCAACGCCGGCAATGCCGCGCAGACGCATCAGGGTGTCACCCAGGGCGCCATCGCCAGGCAGATCCTCATCCAGTCGATCGACTGGGCCGCCGGCACCGATGGAACGTCGGCTCCGGTGGACCGGCGTGGCCGATCCTGGGCCGAGGTCGACGTGTACAACAGCGGCATCTACCTTCGCCAGTTCGTCAACGCCAGTGGCAACGTCGGACTGGTCGGCGACCTGCATGCCCGCATCTACGACCCGGCCGGAAACCTGGTCTATGAGAACACCCGGTCGAAGATCGGGGTGTATCCGGGCGGACCGGACCTGCGCTACAGCCTCCCCGCCTACACCCCTCCAGGCGGCCTGTCGTCATCCGGCTCCTATCGGGTCGAGGTCGACTACACGTTCTCGTATCCGACGTTGGACAACATCCATCTCGAAGCTGTCGAAGTAGTCAAGAATCAAGGCAAGGGCATCCTGACACAGCCAGTACCTGTCGGACCGCTGCCCGAACGCATCTCGGGAGCCGACCGGTATGCGACCGCAGCAGCCATCTCGGCGGCGACGTTCGATCCGGGCGTGCCCGTGGCCTACATTGCCACCGGATCCAACTTCCCCGACGCTCTCGCCGGAATAGCGGCCGCCCAGGGGCAGAGCCCGGTCCTGCTGGTCGCACCTACTGGGATCCCGCCCGCCACTGCCGCGGAGCTCGATCGTCTGCAGCCAGGCCGGATCGTCCTGCTCGGCGGGACCGGCGCGGTGTCCGCCGGGGTGGAGGCCTCTCTCAAGCACTACACCTCGGGTGGCGTGAGCCGCCTCGCCGGAGCCGACCGGTATGCGACCGCAGCAGCCATCTCGGCGGCGACGTTTGATCCGGGCGTGCCCGTGGCCTACATCGCCACCGGAGCCAACTTCCCCGACGCCCTCGCAGGTGGCCCCGTGGCCGCCCTCCGTGGTGGTCCGATCCTCCTTGTCGGGGCCAATGTGCCTGCATCCACCGCTTCCGAACTCGAACGTCTGCGGCCCGCCGAGATCGTCGTGCTGGGCGGCATCGGGGTCGTCTCCAGTGAGGTCGAAACCGCGTTGCAGACGTTCACATCCGGGAGCGTGAAACGGGTCGCCGGAAGCGACCGGTACAGCACCGGGGCCGCCATCTCCGCGTCGCACTTCGCCCCTGGCGTTTCCGTCGCGTACGTAGCCACCGCCGCATCGTTCCCGGACGCGCTCGCCGGCGGCGCCGCTGCCGCGTTCGCAGACGCGCCGGTGCTGCTCGTCTCACCGACGTCGGTGCCGTCGGCGACCGCTGCCGAGATCGTCCGCCTCTCCCCAGCCCGTATCGTCGTGCTGGGCGGAACCGGCGCGGTCTCTGAAGGAGTTCGCACCGAACTCGCCCTGCTGACGGGACCGTGAAGGTCTGACGGGTCGGTACACTCGTCGGCGCCGTTGCGAACGGCTACCGCCTGCCAAAGGAATCCCCGTGAAGATCGTGTCAGTCGTGGGGGCCCGACCCCAGTTCATCAAAGCCGCCCCGGTCAGCAGGGCGTTGCAGGCGGCGGGTGTGCACGAGGTGCTCGTACACACTGGCCAGCACTACGACGACACGATGTCCCGCGTCTTCTTCAACGAGCTCGACCTGCCGTTTCCCGACATCAACCTGGGAGTCGGCTCGGGCTCCCACGGCGGCCAGACCGCCAGGATGCTCGAAGGGGTGGAGCAGGTGCTGGTCGACGGGCGCCCCGACCTCCTCGTCGTCTACGGCGACACCAACTCGACTTTGGCCGGGGCCCTCGCCGCGGCGAAACTGCACATCCCCGTCGCCCACGTCGAGGCGGGGCTGCGATCCGGACGCCGTGACATGCCCGAAGAGATCAACCGGATCGTCGCCGACCATCTCGCCGACCTGCTGCTCTGCCCAACGGCGACGGCCATGGATCACCTGACCCGCGAAGGTATCAACCGGGGGGTCCATCTCGTCGGCGACGTGATGGTCGACTCGCTCGAAACAATCCGTTCCCGGCTGCGTCCCGATGCCGCGACCCACCTCGGCGTGTCCGGGAGCTACTTCGTGGCGACCCTGCACCGTGCAGAGAACGTCGACACCAAAGAGCGTCTGCGAGCTGCTTTGGAGGTGCTCTCCGCCGTCCCCGGGCCGGTGATACTGCCGCTACACCCTCGAACCGCCGGCTCGGTAAGCCGCTTCGGATTGTCGTTTCCCGAGAACGTACACGTGACCGAACCCGTCGGCTATCTCGACATGCTGTCACTGGTGGCCCATGCCGACGCGGTGCTGACCGACTCGGGCGGCCTGCAGAAAGAAGCGGTGCTGCTCGGCACCCGGTGTCTCACGCTCAGAGACGAAACCGAGTGGCCCGAAACTCTCGAAGGCGCATGGAACACCGTCGTCGGTCTTGACCTCCGGCTGGTCGAGGAGGTACTGGCCGGCCCTGCGCCGACCGGGGAGGTCTCCGGCTTCGGCGACGGACACGCCGCCGAGCGGATAGCCGACATCGTCACCTCATGAAGATCCTGCTGATTTCCAACATGTGGCCGGGTACCCGAAAACCCCACTTTGGAACCTTCGTGGCCGAGCGCGCCAACGCCTACCGACGCAACGGAGCCGAGGTGCACGTCGTCGCCAACCGGGATCCCCGGTCGGGTCTCTCCACGGCGGTGAAATACGCCCTATTGTCATTCCGCGCCGTCGTCGTTGGGATCCGGCGTCGCCCTGACGTGATCGAAGGCCACTACCTGGCGCCCACTGCGGTAATCACCTGGGCCGTCGCGAGTCTGCTCCGGCGGCCATATGTCCTCTACGCGCACGGCAGCGACGTCGACAGCCGCCTTCCTGGCCTGGGTTTCGCGGTACGCCACGCCGCGCTTGTTTTCACCAACTCTGCCGACACTGCCGAGCGCATCAGAGACCGGTTTCCATCCGCGCCAGAGGTCGTCGTCGTACCGCCAGGCGTCGATTTGGCCCGATTTGCGACCGTGAGTCGTCCCACCCCGGATACGCCCGATACCGTCGGATTCCTCGGCGACCTCGTACGGCACAAAGGTGGCGACGTCCTCGTCGAGGCGGTCGGCGTCATGTCCCCACAGCCGAGGCTGATCATCGGCGGCGACGGACCGGACGATTCCGTCTTGCGCAGCCAAGTCGACTCGCTCGGCCTCGACGTGGAGTGGCGAGGAGCTCTCCGTCCCGATGATGTTCCCGCGTTCTTCGCCGACATCGACGTACTCGCCGTACCATCCCGCCGTGACGCCCTTGGGATGGTGGCGGTGGAGGCGCTGGCTTCCGGAGTGCCGGTGGTCGTCTCCCGGGTCGGAGGACTGGCGGGAGTACCAACCCTGGCATGTGGCGAATCCGTGCCGCCCGACGACGTGGACGCCCTGGCAACGGCGCTGCGCCGATGGCTCAACCGGCGCTTCGACCCGGCGGTGGCATCGGCGGCCCGGGCCCGCGCTCGCGACTTCGACGCCGATGCCCTGGCCAAGGTCGCGTTGGCGCGCCTACGTGAAGCATCCGGCATGACCTGAACGATGGCATGATGGAGAGTGACATGACGTCGCAGACGCTCGCCACAAGAAGCACCCGCTGCACCGCTGCATTCTCGCTGCTCGTTGCGGGTGTGATCGGAGTTTGGGTTGTGGCGGTCCTCTTCGGTCTGTGGTCACACGTCGCCGGGGCGGTGGCGGCCATCGTCAGCGGCGTCGCCGCGGTCGTCCTCCTGAGCCGCCTGGGCGTCTTTCGGCAGTTGACGTCGGCCATTCCGTTCGGGGACCTCGGCATCTGGGCGGTGCTGGTCATGGCCGCCTCACCGCTGCTTCCGGCACGGATCGGGCCCGCCTACGCCGGGGTCTCCCTCGACGATCTTCCGCTGCTCGTTGGTACCGCGCTCGGCCTGTTGAGTGTGCTTCGCATCGAAGGCTGGCGGAAGCTGATCCATCCGGTATCGATTCCGCTGTGGCTGTTCGCCGTGTGGAACGGTGTCTCCGTCTTCCTTGCAGGGCATGTCGAAGTCGGTGAGCTGACGAGAGGAATCGGGCGGTGGGGTCTGGTAGCCCTGGCGTTCTCGCTGCTGCTGAGGATCGCGGCGAGACCCGGTAGGGCACGCTTCGTGCTGGGCGCGGTCGTCTTTGTCGGGTTGGTGGAGGCTCTGTTCGGCCTGTGGTCGTACCTGGTCGACTGGAAGGCGCTTTCCCCCGAGGTCGCCCGCCTCATCGGTCTGGAACTCTGGCGTCCGTACCAACCTCTCTACGGAACCACCCCCGGTCGGATCGTCGGAACCCTGGGGGTGTCCTCGAACTTCTTTGGCGCCCTCATGCTGATGCCGGCGATCCTCGCCGGCGCTGTGTTCACTCAGGTGCGGCGTCGGCGGGAGCAGGCGATCTGGGCAGCAGCGACCGGAGCACTGTTCTTTGCACTCGTTCTGTCCTACACGAGGGCCTCGATGGTCGGGCTGCTCATCGGGTTCTTGGCCCTCTTGGTGATGTCGTTTCGGCCGCGGCTGGCCGTGCTGGTCGCAGTACTGGTCGTCCTGGGGGTTGTGCTCACCCCGGCAGCGAGTCGGTTCGTCAACGAAGGCAACGACCGACTGCAGCTGGCGCGCAAGGCTGTCGAGACAGTCAAAGAGAAACCGGTGACCGGCCTTGGGTCTGGTGACTTTGTGGCAGGTCAGTTCGATGAGAAGAAGCCGGTCTTGATCGGTACTCCGCACAACTCGTTCCTGCTCGCTGCAAGCGAGACCGGAGTGCCCGGAGGGCTTCTGCTGTTCGCCGCAGCCGTTGTTCCAGGGATGGCGGCTGCCGTCGGGGTGATACGCAGGCGAGGCGGGGTAGTGCTCTCCGGGGCGACTGCCGGGCTCACCGCCTTTGGGGTCCAGACCCTGTCGAACAACCTGTTCCATATACCAAACGTCGCCGTTTTCTACTGGTTGGTCGCCGCCGCAGCCGTGGCGATGGCCACGGAGCCGGTCACCGGGACAAGAGACTCCTGACGATTCGTACCTCCGGCAGCATCAACAGGACGAAGGCCACGATCGCCACCGCGTCGATTGGGATGCTCGGAGCTGTCCAAATGGCGAGTGCGGCGATCCCTGCACCGGCCACTGCAACCCGTAGCCACAGGCTGCCCCAGTGCAGCTCGTACCGCCGTGATGACGCCACCAGCGGCGGAACCACCTGAATGACACTGCCTACGAGGTAGCCGAACGCCACAGCCGCGGTCCCCAGCCGTGGACCGAAAACGGCCCACAGAGCGCCTGCCGTGACGAAACCAACCATGCTTGACCACATCGGAATGGCGGCATCCCGGACCCGGATCGCGGCGAGCGACGTCACCGCCGGCGCCCCGACGACGCTGACGAAGAATGCAGCCGAGAACCAGGCGAGGGTGGCGCCGCCGACGATCTGGTCGGTGAAGACCAACTGGAGGATCCGGTCCCGTTCGAGGATGAGGACAATGCAGACCGGCGCCACCGCGAGAGCGACGACGCCTGTAGCAACCTTGACCATCTGCCCTGGTCGCGACCCGGCGGCCCGCTCGAAGGACAACCGTGGAAGCAGCGCCAGGCCGATCGCTCGAGGCGCGAGATACAGCGGCTCCAGCACCGCCAGGGAGGCCCCGACCAGGGCGGCACCGGGGACCCCGGCGAGAAAGCCGGCGACCAGGGGTGTCGCCCTGGTGAAACCGACGCCGGAAAGGGACCCCATCGAGCCGACGGCTCCGTAGCCGACCAGCGAGCGAACCGGGAGGAGTCGTCGGTCACCGACCGGGCCTCTAAGTCGGGTAACCGAAGCCCATCCGACCGGGAGGTAGGCGATCGCGAGTGGCAACACGATCGCCCAGGGTGCGTCCGCGAACACGACGAGGACCATGCCTGCCGCGAACAGCAAGCCGCCCAGAGTCTCAGAACGCACATACGGTCCTATGCGCTCCTCCCCGTACAGGATCGACTTGCCGGTCAGATACAGTCCGAAGGTAAGTGTCAGAACCCCGGCTGCGACGACTTGGGCTGTCCCGCCGGAGCCGAGGGTCGGGTCGAACCGAGCGTAAATCGTGCCGACGATCGCGCCGGCGACCGTCAGGAGAAACGCCAGGCGGGTCGACAGCGTGACGAAAGCGGAAGCCTGCCCGGGTCTCGAACCGCGCAGTTCGCTGGTGAGCTTCGTGATGCCGGCCGACAGGCCGGCCGGACCCACGACTGTGGCGAGCGTGGCAATGGAGATCGACGCGGTGACCCAGGCCAACGCCTCGACTCCGAAGAAGGTGTTCGCCCCGACCTGCTCAGCGAGACGAACCAGACCAATGATGACCAGACCGGCGACGCTCAAACCGGCATGGCGGACAACCTGTCGGGTGCTGTCGTCGTTCGTCACGTTCGGCTCCCCAGCGTCGCCCCGACCCAGATCATGACTGTCGCAACGAGGGACAGGTCGACCACTCCCGGACTGCCGAGCGACACGACGGCAAGTACCGTGACCAGCGCCGCCGGGACAGATGCTCGTCGACGCACGGCCCGTAACAGTATCGAGGCCAGCAGAGCCGCCGTGGAGAGAAAGCCGATGAGGCCTAGTTCCGTCAGCAGTTGTAGCCAGCCGATATCGAGTTGGGCGATCCCCACATCGACCGGACGGGTATCGCCCGCTGCCCGCAGCTTCTCGACAAACTCAGGTGACCGAACGTCCGGGAGTCCGTACTGCTCATGCAGCGGCGAATGCGTCTGCCAGGCGGTGGTGCTGCCGAAGCGTCCGGGACCGGCACCCAGGATCGGACGGTCGCGCCACACGCCGAGGCTAGCCCTTAGGTTGGCGACTCGTACGTCGACGACGCCGCTGTCGTCGGCGACTTGGGAGACGGCGGCCTGGTTGCGGGCGGCGAGGTCATCCCTGGCCGCCGGCACGACGAGCTGGACGATGACCAGGCTCGCTACTGCGGCAAGGCCGCCGACCCACAGCAGGCGTGTCGTCCGGTTGCCCCGGTTCAAGAACCAGAAGGCCCCGATCGACACCGCAGCCAGGACGGAGAGCCTGCTTCCACTTGCCCCGACTGCG
This sequence comes from Acidimicrobiia bacterium, assembly GCA_024763085.1. Taxonomy (GTDB): domain Bacteria; phylum Actinomycetota; class Acidimicrobiia; order Spongiisociales; family UBA4744; genus JANTGE01. The sequence goes on from JANTGE010000088.1 coordinate 7,804, forward strand.
ATACCCGCGAGTATCGCGCCGGTGACCGCGAATCGAGAGGCCAGTGGGGCGATGGCGATGCCAAGCGCTCCCACCTGGCCGAGACGGCCCGGATTGGCGATCAGACCGGTGGCCCTGCCCCGTTCCCACCAGAGTGGATACTCGAGGTCTTGACCCAGGAGACGGTAGGCGGGGGCTCCGCCGGCGAGTTCAATGATCGCAAGGAGCCCCATGAAACCTGCGGTTCCCGTCGCCACCGCACCGGCCCGGCGGAGGTCGTCGGGGCAAGAGGCCATCGTCAACGAAGCGAGCGCCAGCACAACGAAGCCGAGGTATGGGATGGCGCCCCGCAGGCCGACGGTGAGGGGGACGCCGTTCACCGGAATCGACACGACGACCGACACCACCAGCACCAGGGCCAGCAGGACCTCACGGCGGTAGGCGCGCAGCCTGTCCAGGCGAGTCACGGCGACCACT
>JANTGE010000089.1 GCA_024763085.1 Acidimicrobiia bacterium
CCGAAGTGTTCGACTACGGCAACAACCTGCGCGGGGAAGCGAAGCTCGGAGGGTTCGCCGACGCGTTCGCGTACCCGGGTTTCGTGCCCGCCTACATCCGGCCGCTGTTTGCCGAAGGGATGGGCCCGTTTCGTTGGGTGGCGTTGTCGGGCGATCCGGCCGACATCTACGCCACGGACCAGGCCATCGCCGAGTTGTTTCCGGACAACGACGGGCTGCAACGCTGGCTGCGGCTTGCCCGGGAAAAAGTCCAGTTCCAGGGGTTGCCGGCCCGCATCTGCTGGCTCGGCTACGGCGAACGGGACCGGGCAGGAATCGCGTTCAATGAACTGGTGCGCACCGGCAAGGTGACGGCGCCGATCGTCATCGGACGAGACCATCTCGACTCGGGGTCGGTGGCGTCGCCTTATCGGGAGACCGAAGCGATGAAGGACGGATCTGACGCCATCGCAGACTGGCCGATCCTCAACGCGTTGCTCAACACGGCTTCGGGCGCGGCGTGGGTCGCGGTCCATCACGGTGGCGGAGTCGGTATCGGCAAGGCGATCCATGCGGGGGCGCAGGTCGTCGCAGACGGTACCGAGGAAGCGGCCAGGCGTCTCAAGCTGATGCTCACCAACGATCCGGGAACCGGAGTGATGCGCCACGCCGACGCCGGCTATGAACGCGCCGTCGAGGTCGCCAAAGAACGTGGCGTCAGGATTCCGATGCTCGAGGAGTGACGGCTCGTCTGCGTTTCTCCGCGGCGTTGAGAACTCTCAGCACGGTGAACGCGGCCACCACGAGCGCGGTGCCGCCGTAGAACGCAACGGCGAACAGACCGTTGCTGTCGGTGCCGGCTGTCACCCCGTGGAGGAGCGCAGCGACGAACACCCCGTACGTGGCGTAGTGGATGGTGCGCCAGGCTTGCTGGCCGATCTGTTTGCGGATGTAGAACGTGAAGGTGGTCACCACCAGCACGTAGAAGGCGACGACCCCGTAGGCGACCGCGGTGGGTTCCCACGTCGACGCGCCCGGAACGAGCACCTCCCGGATGCCGAACTCCACGTAGTCGTCGAACAGCAATGCCACCATGTGGACGACCGTGGCGAGGAGCGCCCCGACCGACAGGGCCTCGTGTACATAGGTGGTGGCTTTGGCAGAGACGCTCCTGTTGAGACTCTTGGAGGACATGGTGACACCCCATACCATGGCGGCCGCCAGCAGCGCATAGGCGACGAGGCCGGAGCCGCGAGTAACGATCCAGGCGACGTTCATGCTGCCACCTCGGTGCCGGCCGTCGCGTAGACAGACCCGTCATGCCAGACGACCATGGCGCTCCGAATCCACGGTTGCCGGCCGGCCCAGGCGAGTCCCTGTTCGCCGAGCAGCAGGATCGCCTTGGCCGCCGCCTCGGCTTCGACGGCGGTCTCGGCGACCGCGGTGGCGCTGAGCACCGGGGTGGACGCGGGAGCTCCCGTGCGTGGGTCGATGAGATGGTGGACGTCGGTGCCTTCGACCTGCCAGGTTCGTCGGCTCCGCGACGAGGTGGCCAAAGCGCCAACACCGACAGGTATCGAAGCGGCGACCCCGCCCCACGGATCTTCCACATCGACGATCGTCTCCGGGTCGACCGAGCGCAGGTCTCCGCCGGCGTTGACGACCGACCCGATGCCGAGAGTGACGGCCAGGTCGGCGGTCCATCCTTTCGCTATGCCTCCGAGGTCGAGCCGAGTTCCGGGTCCCTTCCACAGCAGGTTTCGCTCGATGTGCCACCAGCCCGGGCGCCGCCCGTTCGGAGCGTGCTGCCGGTCGGAGACTTTTCCGAAGGTGCGGTCGTAGCCCCAGTCGGCGACCAGGGAACCGGCCGCCGGGTCGACCAGCCGACGGGTCTGTCGGCGGAGTTCTTGCGCTTCGAACAGCAGCGAGGCCAGCAGAGGCGACACCTCGATCGGGGACGTGTCGGCACGGTTCACCGCGGCCAGTTCGGAGGTGTCCCGGAACCGGCTGGCAACCTGCTCGACGCGCTCGAACAGGCGGCGGGCCGCTTCGAGGTCGCCCGCTTCGTCGAGCCAGACGGTGGTGCCCATGGCGTGGAAGGATGGAAGCATCAGGACCCCCTGCTCTTCTGGCGCGGCGCCGGCGCCGGGGCCGCCTTGACGACACGCTTGATCACGGTTGGCGGCTGGATGTCGGGCGCACCCACTCGGATCACGACGAGGCCGCCTGCTGGCGTTTCCGGTATCGCGGCAAGCTGTTCAACCGACTGGGTTTCGGCGGTCGGCTGCGGCTGGTCGTCGGCTGGTTCAGGGGGTGTTGCCGCCACCCGACTGGCGACGATCGCCGACGTCCAGGTGATAGCCGCGAGCGTCCAGGCCCCGATCTTGGCGCCTCGCAGGGGTAGGAATCGGTCGATCACGGTTCCACCACCCGCAAGACGGCATCGTGCTGTTCGAGCACCCGCACGACGGCATCGGGGAGCTGTCTCTTCGCTTCCGAAGTCGGCAGCACCCAGGTGTCGCCGTTGGCTTGCAACGTTCGGAAGACGGCAGGGTCGATGCCTTCGGGTACGATGGTTGTCGTGGTCGGATCGGCCGTGGCCGCCACCGCGTTCGACATCCCGAAAGCGACCGGGGGCTCTGCGGTGATTGAGCGGACGGCAGCGAACCCGAACAACGTCAGAATCGTTGCCGCCAGCACGGAGGCGATGTCCCGGTCACGCATCAGTCGTCCTTCTCGTGGTCTTCATGATCTTCGTGCTTCTCATCGTCTTCATCGTCGTGACGGGAGGAGGATCCGGACGCCACTGCCGTGGCTGGAGGCTGTTCGACGACGGTGATCACCTGCACCGGGGCTTCCGGCTGCGGTTTCGCGGCGAGCGCCATGCCGGCGTCGTCACAGATTGGTCGGAGCGCGTCGAGGGCGGCCTGCTCCAGAGGATCGATGGTGCCTGCCTTCTCTTTGGCGACGAGATCGGGGCCGTCTTCCTGGCACGCCTGATGGAGATCCGCATCTTCGGCGACGGCGACATCGACAGCAGACAGGGCGGTCAAGGTGGTTGCGGTGGTCTCGGGTTCTTTGGCTTCCGAGGCCGGCGGTGCCGACCGGGCGGCCAGCGCTCCGGCGGCCGGCACCCCGACGACCGCGGCGAGGATGGCGGCGATGATCTTGGTTCGCATGATTCCCTCCTGGACTGACTGACGCTCAGTGTGAAGGGGCGACCACTAAGCGGGGGTTAAGCCAAGCTCAAGAATGGGTAGTCTCTGTGCTATGGCGTTCGTCCTAGGTGACATTCGGGAACTGGTGACGAACGCCCCCACCCGCCCCGATCTGCTTGGCGTCGTGTCGGATGCGGCCGTGGTTGTCCAGGGCGGAAACGTCGAGTGGGTCGGACCGGAAGAGGACTTGCCCGCCAGGTTCAGGGGCCTTCGCAAGGTCGATGCCGGTGGCCGAGCTGTGCTTCCCGGGTTCGTCGACGCTCACACCCATTGCGTGTTCGCAGGCGACCGGGCCGATGAGTTCGCCAGGCGACTGCGGGGAGAGTCCTACGAGGAGATCCTCGCCGCCGGTGGCGGCATCATGTCGACGGTGGCCGCGACCCGGGGGGCTACCGGGATGGAGCTGTTCAACGCGGCGACAGCCCGACTCGACCGGATGCTCCAGGGGGGAACGACGACGGTGGAGATCAAGTCCGGATACGGACTCGACATCGCCACCGAACGGCGAACGTTGGAGGTCATTCGGGCCCTCGACGAACGTCATCCGGTCGATACGGTCCCCACCTTTCTCGGAGCCCACGTCGTCCCCCCGGAGTTTCGCGACGACCGGGACGGGTATGTGGAACTGATCGAAGTCGGGATGTTGCCGGTATGCGCCCCGTTGGCCCGCTACTGCGACGTCTTCTGTGACGATGGCGCGTTCACCGTGGACGAGGCGCGGCGAGTTCTCGAAGCAGGCAGGCGGTATGGGCTCAAACCTCGACTCCATGTGGAGCAGCTCGGCCACAGTGGAGGGGCTGCACTCGCCGCGGAGGTGGGAGCCGTCAGCGCCGACCATCTCGACCATGTGACCGAAGAAGAGGCGATCCGTCTGCGCGATGCCGGCACCATTGCGGTGCTGCTTCCGGCCGTTGCCCTGTCGATGCGGACACCGCAGCCGCCAGGCCGGATGTTGTGGGACCTCGGCGTGCCGGTGGCGATCGCCACCGACTGCAACCCTGGCACGTCGTACACCGAGTCGATGTCCCTCGTGGTCGCCCTCGCCGCCCTCGAGATGGGCTTGACCCCCGAGGAGGCGATCTGGTCGGCCACCCGAGGCGGTGCGCTCGCGCTCGAGCTGCCCGACCGGGGATGGGTCGTGCCGGGGGCGCCTGCCGATCTCGTCGTGCTGGATGCTCCCAGCTCCGTGCACATTCCATACCGGCCAGGGACGAACCTGGTGGGTGCCGTGTTGAAGAGGGGTGCTTTCGTCGTCGACAGGCTCAACCTGCAGCGATGAGACCGATACCGGCCAGCGCCATCAGGACACCGGCGAGTCTTACCGCGGTGAGTTCCTCTTTGAGTACCACTCGGGCCAGCAGGATGGTCGCTGCCGGATAGAGCGACGTGACCACCGATGCCAGCGAGATGAGCCCTATGCGCACCGCCGCCAGGTAGAGCGCGTTTGCGGTGATGTCGAGAAACCCGGATGCGGCCACGATGCGGTCGATCACTTTCGTCGGACGGACCCGACGGCCGAGGGCGGCGGCAAGGGTGAACACGAAGACGATGGAGGCGGTCCGGGCCCCGACGAGCGGCCAGACCCCGGATGTCGGGTCGGTCTGGCTGATGAAGATGAAGAACCCGCCGAATCCGATGCCGGCGATGAAGCCGTCGAGTGCTCCCGTGTGGGCCGTTTCCTCATCGACATGTGGAGTGCGCTCGTAGGTGATGAGCAGGATCGATCCGATGGCAAGCACGACGCCCACCCAGGCCAGACTCGACGGACGCTCACCGACGATCAGCCCGTAGACCAGCGGGACGAACGCGGTCGTGGCGGCCGACAGCGGAGCGGCGACGGCCATCCGCCCGGTGGCCAGACCCCGGTAGAAGAAGATGAGCCCGATACCGCCGACCAGTCCTGCTGCTGCTCCCCACAGGAAGTCGGCGAGGGTGTATTGGGCCGGTCCGAAGATCGTGAGCAGCGAGACCACGAAGACGCTGCCGACCATCTGTGAGGTGACCACTACTTCCATGGCCGAGTGTTTGCGCGAGGCCACGCCTCCGAGGAAGTCGGCGGCGCCATAGGCAATCGACGAGAGCACGGCATAGAGGGCGGACATGGCCGTAGAGAGTAATGAAGAGCGGAGAGCCTGGGTGAGCGTGGTGGGTCGTTCCTCTTCCCAGGTACGAGGAACGTTGTGAGTTTTGAGTTCTGAGTTTTAGGTTTTGGGTTTTGAGTTTCTGCGTAGTGAGTCGTCTCCTTGCGTCGGCGCGGGTACCAGGTACGAGGTACCAGGTACGTCCTGGGAGGCCCGCACAGCCGCCGGTCTCCACACCGGCGTCATCCATCGACTCCTAGACTCGCCTCCGTGGCATATCTCGACGATGCACCGTTGGCGTTCTCCCACCGGGGAGGTCGGCTCCTGTGGCCGGAGAACACGCTGTTTGCGTTTCGGCAGTCCTACGAGCTTCGGTTCCGGCACTTCGAAACCGACCTGCACCTGTCGAAGGACGGAGAGCTGGTCATCTTCCACGACGACTATCTCGATCGCACCACCGACGGGACCGGATACGTGTGGGACTACACCGTCGAAGAGCTCAAACGGTTTGACGCCGGATTCCGGTTCGGCGCCGACAAGCACTGGCCGTTTCGGGGCCAGGGCATGACGATTCCGACCCTGCGCGAGGTGATCGAAGCGCTCCCCGACACCTACTGGACGCTCGAGATGAAGCAAGGCGGGTTGGAGCACGCGTTGACGGCCTTCCTCGACGAGTACGACCTGTGGGAGCGGGCGATCATCGGAGGATTCGACGACCGATGGATGGCTCGACTTCGCCGCGTGGCAGGCAGTCGAGTAATGACGTCGGCGGGCAAGTGGGAGGCGCGGTCGTTCTGGGCGGCGTCGAAGCTGGGCGTGGGGCTGGGTACGCCGGCGGTGGCGCTGCAGGTACCTCCCGAGTATGAGGGGCGCATCATCGTCGATCGCCGCTTCGTGTCTGCATCCCACAGGGCGGGAAAACAGGTGCACGTGTGGACGATCAACGAGCCGGGCGAGATGCATCGCCTGCTCGATCTTGGTGTCGACGGCATCATGAGCGACCGGCCCGACATCCTCAAAGAAGTGTTCGTCGAGCGTGGCATCTGGCATGGGTGAGGTGGTTGGCCGGATCGTTCGGCTGCAGGTGCAGAGACGGAGGCTGAAGGGATCCGGAATCTACGATCCGGCGCCGCTCGTCGCCGCAGAGCGGATGCTGCTGACCCGTGAAGGGGTCCTTGTCGACATGGATGGCGGCTGGGTCATCGATGCCCACCACGCTTCGCATCCGGAACGTCCCCATTGGAGTGGCCGGGCCACCGTCTCCGTTGGGTTCACCTCCCACTACCGCAGGATCGAGGAGCGGTTCGGACCAAAGCCGCCCGGGATCGGCGGTGAGAACATCATCGTCGAAACCGAGCGCATCTGGACGGCCGACGATCTCGCCTCAGGGATGGTCATCCGTACCGAGCGCGGTCCGGTGGGTTTGACCGGATGGCGGATCGCCGAGCCATGTGTGCCGTTCACCCGGTTCCTCCTCGGCACGCCAGATGCCTCCGCCGATGAGGTCCAGGAGGACCTGGCGTTCTTGCAACATGGCACCCGCGGGTTTGTCACAGCGATGGACAACCTGTCGGAACCGTTGGAGATCCGGGTAGGAGACGAGGTACAGCTCGGGTAGCTGGGGGTAGAGGAGACGCGCCGTCAAGGCGGGTCGCCGGTTCCGGGTTTGAGGAACCGGCGGCGCTGTGGAGGCGTGTCCGGGTCGATCTGGTATCCCATCCCGTGGATGACGACGTGATGGTGGAACCAGCAGACAGCGGTGAGGTTGTCGGCGTCGGTGCGACCCCCCTGCGAGTAGGGAACGATGTGGTGTGCCTCGATCCGGTACCGGGAGGTGCAGCCGTCGATGGCGCACCCTCCGTCCCGCCACAGCACATAGCGACGCAGCCGAGGTGGAATCGCAGCTCGCTTCCGCCCGATTCCCAGCGGTGTCCCGTCGGTGATCGAGGTGACCTCGATGGCACCGCAACACAGGGCTTGTTCGAGGGTGTCGCCCCCTACCGGCGGTCCCGACTCAACGCTTGCACCCGCCAGGCCCGCCGAGTGTGCGTCGACGAAGACGCTGACCGTTGGGATGAGGGGGTTCCGGGCGCCACCGGTGGCGGCGTCGGTGCAGATGGCGACGAGGGCGTCGGCGGTGCGTTGCGTTCGGGAGCCACGGCTGCCGTCGGGGAGCGGCGGGAACCGGTCGGCGCGTTCGGTGAGCGTCTGATCGACGATCTTGCCTTGATACCCCGGCAAGGAACCCCACAGTCGCCAGTGTGACTCGTCGAGGCTCGGCTGCATGACGAGGTGGCGGCCTTGGAACGCCTCAACGTGGTCGACGTGGGTGACGCGGCGGTGGTGAGCGATGAGGCGACGGAGAGCGGGTATGTCGAAGCGGCGTGTACTTTCAACGGTGATATGGGCGTCCTCGGGGATGCGGTTCAACTCGGTCGCGCGGTCGAAGGTGACTGTGCCGTCGACCATGGCGTCCGTTGTCGTGGCTTGAGCGCTGTGGACGAGCCGGACGAGGCGCCGTGCCGTCTCCGGAGCCACGTCGAGGCGTCCGGCGACCCACTCGGCCAACGTGCGGCAGCCGTCACCCAACGGGACCTGCATCCGGTCGATCTCGGCCAGAATCTCGACCTGAGCAGCTCGCAGTCGAGCGATCGTCGACTCGAGCTCGACAAGCTCGTTTTCGAGCTGGTCCGGCGAAAACGTCTGTCTCTCCATGGACCCAACGTATCAGTCGGGTGTGACAGAAAACGGAGTTCGGCGCCTGGTTACAGGAGCTTACGCTCCACCCTGGTCAAGCCGACGACTCGCGGCCAGCAGCAGGCCGCCTATCAGGATGAGCAGGATGGCCACCAGCGCCCCCGTCTGCGTGTTTGCTCCGGTGAAGGGAAGCTCTGCGATCACGGTGATGGTCAGGACCGTGGTTGTGCAGAGTTGG
>JANTGE010000090.1 GCA_024763085.1 Acidimicrobiia bacterium
CGTTCGCCTGCACGTTGCACGGCAGCCTCGGCGTCGGTGATCCACGCCTCGGCGACGTCGGCGGCGTCGTCCACCATCTGGTCGACCTCGGGCCGTTCGGCGGCGTCGAAGCGTTGCAGGACGTACGCGGCCGGGTCCATCCGTCCCGGCGGACGACCCACCCCGATCTTGAGCCGCCAGAATTCTCGGCTCCCCAGGGACGTCACGATCGATCGGATCCCGTTGTGACCGCCGGTGCCCCGTCCGAAGTGGACCCGGAGCCGACCAAACGGCAGGTCGATGTCGTCGTGGACCACCAGCAGCTCGGAAGGATCGGCGTCGAAGTACTTCAGCACCGAGACCACGGCAGGACCGGAGACGTTCATGAAGGTCTTGGGGAGTGCGAGCACGACCGCCTGGTCGTCTCGGCGACCTACCGCCACCTGAGCTTTGACTTTGCGGGGACCGCGACGCAGCTTCCATCCCCAACGACGTGCGAGAGCCTCGATGACTTCTTCGCCGACGTTGTGCCGGGTGCCGCGATATCGGGTCTCCGGGTTGCGGAGCCCGACGATGACACGCATGGCCGGTTACTCGTCTCCGGCTTCGGGCTCCTCGGCACCTTCGGCGACTTCTTCGCCCTCTTCGAGTTCCTCGCCCTCTTCGACTTCTTCGGCGATGACCGCGGCCGGGACGGCGACGGTGACGATCGGTTCGTCTTCATCGGCGAGGTATTCGACCCCTTCGATCGGTTGGAGGTCCCCGACCCGGAGCGTGTCGCCGATGTTGAGGGCGGAGACGTCCACCGGAATCGACGGCGGAATGTCCGTCGGGAGCGCTTCGACCTCGATGCTCGATCGGATCGTCTCGAGGATGCCGCCTTCCTTGGCGCCCTCCGGTTCTCCGACGAACTCGAACCCGACTTCGACCTGGGTCTTCTCGGTGAGCGAAATCGTCAGGAAGTCGACGTGGGTGACGTCACCGCGGACCGGATGACGCTGAATCTCCCTGGCCATGGTCAGCAGTTTCTTCTTGCCAACCTCGAGGTTGATGATGGCGTTGAGGCCGGCTTCGGTGTGGAGCGCGGCGTAGAGTTCGCGGCCGTTGACCGCAACCGAAATGGGCTCGGTGTCTTTGCCGTAGACGACGGCGGGGACGAACCCTTGCCGTCGCAGTCGCCGCGACGACCGGCTTCCCGGCTCGCGGCCGGTCTCGGCGCGCAGCGTGACTTCCATGAGATGACTCCTTGGGGAAAGAGGTGAGCGCTGATTATGCCGCGTCTGCCGGGTTGGGACAACTCACGGGGCGCGTATTGCCCGTGCCGTGGCAGAAACTTCGACCCGGAGCGGTTCCCCGCCGGGGTCGAAGAGGCGAAGGAGCGTGAGCGGAAGGTCGCGCCGCACCGTAACCGTCGCGGTGTCGCCGGCCACGGTGAGTCTCCAGGCGAGGGCGGCTGCTCCGGGTTCGGCGGCGATCACCCGCCTGGCGAGCCCCCGTGCTCTCGCCTCATCCAGGACGAGATCGCCCTGGCGCCAGGCTGCCTCGTCGATGCCATTGGCCGCGGCCACTGCAGCGGCGTCGGCGATCCCTGCGACGGTACGTCGAGCAGCGACTCCCCTCCACAGGTCGACCGACAGTCCCCCCAACGCGAAGACCATCAGGGTGAGACCGAGCACCCACAACGTGGCCGACCCCCGGTCGCTCATGGCAGGCTCCGATACATGTCGACCGATTCGGTGTGGTGGACGGTCCAAGTGACGGCACCGAACTCGACGATCCCTGGAATCACCGTCACCGGGATGTCCACGGCTGCCGTCGCGGTCACCAGACCACCACGGTCCAGGCTTCCCTCGACCGTCGCCCGCAGCGCTGTCGGGTCCAGCCCGGCATTGGTAGCGATCTGCTCGGCGACGTCCGAGGCGCGGCGCCCGTCCACCGTCATGGTCACGACGGCGTCACGGGCTACTTCCCGGGCGGCGGAACGAGCGATCGCCTGCCGCTGCACCCATGGTGCGATCGAAGCGACGAGCATCACCGTCGGGAGCAGCAACAACCCCACGGCGGCGACGAACTCGACAACGGCCGATCCCCGCTGGTTCACGGCGCTTCCTCCCGCCGGTGGAGCGACACGGCGGTGAACGACCAGTCGGGAATGCCAGGCAGCCACCAACGAAACACGCCGCTCACCTCAGCGCGGATGAAGTCTCCATCCGAGCGGCATTCGATCTGCACCCCGTCGCCCATCGACCCGCCGAGCAGACTCGTGACCGTGTCGCTCGCTGCGACATGGCAGGCCGACGTTGGCGCTCCCAGCCAGGCGGCGGCCCGGGATCCTTCGTCGGCGGCCAACCGAAGCACGCCTGTGGCGTACTGGAAGATGATCGCGTTGGAGAGCAGCACGAACATGACCAGGCCGAGCCCTGCCGTCAGAGTGAACTGGGGTGTGGAGAACCCTCGGTCGCAGGGTCGGCTCAGCCGAGGAGCTGCTGTCGGATCCACCCGACCACGTCCAGTCCCAAGGCCTGCAACGCGCCCCAGATGGCGATCAGCGCGATGATCGCCAACGCGGCGTTGCCGAGGAGTTCGGCGGTGTTCAACCCCCGATCGTCTCGATGGATCATGTGCACCAGGTGCATCGTGTACCTCCCTCTACAGCCCGCCGAACACGATGCTCGGCAGGGGTGCTGCCACGAACAGCAGCATGACGGGTGCGAGGATGGCGATCGTCGGGATCAGCGTGGCGGCCCGCCGTTTGGTGGCTGCGCGCCGCATCGCCTCCCTCCGTGCCTCCCGCACATCTTCACTGAGCGCAAGCAGGCCGGCGGCGAGATCCGACCCGCGCTCATGGGCCGTGGCCAGCAGCCAGTAGGTCCGGGCCGCATACGGCTCCGGAGTCCGTTTGGCGGCTTCGGCGAGCGCATCCGCCGCGGCGACGCCCGACCTGACGGCCCGCATCACCTCTGCCAGTTCCCCGGCGACCTCACCTACGCCGCGGCGAACCACATGCTGGACCGCCTGCAGCACCCCACCGCCGACTCTGACCCGCATCGCCAGCAACTGATTGACGGTGTAGATCTCGATGCGGAGCCGAACCCGTCGCTCCTCCAGAGCACGTTCGAGCTTGCCGCGCATGCGGGTACCTCCGGCCAGCGCGCCCAGGCCGATGAGCAACAGGGAGGCCACCGTCGACAGCCCAAGGGCCGCGGCGGCGCCTGCTCCAAGCGCGAGGCCGGCGATCGTCGCCACCAGTTGGCGGGTGTGATAGACGTCGACCTGCCGGTCGGTCGGTACGTCGACGAACAGGCGCGCCTGTCGCAATTTCAGTGCCAATGCTTCTGCCCCGACAGTGTCGAGGGCCGCTCCGAGTCGGGCTGCGATCGGCACCCGGGGTCGGGCCGGGTCGGCCACGGCTTTGCCGAGAGCGGCGGCCTGCGCATGGATGTAGGGACGAAGCCGGTGTCGGAGACGCCGGGGCGGCGGCAGCACCAGCGTGACGGCGGCTCCGACCGCCATGGCGAACGGGATCGCAAGCAGCATCTCGATCATGGTCCGAACACCCTCGGTTCGTCTGGTTCCCTTCCGAGCCGGCCGACGAGCCACATGCCGAATCCGCTGGCGAGCGCCCCGATGGCGATCACGAGCACACCGGCCGGGGCCGCGTAGAAGTCGCGGATCGCTCCTTCGCGGGCGGTGAGCGCGATGAGGACGATCCACGGCAGGACGAACACGGCCCTCGCGTTGATCTTCTGTTCGAGGTTCTCGGTTCGAATCTGCTCCAGCGCCCACAGGTCCCGGGTGGTGGCCTCGGCGAGATCCTGCAGGATCTCGGTCACCATGCCGCCGCCGCGTTCGTGCGCCAGCATCAACACTTCGAGCACCCGATCTGAAGTCGGGTCGGCAAGGTCGCGCTTCACCGTCTCGAGCGCCGGGACGACGCCGGCGGTTTTCGACACCGTGACATACCGATCGAAGGCAGGACGAAGGGCATGGGGTCCCCGCTGCGCGAGTCGTTCCAGGGCCGAAGCCAGCGAAGCACCCGACGCCACCGACGCGATGAGGTCCCGGAGCGCGTCCGGCCATGCCCGGTGCACCTCGTCGGCGGCTTCGGCCTGCCTGCGGGCCCGCAGAGCCGACGGAGCGAGGGCGACGACGAGGCCGGGGAACACCCCCAGGGCGACACTTCCGGAAACGGCGGCGACCACCGCGCCTGCTCCGACTCCTGCCAGCGCCGGGACGAACCTTCTCAGGTCGAGGGACGGCCGGCGGAGGGCCGGCACGACGGGCACCCGAAGCACGACACCGGCAACGAGCGCGGCCGCTACCGCAGAGAGCGACGCGACGAGCAGGGTCATGCGACGCCTTCGACGATCTGGCGCAGCTCGACCCTCGCTGCCCGTTCGATCCTCCGGGTCGTCGCCTCGGGTGGCAGCACCCCGGTCCAGCGCAACGGGCCGTCGAGCCGGTCCCGAGTGAAGATCGGCTGGGTCGAGAAGTCGTTGTGCAGCGAGGGAACCAGCGCCAAGATCTCGGTCACCCGTCGCACCGACCGGTCACGGTCGAGATGCACGACGAAGTCGATCGACGAGGCGAAGATGTTGCGGACCACCGGCTCGGTGACGTTCTCGCCGGCCATCAATGCGGCGTTGACGAGGGCGTGCAGCGCCTCATGGGCCGAGTTGGCATGCACCGTGCACGAAAACCCGCAGCCGGCGTTCACCGCCCGGGTCAGTTCGAACGCCTCGCCGCCCCGCACCTCGCCGACCACGATCCGGTCGGGCCTCATCGCGAGCACGACCTTCACCAGGTCGCGCAACGTCACGGCGCCGCTGCCGTCGAGCGAGGGAGGCCGCGCCTCGTAGTAGGAGCCGTGCAGGATCGGTACGTGCAGTTCGCGCACCTCTTCACAGGCCCGGATGCAGTGTTCGGCGGGCATGGCTGCCAGCAGAGCAGCAAGCAGCGACGTCTTCCCGGCCCCGGGCGGACCGGACAGCACGATGCTGGTGTTGGCCTGAACGACCGCATGGAGGAACCCGGCGGCTTCCGGTGACAGCGACCCGAGGGCGACCAGCGACGCCAACGTCTCGCGCCGCAACGCATACCGCCTGATGGTCGCAGACAACTGATCGGCGACGGGACCGGCAACGGCGGTCAGTCGGGCGGTGCCGTCGAGGACCCGGGCCTGGACGATCGGGCTGGCGGCGTCGAGGTGCCGTTCCGTGCCGGCGAGCAGCCGATCGACGACGCGGCGGTTCTCCTCCGCCGATGTCGGAATGTCCAACGCGCGCAGCCCTCCCCCGGACTCGATGTATGAGACGCGGCCCCCTTCGATGAATACCTCTTCGATGCCGGGATCGGTCAGCAGTCGGGTCAGGGGCCCGTAGTCGGCGATCGCCTGCACTACTCGCTCCACCATGAGATCGGCGTCCGCCAGCGGACGGGCGGTCCCGGTCACGGCCCGTGCGTGGTAGCGGCCGATGGCCTCTTCGACGGCCTCACGGGTCGCAGACCGGTCTTCGGTCGGGTCGATCCGGCGCTCTTCGATGATCCGGACCGCCTCGCTGCGAATGTCGTCGTAGGCGCTCATCCGGCAGCCTCTACGCTCTCGGCGAGGCTGCCGACGCTGCGCCGGAATGGTCCCCTCGCCACCGGCACTCCTTCCCAAGCGGCTCGGGTGACCCTCCGATCGTCGGGGAGGAACGTGAGCGACGCCGGTTCGAACACGGCGGTCAGCTCCGACGCCAACTCCGAGGCGACGAAGCCTCGGCCGGGTGTCCGGTTGATCGCCACATGGATGGGCCGGCGGGTCCGTTCCCGAAGGTCGGCGAGGTAGTCGAGCAGCCGGGCCGCTCCGACAGGGCTTGGCGCTCCAACCACCACGATCCTGGCCGCCGAGTCGATGAGCGGGTGGTCGGCGCCGTGCCCGAGGTCGATGACGACCCGGCCACCGAGCGCCCCGACGACGGCGCGTACCTCGACCGGCCGGATCGATCCCCATGCCGACGGTGTCGGCGCACCCGGTAGGACACGCATGCCCGTCGACTGATGCAACAGGTCGTCCAACTCCCGGTTGTGTCGAACCCGGTCGACGGCATACGCCAGGTTTGGCGCCAGTGGCAGGCCGAGCCGCTGCGCCACCGATGGGGCGTCCCGATCGGCGTCGATCAGCACCTTCGACGAAGCCAGGGCGATGGCCACCTCGGTGACGCCGACGCCCCCGGGGGGCCCGCCCACCGCCGTCACTTCTCCATCTCGGGGACCAGGGACGCTGACGGGTTCGGGGGCGGGCGGGACGGTGCGGAGCCGTCCGATGTGTTCCACGAACACCTCCGGCGGCTCGTCCGCCTCGATGACGGCGTCGACGCCGGCGCCGGTGAGATGGGCGGCACCTTCAGGGAAGTCATCGGGGTCGAACACGCCGAGTACACGGTGCCCGGTCTGGTGGAGGTCGGCTACGAGTCTCGGCGTGAGAAAGGAGGTGATGTCGTCGACGACGAACACGTCATAGGAATCCTCGAGGGCGTCCTCGGGACGCATGACCCTCCGTTTGATCCGCAGCCCGCCGTGGTCGAGCGCGTACCGGTGCAACCGGGCCGCCCAGTGTCGTTGGGACACCACCACTGCTGCAGTCGGGTCGATCACGGCCCGGAGCTTTCGGGCATGGTGACTGGTGGGGCACCGGTCGAACGCACAACGGTGATCTCCCCGTCGGAGAGCGCAGCGGCCAGCTCGAGGGCTTCGGCATCGTCGACCGCCACGGTGATGACGAAGTCGCCGGAGCCAAGCCTGCCGTCGGCGCCGCCACTGACCTGGATGACGTCGACGCCCGCCAGCAGATAGCGAGCGTCCCCGTCTGCCGCATGAATGATGTCGATCGTGTCGCCGATCCTGACAGCGCCGTCGAGCGCCCGCTCGGGCGCCACCGGGAAGCTCATCGCCCGCCCTCCCGGCAGCCTCGTGTCGACGTCGCTCCGGAACAGCAGCGTGCCGGCAGTGACGGGACGCGTCGTGACATAGGTGCCGTCGATCTCTTCGGGTACCATCAACATCGGTTCCAGATCGCCATCGACCCGAACGTTCGTCGTAGCGATGTCAGCCGGCATGACCTGATGCCCCGCGGGCAGATCGATGGCGGCGATAGCTGCCGGTACCGTACGGTCTTGCGCCTTCAGATAGCCGTAGTTGGCTACGAGCGCGACCAGTGCTGCAACGGCGATCAGCCAATGTGCGGCGGCGGGGCGCCCCCCGGGCGCAGCCCTTGTCGACTTCAATCGAGCCTCCCAACCCGATACGCCATCCTACGCGCACACTATCCTGGATTGCCACTGGTTACCAGGGGGCTGCGATGGACCAATTCGACGAACTGGGTGAAGAGATCCGAAGTTCGGTGGGCGGAGAACTCACCGCCGACGCCGCCGAGGCCGAAAGGGACGCCCGGCTGTTGGAGCTGCGTGCCCGCACCCTCGCCGAAGTGGCCGCCGAAGCCATGCAGCGAGGCGACCTGATCCGGGTCGGCACAGCCAGTCAAGGCTTCGTCGGCGCGGTGACATATGCCCGCAACGACCTGCTCACCCTCGTCAACGGAGAACTGGAAGCCGACGTGAACCTGGCGGGGCCCATCTACCTCGAGACCCTCAGCGAAGCCCACGGCGACGGGGTCGACGTATTCGCCGGCACCGGTTCGTTCCGGGCACGGCTCTCGGAGATCGAGCAGTCGGATGAGCGGGTGGAGGTGATCGCTCCAACGATCGGGATGGTGATGGTCGGGCAGGTCACCGCTGTCGCCGCAGACCACGTGATGTTCACCGACGCCGACGGGGGAAGCTGGTTCTGTCCGATCCCGCACATCGCCGTCGTGCTCCGCCATCGCTGAGCAGTCGGCGGCCGCCGACTGGGTACAAGGTACCGGGTACCAGGTACCCCGGGCCTCGGCGGCGCCGAGGTTCAGTCCCTACCGCTGCTCTTCCTCGACCCGTTCGGCCGCGGGATGCTGCCGGAGAAACTCGAAGATCTCGTCGCGAAAGAACTTGAACGAACGACCGCCAGGTAGCCGGTAGGCAGGAATGCGTCCCTCCCGGGCGTACTTGCGCACCATTTGCACGTTCA
>JANTGE010000091.1 GCA_024763085.1 Acidimicrobiia bacterium
ACGAGCGCGAACGAGTGTGACGGGCGGTCGGCATGCCCGTACACGCCGAGCATCCCATACGCGGCCGACACCTGGCGAGAATCGTCGATCAGGATCGGAGTCGAAATCCCGAACCGGGACGCCTCGCCGGCTACGAGATCGATCGGATCGACCATGATCGGAAGGAACACCACGCCCTGGCTCGCCAACTCATCGCGAATCTCGGGGATCTGGGCAAAGCACCCGTCACACCCGACGCCCATGGAAAAGTACAGGAGGACGTCGCCATGGGAGAGCGCATCGCTGAGCGAAACAACGGTTCCGTTCGTGGCCGGCAGCGCGAAGTCAGGTGCCGGCGTCGACACCACGGCTTCATCGGGACCGGACGAGACCACCCCGACGATGACCAGGGCAACGATGGCGACGATGGGAATGACGAATCCGAACCATCGCCATAGCGACGCCCTCCCTGGTTTCTTGGCCAGTTCGGCCTCACGACGTTTGCGAGCTTCAACGGCCGCTCTACTCATGACAGCTCCTTTCGGTAACAGGCTCCGGCGTGACGTCGCCGACGCCCTCGAGGTCTTCGGCCGGGTCTCGCCGTCGGCCGGAGATGAGCACCGCCAGGGCGGCAATGCCTACGAGCACGAGGCCGGCCGCCCAGTCCGGAATCACGCTCAGCGTCTCGATGATCGGCCGTAGCCGGTCCTCGATCCAGGTTCCGACACCGGCCTGGAAGGTGGGGGCGATGGTCTCTCCAGTGGCACCGACGATGATGAGGATGACGCCCATCGCTCCCATGACCGCGCCGGTGACGAGGTTCAGCGTATTGGTGACGAAGGTGCGGCCGCCCATTGTCCATCGGACCGTTCGGCCCCGCATGAAGTTCTTCTCACCAAGCCGCCAGCGATCCCAGGCGACGGTCATCACGAGCAGCGGGAACACCATCCCGAAGACGTAGGCGAGACCGATCGCCGCTCCGCTCAATAGCGACGGAGCCACTGCGGAGAGCGTCACGACGCCCGCCAGCACCGGGGCACAACACGAACTCGCGGCACCGGAGAACACACCGAGAGCGAACACGCCGGCCGAGTCGGTCCGCTGGATGTCGGGCGCACCTTTGAGCATCGGCAATGCCCAGCTCCTGCCCATCACGGCTGCACCGGCCAACCCAAGCAGGATCAGCCCGGCTCCGACATACACGGCTCCGTGGTATCGGAGGAGAGACCGGGTCAGAAATCCGACCCCGAGCGTCACCGGCACTAGTACGACTGCTAGTCCGGCGGCGAAGATGAACGTCAGTGGCAGCAGCCGCCATCGGCCGTTCTTGACGGCAGCGGACAGGTATGCCGGGAACATGAACACGATGCAGCAAGGAGCGAACAGCGCCACGGCGCCGGCGAAGAAGGCGGCGATAAGCGAGCCTCCGAGGAAGATGCCCTCCATCAGCCCAGCTCCGCGAATCGTGCGCCGAGCGTCTTCCGCAGCTTGCGTTCCGAGATGCGGCCGTAGCCGAAGTACTCATCGTCGATGAACAGCAGCGGCGGGTACGGCGCCCGCCACCGACGCTGTAACGCCGCTCCCTCTGGTGATGCCAAATCGACCTCCTCGACGTCCAAGGGGAACTCGCCCTGGAGGCGGTCGAGTAGCTCGCGGGCGTCGCCGCAGTAGTGACAGCCTTCGCTCGTAACGAGGCGAACCCGGAGCCCGCCGCCGCTCACGACCCCACCACCAGGGTGCCGGTCATCCCGGCCTCTGCATGACCTGGAATAGTGCAAACGATTTGGTAGGTGCCTGGCGCCGGTGCGACGAATCCGACCGTGGCTCTCTGGCCAGGTCCGGCGACGACGCTCACTCCGAGTGCGGGGATCGTCAGGTTGTGGACCGTCGAGCCGTCGTTGACGAGCGTCAGGTTGACCGGCTTGCCGGTCGGAACCTCGACTGTCGACGGTTCGAAGGAGAACTCGGTGGCTCCGATGACGACCTCCGGGGCTCCGGGAATCGGCGCCGCCGACGGAGAGGCGTAGCCGCCCGGTCCGCAGCAGTCGTCGACGTCACCATGCATCCAGCCCATCCAGCCCCACCCGGTGCCGAGGCCAGGCCCGGCCAGGCTCGCCGTGACCGTAAAGCCGACCACCGCCACGACGATCAGTGCGATGCCGATGATGCCAAGCCTGTTCATCGTCACCCTCGCAAGAGCTCGTCGCGGCGGGACACGAACTCGTCACGATCGATCTCGCCCCGGGCATACCGCTCTTCGAGGATCTCGAGCGCTCGGCTCCCGGAGCCCGAAGATCGAGAACCGTTCGATGACAACGACTTGACCGCCCAAACGATCAGCAAGATGATGCCGGCCCAGAACAGCAGCATCCAGAGCGCTCCGAGCCATCCCATACCCCATCCGTACATCATGTCGGTCTCCTTTCAGATGTTGATTTCTGTATGGTGCCCGACCAGTTTCAAGGATTGCCCTGCGCGAATGTGAAGCTTCCGTGAAGCCGGCCTCCACTCCCTCAAACCGCAGCGGGTGCTGGGAGGGCTGGTTCGGCCCCACACCCTCCCCCAGCGACCACGCCGCTGCGGCACCCCCCAGCGCTCACTGCGTTCTCCGGGAGACCAACTCAAGACCCAGAACTCAAAACCCAGCACCCAAAACCCACGACCGACACAACGAACCTGAATCCGACCAGACGCCGGGCAGCCGACTACGCCAGCGGGACCGACACCTCGAACCTGGCGCCACGGTCCGGCCCTTCTGAGAACGCGGTCACCTCTCCGGCGTGGAGACGGACGATGCTGCGGGCGATGGTCAGCCCGATGCCCGTGCCTCCCGGCCGTGACGTGTCGCCGCGGTAGAAACGCTCGAAGACGGCATCGAGCTGGTTGGGGGCGATACCGATGCCGGTGTCGACGACGGAGATGCTCGCCATCCCGTCTTCGGTGGCCCCCATGATCGCGACCTTGCCGCCCGACGGCGTATACGTCAGAGCGTTCCCGATGATGTTGGTGAACACCTGAGCCATGCGGTCCCGGTCGACCTGCACGGGCAGCTCCGGCATCTGGTGGACGACGAGATCGACACCGTTCGCCTCAAACTGGGGCCGCAATCGCTCGGCAACCATGGCGGCGATGTTGCCGAGGTCGGCAACATCCAGGTGGAGGGCCATCCGACCCTCCTCGGCCCGGGAGAGCGCGCTGAGGTCGTGGGCGAGCCGTTTGAGCCGGGCGGCCTCGTGCCCTGCTGCGGCGAAGATCTCGTCGCTCGGTTCGAAGACGCCGTCGAGAAGCCCTTCCATGTATCCCTCGATGGTGGACAAGGGTGTCCGCAGCTCGTGTGCCACTTCCGCGATGAGTCGCAGCCGGCGCTGCTCGACTTCGTCGAGCGCTTCGGCGAGCGCGTTGACATCTGCGGCGAGTCCGGCCAGTTCGACCTCTTCGGGTACCGGCACCCGCTCCCGGTAGGCCCCCGAGGCCAGACGTCGCGCCGCCCGGCGAACCGCCTCGACCGGTCGCACGATACGCTCGGACGCGAAGGCGCTGACGATCAAAGCTGCAGCGATGCTCGCCGCGAGGGAGACCGTGAGTGCCCGACCGAAGGACTCGTTGAAGCTCGTCTCCAGCTGGTCGACCATGGCGTTGGACATGGTGCCGAACGTACGGGTCATGGCCGCGAGGTGAGCGGCGAAGAACTGCGGAGCGAGCACCTGCATCATGACGATCATCGTCACGGCGCCTACGAGCACCACGATTAGATAGGAGAGCAACAGCCGGATGCGGAGACTTCGGAAGGGAAGTTTCATCTGGGCGCCGCGATGAACTTGTAGCCGACACCGCGTACGGTGGCGATGAACCGGGGATCGCCGGCTTGGTCGTCGAGTTTCCGGCGCAGGCTCGAGATGTGGACGTCGACGACCCGGTCAGACCCGAAGTAGTCCCATCCCCAGACACGTTCGAGCAGCTGCTCCCTGGTGAAGACTCGCCCTGGCGAAGATGCCAGCGCAGCAAGCAGGTCGAATTCGAGGGCGCTCAACTCCACCGGTTCCCCGTCTCGCACCACCTCCCGGCTACCGAGATCGACCGTCAGGTCTTCGAACTGCAAGACGTCGGACGTGTCGCTTGCCGGCGCCGCTGCCTTCCACCGGCGAAGAACCGCCTTGATGCGCGCCGACAGTTCCCGGGGGCTGAACGGCTTGGTGACATAGTCGTCGGCACCAACGGTGAGCCCGACGACGCGGTCGACCTCTTCGGCCCGGGCGGTGAGCATGATCACCGGCGTGTCCGATTCGGCCCTGATGATGCGCAGCACCTCGAGTCCGTCGAGACCGGGCATCACGACGTCGAGCAGCACGAGGTCCGGCCGACGTTCCCGGAACAAGTGCAGGGACGTGTCGCCGTCGGCGGCCTCGACGACCTCGAATCCGTCGGACTCCAGATAGGAGGCGACCATGTGCCGCAGCCCGGGTTCGTCGTCGACGACGAGGATGCGGTGCTTCTCCATCGGGGTCATGGTATCGGCGAGAGGTCTCTTCAGTTGCAACCATCGTCGGTGGAGCGTCCGAGTGGGCTCACGCCGGTAGCTCGATGGTGAAGGTCGAGCCTTGCCCGAGTCCCGGCGATTCCGCAGTGATGTCGCCTCCATGCCGCCGGGCGATGCTGCGAGCAATGGTGAGGCCGATGCCTGAGCCTCCTGGCCCGTCCCGGTCCGCCCGGTAGAAGCGCTCGAAGATCCTGGTCTGCTCCTCGGCGGTGAGCCCGCGGCCAGTGTCGGTCACCCGCACCACCGCCTGGGACCCTTCCCGGCGTGCCTCGACGGTGACGCTGCCCCCAGGCGGCGTGTAGGCAAGGGCGTTGCTCACGATGTTCAGCACCACCTGCAACAATCGGTCCCGATCCCCCATGACGAGAACAGGCGTATCGACGTCGACCTGGACCGCGATCTCCTTCGAGTCGAAGCGTGGGCGAAGCTGCTCAACCACTTCGGCGACGACCTTGGCGATGTCGACCGATTGGAGGTCGAGCGTTTCGGGGGCCTCTTCCACCCGGGACAAAGTGCTGAGATCGTGGGTGAGCCGCTTCAACCGACGGACTTCCCGCTCCCACACGGCGAGGATCTCCGGTGCCGGTTCGAAGACCCCGTCGAGTATGCCCTCGAGGTATCCCTCGATCGTCGCCAGCGGCGTCCGCAGTTCGTGAGCAACCTCCGAAATGAGTCGGACTCGCTGCTGTTCGGTCTCGTCGAGCGCTTCGGCGAGGGCGTTGACGTCTTCGGCGACGGCGGCCAGTTCCGTCTCGACCGGAGGGTCGACCCGAACCGCGTACGACCCGGAGGCCATTCTCCGGGTGGCCCCACGGATCGATTCCAGCGGGGCAAGGATCCGCCCACTGGCAAATGAGGCGATGACGAGGCCCGCGGCGGCGCTTACGAGCAGGGCCACGACGAGGGCTTGGCGGATCGAACGGTCGAACGCATCGTGAAGTGCCTGTTCGACGGTCGGGGTGAGGAAGCCCTGCGACGACTGGAACGATGCCATCTCGCGGTCCGTCATCATGTCGCCGCTCCTCATCATGCCCTCATCCATCATCATGTCGCCGTCCATCATCATCTCGTTGACGGTGCGGACGTTGCCTTCGAAATAGGCGGGGGCCAGCAGTTCGAACATGACCACGAGCGTGGTGGCTCCGATGAGAATCACGACGAGGTGCGAAGCCATGAGACGGGACCGCAGGCTCGCCAAGAAGCGGGTCATGACTCCTCGCCGACGAACTTGTATCCGACACCTCGCACCGTCGCGATGAAGCGTGGGTCTTCCGAGCTGTCGCCGAGGCGCTTCCGGAGATTCGAGATGTGGACGTCGACGACCCGGTCCACCGCGAAGTAGTCCCAGCCCCAAACGAGTTCCTTGAGTTGGTCACGGGTGAACACCCGCCTTGGTGACTGGGCCAACGTGACGAGAAGATCGAACTCGAGTGCGCTCAGCTCTACCGGCTCACCGTCACGCCACACCTCCCGGGCACCGAGATCGATACGGAGGCTTTCGAACTCGAGCACATCGGCGGGTTCGGCGGCGGCTGGACGGGCACGCCGGAGCACCGCAGAGATCCGGGCGGTCAGCTCCCGCGGGGAGAAGGGTTTGGTGACGTAGTCGTCGGCACCGACCGTGAGGCCGACGATCCGGTCGACCTCCTCGGCCCGAGCCGTCAGCATGATGACCGGCACCTGCGAGACCTCCCGAAGCCGGCGCAACACCTCGAAGCCGTCGATGCCGGGCAGGCCGACGTCGAGAATGACGAGGTCGAACGCACGCTTCGTGGCCAGTTCCAGCCCCGCTTCACCGTTCGTAGCTTCCGTCACCTCGTAGCCGGCCGCGGTCAGGTAGGACGACAGCATCTTGCGGAGATCCCGCTCGTCGTCGACCACGAGGATCTGCTTACCGTTCATGACCACGATGGTAGGGGCACCTGGGCGCAGCGGTTGCTGCGCCCAGGTGGAATGACCGAGAGATTGGGCTTACCAGCCGCCACAGTGGTCAGAGGTGCCGTAGCCGGCCCCGTAGGTGCCGGGCATTGACTCGGAGCCTGTCATCGAGCCGTAGCCGGGACCGCTCTGATAGCCGGATCCCATCATGGAGCCGTAGCCGGGACCGCTCTGGTAGCCGGATCCCATCATCGACTCGTAGTTCGGACCGTAGGCCGAGCCCATCATCGAGCCGTAGCCGGTACCGTCGGCGCCCCACATCGACTCGTGCATCTGCTCCATCCACTCGTATCCGGGCTGGATCCCATCGGGACCCCAGGCGGCGTCGTGCATCTCCTCCATCCAGGCATACTCGGGCGGTACCCCGTCAGGGCCCCACATCGACTCGTGCATCTGCTCCATGGACTCGTAGTCGAACGGCACTCCGCCGGGTCCGAACATCCATTCGCGCATCTGGTCGAACCAGCCACCGGTCGGTGTGGTCGCCGGCGTCTCGATCGGTGTCCGGGTCGGCGTGACGCTGCCGCCGTGGGCCGATGCCACCGCGGGCACCGCCAGCAATCCGATGACCAACGCTCCTGCTGCGAGGTATCCCTTCTTCATGGTGTCTTCCTTTCCTCCGGACCGGATCATCCGGCCTACCTTGTCTGTCTGGTGACATGGAAGCGGAGCGACATCAAGGAACGCCGCAAGGGCACGTAAAGCTTTCGTAAGGGCCGAATTCATCGAGGAGCGCCGTCGCGGTTCAGGCGATCGTGGACAATCTCGAGGGGCTTCCGCGATCACGACACTGCTGATGACAGCGAGTGGCTCCGAGTGATGGTCTCCTCATCGGACTCGAGTTTCCGCAGTTCCAGTTGCTTCGCAGAAGCTTTACACAAGGCCGGATACAGGCTTCACATCGGCCTGGTCAACTGGTCCCACATCAACACAGCAAAGGAGACCAACATGATGTACGGATGGTTCGGAGGATTCGGATTTCTCTGGATGATCGTGTTCTGGGGTGCCCTCATCTGGCTCATCACCTGGGTGGTGCGAGGCGCCGGCACAAGGACGAACCGCTCCGAGGGCACGTCGACCGACCGTGCCCTCGATATTCTCGAGGCGCGGTTCGCCCGGGGCGAGATCGACGCCACCGAGCTCGAGACCAGACGACGTGACCTACTGACGAGCTAATCGGGCGGGGATCGATTTCGACGATCGGATCCCTGGCCTCCCATCGCCTCCCCTCCCGACGTCGAACAATCCCCACCTCATCGCTACTCCGGCCACCCCACGGGCCGGAGTAGCCGCGTTGTGACCGAATTGCTGCACCTGGCCGGCGTGATATGCTTCCGGCATGCATATTTCAAAAAATCTTGATACAAAACGTTTTGAAGC
>JANTGE010000092.1 GCA_024763085.1 Acidimicrobiia bacterium
GCGATCCCGAACGCAGTCGGGTCGCCGTACAGTTCCAGCAAGTACGGCTGCATCGCATAGAAGGCGTAGATCCCGACACCCGAGGTGAGCGGCGCGGCCAACATGAGCCACCGAACCGGAGGGTTCCGAAGTCCACTGTCCAACGAGGCAGTCAGTATCCGTCGCATCTCTTTGACCGGACCCTTTCCCTTCACCGGCGTGAACCCGAGGTCGTGCATCACGAAAGCAGCGACAATGAACGTCACGCCGAGAATGACCGCTCGCAGGATGTAGGGGACGCCCAGGTTGGTGACCTGGGCGATGAACCCCCCGGCCACCGATCCCGCGAGCATGGCGGCGCCGGCCACCACCTGGCCTCTTCCGAAGACCGACTCCAGATTCCCCTCATACTTGGTGTAGGCAAGACAGTCGACGAGCCAGGCTTCGACCGCGCCGGAGAAAAAGGTGAATCCGAGTCCGATGAGCATCGAGGCGATCGCCCATCCCCACAGCGGCGCCTGGATCTGCCACATGACCAGATACAACACGGTGGATACGAGCAGCGTGGCGGAGCCGAGCAGATATGACCAGCGGCGTCCCACCGTGTCGGCGACCACCCCGGTCGGCACTTCGAAGAGCACCTGGCCCAGCGTGAAGAACGCGTTGGCCGCGAAAGCTTCGGTGTTGCTCAAGCCGGCGTCGAGCAGAAACAGCGTGTTGATGCCCCAGATGAACGAGGCGGCCAGCGTCGACAGCAGGGTGAGGAGTAGGTAGATGCGCTGGATCCGTCGGGCGGCTGGGGGCACCCGGCCAAGCTACACCATGGCGGGAACTCGGGACTCGGGTGTCGGCTCAAGGCCGCCGGTACAAGGTACGAGGTACATTGTGGGTTGTGAGCTTCGCGCCGTCTGGCCGGACCCTGCAACCTCCTCTCAGCCACCCGCCAAGACACCCCCATCGACCTCGGCTCCGCCTCGGCCACTTCCCCCTTCGCAGGGGGAAGCATTCGCGCATAAGCATCGACCTCCTGTTGGAGACGGACACCGTGCCTCCACCAAGAAGCACCCGGACAACTCACAATCGAAACTCACCACCACCTGCGAAGACACCCCCATCGACCTCCTGTTGGAGACGGACGCCGTGCCTCCACCAAGAAGCAGTCGGACACCGGACAACTCACAATCGAAACTCGCAACCACCTGCGAAGCCACCCCCATCGACCTCGGCTCCGCCTCGGCCACTTCCCCCTTCGCAGGGGGAAGCATGCGCTCATTTGCCCGCCACTTCGTTGGGGTTGGATGTCCTGTTGAGCGGAGTCTGGCGGCGCGCCGAGTCAGTGCTCCGCCAGTTCGCGGAACTCGTCAGGGACCGCTCTGTCTTTGGCCAACACCACCGACGCATACCCGACGGAGGCTCGGCCGAACTTCTCCCGAACTTCGTCGATCGCTTTGTCGAGCGCCCACCGTTCCGACCCCTTTTCGGTGCCTGGGCGGCGTTCCTCGCCGTCGAGATGCAGCGGCAGTTCGAGTTGCAACGCCTCTTCGTATTCGAGGTGCGACACCCCGACCGAGAGCAGGGTGATGATCCTTTGGTGGGGATGGTCGGCGAGGGCGGTCCGGACCAGACTCTCGGCGACCTCAGCGATGATCGGGGTCACCGACACCGCGGCCGGGAGCGTCACCGATCGAGTGACCGCCTTCAAGTCTTCGAAACGAACCCGGACGGTGACGGTTCTCCCCGCCCGATGCTTGGCGCGTAGCCGGGTCGCGACCCGGTCGGCCAGGTGGCGGATCGTCCGTTGGATGAGATCATCGGACACCGGCTGCCTGCCCAGCGCAGATTGGGCGCTCACCGAAGCAGCCCGCCGGTGCCTTTCGACGCTGCGGGGGTCCTCGTTGATTGCCAGCGCACCCAGCTTGCTGCCGACTGCCCGGCCCAGAAGACGCTCGAGACTCTCGCCCGGCGTCTCGGCGAGGTCGCCGATGGTGCGGATCCCTCGCTCGGCAAGACGCTGCTTTGTCACCGGGCCGACGCCCCACATCAACTCGACCGGCAGCGGATGCAGAAACTCGTCTTCGCGGTCTGGTTCGACGACGACGAGTCCGTCCGGTTTCGCCACCTGGGAAGCGATCTTGGCGAGATGCTTGGTGCGGGCAACACCGACCGAGATGGGGAGACCCACCTCTTCGCGGACGCGGCGCCGGATGTCTGCGGCGATCTCCGCCGGGGCACCGAACAGGTGGACCGACCCGGCGACGTCGAGGAACGCCTCGTCGATCGAGATGCGCTCCACCGCCGGGGTGTAGCTCTCGAGGATGGTCATCACCTCGTCGCCGAGGCGGACGTACTCCTTGAAGTGTCCGGACACGAACCGCAGATTGGGACACAACTGCCTGGCCTGCCTCCCTGGCATCCCTCCCCTGACGCCGAACGCTTTCGCTTCATACGAAGCCGCGAGTACGACACCTCCGCCGACGGCCATCGGGATCCCGCGCAGCGATGGGTCTAGAAGCTGCTCCACCGAGGCGTAGAAGGCATCGAGGTCGGCGTGCAGGATGGTGGCTGCGTCGGCCATGGACTCATCCTACTCGAACAGGTGTTCGGCTCGTTTCGACTCGTCGTCGGCTTCGCGGTCCGATAGGCTGAGGCAAATCATCCTTTAGAGGAGGAGTGTTGAAGCCACTTATGTTCCTCGCTGTGTTGTCGGTGATCGCCGCCGCCTGTGGCGGCGCCGCGACGCCGACCACCGTGCAGGCTCCGACCGGCGGCCCTGCCTTGGCAGGCGTTCAGGTGGAGGTCCACGAGACCCCCGACTGAGGGTGCTGCTCAGAGTGGGTCGGGTACCTACAGAACAACGGAGCAGAAGTCACAGTCGTCTCCGATCCGGAGATCGCCGAGTTCAAAACGTCCCACGGTGTCCCAGAGGGTGCCGGGTCGTGTCACACCGCGCTGATCGACGGCTACGTCGTCGAAGGCCATGTCCCGGTTGGAGCCATCACCAAGATGCTCGATACCAGACCGGACATCGTCGGGCTTGCCCTGCCGGGGATGCCGGAAGATTCGCCAGGTATGGGCGGTGACGAGTCGACGTGGGAGTCGCAACCGGTGGTGATGATCACCCGAGACGGGACACTGGAGCCGTACGACTACTGAGCGCGCCGCTACAGGGTGGCTGCCCGTAGTCGACAGGAAGAACGTCGGGTGGCGTCGGCGGGCCGGTCCCCTGGCCGGCGCTACTCGACTTCGACCCAGTCGTGAAGGTCCTGGTCGCCGACCTCCTCATAGAGAGCCGGGTGGTCGGTCTGCATGTGCTCTTTGATGGCGGCAATGGCTGTCTACGGTGACTGGCCGTTGGCTGTATAGGTGAGGCCGAGCGGACTGGTCCACCGGTAGGCTCCGTCCCCGTCGGGGCGACACTCCCATCCGATCGTGTCTTTCAGCAGGTGGTCGTGGCGGCAGAGCGGCGCGGTGTTGCCGACCGTGGTGGGACCACCCTGAGCCCAGGGAATCGTGTGGTCGATGTCACAGTCGGATGCAGGCATCCGGCAGCCCGGGAACACGCAGCGGGTGTTGGCGGCCTGGACGTGGCGACGCTGCGAGCTGGTGGGGCGCCGCCGGACGACACCGGTGTCGACGATCGTGTCGCCGAGCGAGGCAGCGAACCGCCAGTCTCCATTGGGATAGCGTTCGGCTATCCGCCGGGCGATCTCGGCGACGATCGGGCCGTAGCCTCCGAGTTCGCCTGACCGGTCGACGAGACCAGCGAGCGTTTCGAGATCGACCCGGAGTTCCACCACGCCGCCCTTCGTGTCGTGGTTGCCTTCCAGGAGGTCGAGCAGCACGTCGGCGCGGAGCTGGTCCATCGTTCGGGTCTCGCCCGGCCGCCGCAGACTCTTCGCGATGTGGTTGATCCGGGCCCGGATGGCCGCCACCCGGTCGGGCGGAAGATCCAGGCCGAGCAGGTTGGAGGTCCCGTCGACCGTTGGTTCGACAACGAGCCTGCGCTCGTCGACGGCACGTCTATACCGGTCGGCGGCGTCGTCAGGGTCGACATCGATGCAAAGGCGACGGATCGTCGCGGCCAGCTGTCCGGTCGTACGCCGTCCGGCGCCGTCGAGCACCTCGTCGGCGATTTCGCGGGCGCGCTCCGCATCCAGGTGACACGTTCCGTCGTCGATCACCCGTGCCCGCCGCAGATCGATCGCTCCTGCGTCCAAAGCGGCAGCCACCTGCGGCAGACGGTGCCGCAGTCGTAGAGCCAGCTCGACTTGGACGTCGGCGGCCCGTCGGGTCAACGCCAGCGCCGACCGCACCTCGGCCGCCGCCTCGGCAAAGACCAAATCCTGCGGAAGGTCTTCGAGGTCGGAGACGGCATCCACGATCGCCGCCATGTCGGACAGCAGTCCGGCCTCCAGGTGCGAGAGCTGACGCCGTCGTGCCCGCAGAACGGCTACGCGGACCCGGCCGGAGACACCGACCTCGTCGATCGAGGCAAGCAGGGCGGCCAGGGCAACTCCGGGTTCGAGGCTTTCCAGTTCGGCTACCAATACGTCATCGAACATATGTTCGATCGTACCGGGTGCCAGTGACAGAAACCGGGGACCGACCTTCGTCGGGTCTACGGGGCCACATCGACGCGAGTGATCTGCCAACCGCCGTGCTGGAGGTAGCTGATCGTGCACCGGTAGTCCCGCTGGATGGCACTGCTCTCCGAGTTGGGAACGTCGACGAGGAGACGGACCACATAGACGTTCATCGGAACTTGGATCTTGACGCTGTCGCTGATCGCCTCAGGCTTCGGTCTCGAAGGAAAGACCGCACTCTCAGGCGCCACTCGGCCCACGGCATCCCTGCACAACTCCCAGGCCCTGGACTGGCTGGGTGCCTCGCCGGACCGAACGAAGAGGGCGTTGATTCCGGCACCGATGCCGATGGTGACCAGCACGGCGACGACAACGGAGGCCAGCGCTCGAAGCACCCGCCTCCTCCGGAGTATTCGGGCATGGAACGCGCATCTCTGCGATCCGTCGCTCTGCCACTCGACCTGGCCGCGGCACCCTGCAGGCCCGTCCTCACAGACCGACGACCGTGCGGGTGGCTGCTGTGACACCTGCATCTCCTAGCTCGTTGACAGGTGCTCCAGCCTCAAGCTAGTGCGGCAGCGCGACGGATCAATCGTCGTCTTGTGCTTCGCGCTGCTTTCGGGCTTCCTGGCGCTCGCGTTCGGCTCGCTGCCTGGACTCCTGTCGTTCACGTTCGGCTCGCTCGTGCGCTGCCTTTCGTTCCCGTTCGTAGGCCTCTGCCCGTTCCTGCTCTTCTTTGCGGATGCGCTCGGAACGCTCCTTCGCCTCTTCGCGTTCGCGCTCCCGGCGCTCGGCGCGCTCTCGATCCGTTTCCACGTGTGGCTCCCTACTCGAAGTTGTCATCAGCGTACCCGTCCGGACCAGGGAGTCGGCTCCTCCCTCGCAGCCACCGACGCGCGGCCGTGGTGCTCGCCAGATGTGGGAACCTTACGGGCGACCGGCGCGTCCAAACAGGACATACGCAAGGAGCATTCGTGATCCATCGCCTTGGAATCCTCTTGATCGTGGCAGGCCTCTTCGTCGCGGCGTGCACCACCGCCGAAACCGGCGGGTCGGACACGCTGCCAACCAACACCGGAGACGCACCGCCGGCAGCCGGCGCCTGTCTCGAAGGCGAACCCGACTGCAACGACACCGGCGACATGGCGGCCCCCGGACCCCTACCCGTCAGCAACGACAGTCCATCGGTAGGCATGCCCGCAGAGGGCGGCCTGACCGTGTCGGAGGCACTGGCCACCGACGCCACTGGCACTATCGCCATCCAAGGGTTCCTGCTCGTGGACCAAAGCGGAGCCCGGCTGTGTGACGCACTCGCGGAGTCGTATCCGCCGCAGTGCGGCGGCGCCTCGGTGCCGATCGTCGACTACGAGGAAATGGTCGACGTCCCGCTCGCCTCAGCCCAGGGTGTCACGTGGACCGACACTACGGTGACGTTCTGCGGTGAGCTGGTCGACGGCGTGTTCACCGTCGACCCCACCGTCAGCTGTTAGCGCGCCTCGGCCCTGACGAGTTCCTCGACGGCCTCCGCGGCTGCTCGGTCGCCGCCGGCTGCCGCCATCGATGAGGCGATGGGCTCAACGGCGCCTCGGAGTTCGAGGGCCTCACCGACTGCCCGGTCCAGCTTTCCGAGTCTCCGCTGCGGGAGTCTGACCCCCACACCCGCGGCCTCGACCCGGCGGGCCACCTCGAGCTGGTCACGACCGAACGGGACCACCACGATCGGTATGCCATGGGCAAGCGCCCGCTGGGTGATACCCATGCCTCCGTGGCCGACCGCTACCGCTGTCTGCGGGAGCAGCGCCTCATGAGGGAGAAAGCGTTCGACGAGGGCGCCATCGGCTGGGGCCTTGAAACTCGCCGGGTCGTGAGCCGCGGTGGTTGCCACCACGAAGTAGCCGGCCTGGGGCAATGTCTCGAGAGCTGCTTCGACGATACGCCGGTCGTCTTGCTGTTCCGTCGAGCACGTGACGAGCACGATCGGTCGGTCGGTTGCCGGTAGGTCGAACGCCTCTGCGAAAGGCCCGCCGAGGGCCGGGCCGACGAATCGGTACGACGCGGGCCACCTACGGCGCGGGTACTCGAGTTCGGGGATCGTGAAGTAGAGGGTGAGCGGCGCCCGGGTGAACGCATCCTCGAGGTCTTCTACTGCGGCGAGTCCCTCGTTCGCCCGCATCCCGTTCATGACCGGCAGCATGAGCTTCGCCAGTTTGCCGGTGATGACGGGGCCGAGGACGCGATTGCGCAAGGTGCCGAGCAGGCCGCCGGCCGGTGCCAGACCCGGTCCGAACGGCGGCACGTCGCGGTCGGGCATCGGGGTGAAGTACGGCTGGAACGTCGCCCACGGCAGGCCTGAAGCCTCGGCAGCGACCTGGGCGCCCCAGGTGTTGGTGTCGACCACGACCACATCGGGCCCGAACTCCGCGATGGCACCCTTCACGTCGCCGATTTCGTATGGTGCCCGATCGGCGAAGGTCCTCATCGCGAGGTCGACCGCAGCCATTGGGTTCTTCGCCTTCCAGTCATCCATCTCGCGGGCTTCGATCCGTGGATCGATCGGCGAGAACTCGATCCCGGCGGCGCGCACCTTGTCGGCGGCAGACGCAATCGTCCGCAGGTGCACCTGGTGGCCGCGCCGCACCAGTTCGGTGGAGGTGCCCAGCATCGGGAAGAGGTGACCACGTGCCGGAGATGTGTAGATGAGGATCCTGGTCATCGGGTCGTCCTCCGCAATCCTTCCATGAGTGTCACCATCACTTCGACCACCTCTTCCTTGCTTCGGCCGAGATCCTCTCTCAGCAGTTTCCATGTGTACAGGTCGGTTGCGGCCACAGCTGCGTCGATCAGGCGTCTGCGGTCGGTACCTGACGTCTCCCCGAAGATCCGAGCCAGATGATGCTCGACCCACTGGCGGTGGGTGGCGCGTCCTTGCTCGGCGACCGCGGCCGCCTGGGGCGACCGGTCGGATTCGGCGAGGAGATGCAGAACGGTTGACCCGTCGATCTCGTAGTGCTCGACGAGAATCTCGATGGCGGCTCTGAGGTCTGCGCCTGGAGGAACCTCTCGCCTGGCGGCTACCCGCTCGGCTTCGCGTTCGGCAACGGCGTCGAACAGCTTTTCCTTCGACCCGAACCTGCGAATGACCGTCTGTACGGTGACGCCCGCAGTGTCGGCGATCCCCTGGAGAGTGACTTCGTCGAACCGGCGTGCGCCGA
>JANTGE010000093.1 GCA_024763085.1 Acidimicrobiia bacterium
GGACACTTACCGCCGAGGACGCCGCGGCGATCAGGGATCGGATGGTCGCTGCCGTAGCCGAGCGGCTTGGCGGCCGTTTGAGAGGAGCCTGACTGTGGACTTCCTTCATATCGATGATCTGACACCCGACCAGCTTCGCTCGGTGCTGACGAGAGCGATGGCGGTGAAACGGGACCCTGCTTCGGTGTATGACCACTTGGTGCATCGCTCTGTGGGGCTCTTCTTCCAGAAGCCGTCGACCCGAACGAGGGTGTCGGCAGAGCTTGCTGCCGCCGAGACCGGCGCCCATCCTGTCGTGCTCGGCCAGCAGGAGGTGGGTATGGGCAGTCGGGAGGCCCCGAAAGACGTTGCAGGCGTCCTCGACCGCTATCTCGACCTCATCGCGATGCGCGTCTTCGACCATCAAGACCTCATCGATGTAGCGACCCATGCCGAAGCCCCGGTCGTGAATCTGCTCTCCGATCTCGAACATCCATGCCAGGCGCTTGCGGACCTGCAGACGATCGCGGAGCACCGCCCCTTCGAAGGCGCTGTCGTGGCCTACGTCGGAGACGGCAACAATGTGCTTCACTCTCTGATGGTCGGGGCGACGATGCTGGGCATGGAGGTGCGGGTAGCGACCCCGGCAGGCTACGAGCCGGACCCGGCATATGTCGCCAAAGCCCGGCGATACGGAGCGGTCGAAGTGACCAATGACCCGTATGCGGCCGTTGCCGGGGCCGACGTCGTCTACACCGATGTGTGGGCTTCGATGGGCCAGGAGAGCGAAGCCGAAGAGCGTGCGCGGCTCTTCTCCCCGTATCAGGTCGACCTGCGCTTGTTCGAATCGGCCGCAGGTGACGCCATCTTCCTGCACTGCCTGCCGGCCCACCGCGGACAGGAGGTCACCGACGAGGTGATCGACCATCCCCGCTCACGGGTGCTCGATCAGGCCGAAAACCGGAAACACACGTTCAAGGCGCTGCTGTTGGACTTGCTCGAGTGATCGACGTCGAGACATTCGCCCGGTCGCTGCTCGGGCGTCGACTGCGTACCGAGTTCGACGGGGAACCTACGGAGATAGTCCTCACCGAGGTGGAGGCCTACGGAGGCGAGGACGACCCGGCCAGTCATGCGTTTCGTGGCGAGACCCGGCGTAACCGTTCGATGTTCGGTCCCGAAGGGACGCTCTACGTTTATCGATCCTATGGCGTGCACTGGTGTGCCAACATCGTGGCCGGGCCTGCCGGGGAAGGGGCCGCCGTCCTCCTGCGGGCAGGGACCCCGACGGAAGGGACCACCGCCATGGCGCGCCGGCGGGGACGTTCCGAACACCTCTGCGACGGTCCCGGCAAGCTCTGTCAGGCCCTGGGCATCACCGGGGAGCTGGATGGCACCAACGTCGATGATGGCCCGGTACGCCTGCTGGAGCGGACCAGCATCGACGGGACGGTCCTGGCCCTGCCACGGGTGGGAATCTCGCGGGCTACGGAACGCCGGTGGCGTTTCGTCCTTGCCAGGTAGACCGGGTCCGCCTCACGGGTTTGCCCACAGCTTGACGGTGCCGGTAGCCGGTGCGCCCGGACCCGGATTCTGTTTCCATACGACGCCGCTGCGGCGCCGAGCGTCGCTCGGGTTGGACTCCGCTTCGGTGATGACTTCGATGGCCACGCCGAGGGATGCGAGTTCCTGTGTGGCCTGCCCGAGCGGAAAACCGACCACGGCAGGGATGGTGGTCCCCGGTTTCGGTCCGGCGACGATCAAGACCACGGTCGACCCGGCTTGCGCCGGATAGCCGGGGGAGGGGCGCTGGTCGAATACGGTGCCCTGCGCCAGCGAGCCGCCGTCGCGCCACTCGACCTCGACCTGGAACCCGGCGACGTTCAGAGTCTCGGCGGCAGTGCCGAGATCGAGACTGATGACGCTGGGGAGCGTCGAAGCTCCAACCTGTACGACCCCGGCCGGGTTGTGCACCGGACAGATGACCGTCGGCACGTCGTTGGCGGGGACCCGAACTCGCGCCACGTGCGATCGGGGACAGTACGGGCCGGCCAGGAAGCCGGTCGATAAGTCGATTTCGACGGTGACCATCCCGTCGTCGGACGCAGACGCCAACTGTCCGTAGGGGGTGCCGGACAAGGCTCCTGATGCGAACCGGCCCCAGATCTCAGCAGGCCAGGACCCGCCCGTGACGGTGATCGGTGTGGTTGGAGGCTCCATAGCGACCTGCCCCTCAGGGAACCCGACCCACACGGCGGCGGCCAGCTCTGGTGTGTAGCCGACGAACCAGGCGTCCCGGTGTTCCTGAGAGGTGCCGGTCTTGCCGGCGATCGGACGTCCGATCTTCGCCCGCTGCCCGGTGCCACGGCGAACCACGTCGGTCAAGGCAGCCGTTACCTGCTGGGCGACGTCTCTGGCGAGCGCTTCGGTGACGACTGGAACGGCTTCGTAGAGGTTCACGCCGTCATGGGTCTCGATGGTCGTGACGAAGATGGGGTCCACATGGATACCGTCGGCAGCGAAGGTGGCGTACGCAGACGCCATGTCGAGCGGACTCACCTCTTCGGCGCCCAGAGCGATGGAAGGGAGCGGTTGGAGCGGTGCCGTGATGCCGGCCGCCCGGGCGACCTCGACGACCGGTTCAGGACCGATGGCCTGCACCACCTGGGCGTAGACGACGTTGACGCTGAATACCGTCGCCTCGAGGAGCGTGAGGTCGGGAAACACCGCACCGTTGTAGTTCTCGACGAGCCAAGGCCCGGAGTCGGTCGAGATGGTCACCGCCCGACCTCCTTTGAACACCGACTGGAGGCTGAATCCTTTTTCGAGAGCGGCGGCGAGCACGAAAGGCTTGAAGGAGGATCCAGGCTGTCGACGCGCCTGCACTGCCAGATTGAACTGGGCGACGGGATCGTCCGGATCATAGAAATCACGTCCTCCGACGAGCGCCACCACGTGGCCGGTGCGGGGATCGACGGCAGCGAGCGCTCCTGACGGACCGTCTTCTGGCAGCACCGAGGCGAGCGCCGCTTCGGCGGCGTCTTGTGCCAGAGGATCGATAGTGGTGTTGATACGGAGTCCGCCGCGAAACAGCGCGTTGTAGCGGTCCTGGGCCGTCTGGCCCAACGCCGGATCGTCGAGCAGCCGCCGCTTCACCTCCTCGGTGAAGTAGGGGTAACGGGCCTTGCCGGGCTCCCTGGGTCTGAGCTGCAGGGGTTCCTGATCCGCAGCTTCGGCGGCTTCGAGGTCGGTCCACCCCAGTTCGACCATCTTGTTCAAGACGACTCTGCGTCTGGTCAACGCCGCCTCCGCATTGCGATAGGGGTCGGTCGCCGCGGGAGATTGGATCATCCCAGCGAGCAGCGCGGCCTGGCCGAGGGTGAGGTCGGACACCGGCACGCCGAAGAAGTGCAGGGCGGCTGTGCCTACTCCGTAGGCTCCGTCACCGAAGTAGACGGTGTTGAGGTAGCGCTCGAGGATCTGCTCCTTGGTCAGTCCCTCTTCGAGGCGCAGCGCGAGTGCCGCCTCGGTGAGTTTGCGGTCGAGCGTGACTTCAGGAGTGAGGATGACGTTCTTCACATATTGCTGTGTGATGGTCGAGGCGCCCTGCACGACTCCGCCGGCTTCGAGGTTGGCGACGATCGAGCGGGCCAGCGCACGCAGATCTACCCCGGCGTGCTGCCAGTACCGCTCATCCTCGATGGCGACGACGGCGTTGATGAGATCTGGCGGCAGTTCGTCGTAGGTGACGAGAGCCCGGTCTTCCTCCGCATGCCACTCGGCCAGCACCGAGCCATCTGCGGCATAGACCACCGTGGTGAGACCACGGTCTCCAAGCCCTGGATCTTCAATGGGTTGCAGACTGCATGCCGCCGCCAGCAAAGCGATGACGACGGCGAGGGCCGGCCAACGTTTCATGCCCCGTACTCCTAAGGCAGCCAGGGTACCGGCATGGCAGGGAAAGATGAGCATTTGGCACACGGCTAACCTGCTCGCCATGTCGTTGGAACAGCTGCTTCGTGGTACCGAGCGAGTCGTGACGAAAGAGGAGCTCGCTGCTCGGCTGGATCGTCCGCTTCGGGTCAAGCTCGGTTTGGATCCGACCGCACCTGCCGTGCATCTTGGATGGGCCGTCGTACTGAGAAAGTTGCGACAGTTTCAAGAGCTGGGACACACCGCGGTGCTCATCGTGGGCGACTTTACGGCACAGGTCGGAGATCCCTCAGGCGTCAGTGACACTCGGCGACGCCTGTCTGGAGCGGAAGTCAAGGGCTACGCCGATCACGTGTTGGAAGGGTTCCGGAGAATCCTCCTGCCGGAGCCTCTCGAGATCCGGTACAACTCGGAGTGGCTGGCTGGGATGGACATGTCACAGGTGCTCGACCTGACGTCGAAAGCAACGGTCGCCCAGATGCTCGAGCGCGGCGACTTCGCCAGACGGTACGCAGAGCATCGCCCGATCTCGCTGATGGAGTTCCTCTACCCGCTGCTCCAAGCACAGGACTCGGTTGCGGTCGAAGCAGATGTGGAGCTCGGTGGTGCGGATCAGCTCTGGAACCTGATGATGGGGCGGGTCCTCCAGGAGAAGGCCGGCCAGGTCCCGCAGGTAGCCATGACGGTGCCGCTGCTGGTCGGGACCGACGGTTCGCACAAGATGTCACAGTCGCTCGGCAACTACATCGCCATCGACGATCCTCCGGAGGACATGTTCGGGAAGGTCATGAGCATCCCGGATCATCTGATGCCGTCATACTTTGAGCTGTGCACCGATGAGCCCGCCGAGGAGATAGCACGTATCGTGGCCGGTCTCCGTGACGGTAGCCTCCACCCTGGAGAGGCGAAGCGGCGTCTTGCTCGAGACGTCGTCACCATCTACTGGGGGTCCGATGCCGCGGTGAACGCGGAAGCAACCTTCGATCGCGTGTTCAAAGAACATCGAGCCCCGGACGATGTTCCGGAGATGCCGCTTCCGGCGTCCGACCCTGTGCACCTTCCCGGCCTCCTCAAGGCTGCCGGCCTCGTGTCGTCATCGGCCGAGGCCCGCCGCCTGATCGACCAAGGGGCGGTGAAGGTGAACGGGGAGCGCGTCTCCGGTATCGAAGTGCCTCGCTCCCGTCTGGTTGGCGCCGTCGTACAGGTGGGGAAGCGGCGGTTCGTTCGGCTCATCCAGTGACCGCAGGCCGGGTAGCCGACATCCAGTCGTGGCTTCGGCAGATCCTCGACCCGGCGAGTGACGTAAAGGCGATCGCAGAGGTGGGAGGGGGTAGCGGATGTGTCGTGGCCCGCTGCCGCGTCGAGACCGCGGTCGGCGGACGAGACGTCCACATCAAGGTCTACGAGGAGGGCATGGACGACTACTCGGGACTTGGTCCGGTCGATACCGCGCGCAAGCACTTCCTCGCACTCGTGGAGCTCGAGCAGTTCGGCCTCAGCGTGCCGCAAGTGGTCGGCATGAAGGCATCGGGCGACCGAGCTGCGCTCGTCTGCGAGACGGTGGAGAGGCGCGACTGGGCACCGTCGGATCGGCGGAAAGGCGCAGCGATGCTGAAGCGCCTCCACCAGGTACGTCTGTCAGGACTGTCGCAGGAGTTGCAGGTCCTGGTGATGCGTTCTCGGCCGAACAGGAATCGTATTGCGAGGGGAGTGGTCGAGTTCGCCGGAACCCTCGACCAGGCCCGGCCGGACTGGCGTCTCAGCCATCGTGAGCTGGCCGAGTCGGCCGAACGGATCCTCAGGTCTAAAGAACCGACCTGTCCCCAGCCGACGTTGGTCCACGGGGACTTCTTCTCCAAGAACCTGTTGGCCGTCGACGGAGGCGTCGTTGTCATCGACTGGGATCTGCTGGCCATGGGGGATCCCATGTGGGACCTGGGCCATCTCATGTGCGCGGACCGCTGCCTGAGTGAAGGTGATCGCAACGAAGTGTTGACTGTGTACGGGCCGGGGATAGACGCGGCGAACCTGCGGTGGCATGAGGCGGTCTGGCGGACGTTCTGGAACCTGCGCGACTTGCTCAGGCGCTCTTGAACGCGTCGGACAACGCCTCGACGAGGTGGGCACGTCCTACCGTCGCCAGCGTGATGTGCCCGCCAGGAGCCCAGCGCAGCTCGGATCCGGGCCAGTGATGATGAATCGACTCGACGGCCTCTGCAGGGATGTATCCGTCGCCGCGAGCTCCGATGATGATCGCCAGGTCGGGCCTGGTCGGCGGTGGGAAGGCGAGGATGGACGCCCGATCGAGCACTTCTCGCAGGTGGGGCTCTGCAGCGCTGCGGCCCCCGAGCGCGTTCCAATCGACGACGTCGGCAAGAAGGCCCTCCGTGAAGACCGAGGCGGGCGATGGTGAGGGCGCCATGAGGACCGCAACGAGCGGCTTCGGAAACGACGCCGCGACCAGCCCTGCGATGTTGCCACCCATGCTGTAGCCGCCGACTCCGACCGTATAGCGGGAGTCGAACCCAAGCAAGATGCCCGAGGCTTCTTGCATCGCCGCCGAACCCATGATCAGGAGCTCGGCAACGGTCCTTATGGGAGGGTTCCCCTCGTGGACCCGTCGAGACCCGTAGTAGGGGTTCTCGAGAATCAAGGACCCGACTCCTTGCCGTGCAAGGTCTCGGGCCAGGATCTCGCGCCGTTCGAAGCCTTCCTCGTTGGATGCGGCGAGCAGGAGGCATACGGCGGTGCTCCCGACCGGCTGCAACCAGCGGATGGTTCCCTGTACGGCCGCAGGGGGAAGCGGAGCCGGGGAGATGAAGCGGCCGTCGCTGATTTCGAGGTCTTTCCGGGTGCTGACCTTCGTCCACGCAACGGTGAGGGGGCGCACCG
This sequence comes from Acidimicrobiia bacterium, assembly GCA_024763085.1. Lineage (GTDB taxonomy): Bacteria > Actinomycetota > Acidimicrobiia > Spongiisociales > UBA4744 > JANTGE01. Next base: position 6,805 of record JANTGE010000093.1, read on the forward strand.
CGGGAGCATCAGACGGCAGGGAACCCCAGCCATCGGGGAAGAGTTTGCTTCGTGACCGGGCCATTACGGCGCCGGCGAGACGATCGACCCAGTGCACGAGCGATAGGATACCGGCTGGCTTGACATGCGTCGGGAATCGGCTACAGTTCCCGCTCCCGGGAATCCAGTCCGGGGTCGCGCCTGCCGGTGCGACAGGAACTCTGGTAGAATGAGTGGCCCAGGCATCGCTGCCTGGAACACCTCGGGCTCCTTGACAACTAAACAGCGTGCCAAAAAGCCAGTCATCCGTCGCCCTACGGGGAGACGGACGTACTCCAGCGCGTCCCGGGATTGTCAAGCCTCGGGGCGCTCAGGAACACCATCTCTGACAGTTTGGGTCCGTCTCCTTCGGGGGGCGGGACAACCTGTACGTTGGAGAGTTTGATCCTGGCTCAGGACGAACGCTGGCGGCGCGCCTAATGCATGCAAGTCGAGCGACGCATACTGGATGGGTAACCAACCGGTATGACGGAGCGGCGAACGGGTGCGTAACACGTGAGCAACCTGCCCCGAAGATCGGGATAGCCCGGGGAAACCCGGATTAATACCGGATACCCTCGTTGGTTCGCATGGACCGACGAGGAAATGGTCCGCTGCTTCGGGATGGGCTCGCGGCCTATCAGCTTGTTGGTGAGGTAATGGCTCACCAAGGCTACGACGGGTAGCTGGTCTGAGAGGACGATCAGCCACACTGGGACTGAGACACGGCCCAGACTCCTACGGGAGGCAGCAGCAGG
>JANTGE010000094.1 GCA_024763085.1 Acidimicrobiia bacterium
GGGCCGCTGTTCACGAAGCTCGACGAGGACGTCCTGAGCTGACCCGGCGCCATTCCCGGCCCGCCTCTTCGACGGCCGTCGAGTAGCGCAGCCCCATGAGGACGGCCCCGGCGTAGCCGAGCTGCCTGGCCCTGTCGGCGATCTCCCCCGCGACCTCCCAACCGAAGCGTCGAGCGGACTCGTCGTCCATCGCTTCGAGCCGACGACGGAGCTCGGCGCCGACGGGTGCGGCGCCCCATTCGGCGGTGCGGTCCACCCACCCGGCCGAGAACGGCGGGATCACGGACAGGAACACCGGCGGGTCTCCCGACTCGAGGCCGAGCTGTTCGGTGTGCCGTTCGAGCACGTCGGGGTCCATGATCGGACCGGCGATGAAGAACTGGGCGCCGAGGTCGATGCGTTTCTTCAGCTGCCACCGCCGAAACCGAGTTGGCATGCCCACCTCGAACGGGGGCATCCGCTCCTGCAACGATCGGAGGTGCTCGACGATCTCGTAGTGGTCGGCGAGATGGTCGACGTGCGGATAGGTGTCTCCGATGACGACGAAGAACGAATCGACGCCGTTGCCGAGCGCCCCCCGCACTTCAGACTCGATCGCGAGGATGTTCCGGTCTCTGGTCGACACGACGACCGTCGGATGCACCGACGGCACGTCGTGGGTGATGCGGGCCGCGAACGCGTACGGCGAAACGCGAATCTTCCCGAAGACGTTGTCGGTGACCAGCACGTTGTCCCACACCCCTTCGAGCTGCCGGTGCTGCATGTTGGGCAGGTTTGGAGGGTTCACTTCGACGACGGTGGTGAAGTCTGACTTGTCGATCAGCATGGTCCTCCTATCTGGCGACGAAGTACTTGGCGGACGGGTGATGAACGATGATCGCCGACGTGGTTTGCTCTGGTTGGTACTGCCACGCCGTCTCCTCGGAACAGACGACGCCGATGCGCCCGGCTTCGAGCAGATCGGCCACCTTTGCGTTGTCTTCGAGGTCGGGGCATGCCGGGTAGCCCCACGAGTAGCGGCCACCCCGATATTGCTGGCGGAACAGGCCACGAAGCGTCGGCCCGTCTTCGGCACCGAATCCCCACTCTTCCCGGATGTGTCGATGCCAGTATTCGGCGAGCGCCTCGGCCATTTCGACGCCGAGGCCGTGGGTGAGCAGGTAGTCCCGGTAGCGGTCGGCGGCGAACAGTTCGGCGGTGACCTCCGATACACGCGAACCCATCGTGACGATGTGAAACGCGGCGTAGTCGGCTTCGGTGCCGACCGGACGGAAGAAGTCGGCGATGCACAGCCACGGGTCGGTCGACTGTCGGGGAAAGGTGAACCGGACCTGTTCGGCGCTGCGGGTGTCGTCCTTCCAGACGATCAGGTCGTTGCCGTCGGCGTTGACCGGGAAGTACCCGTAGACGACGGCCGGTTGGAGCAGCTCGCCGGCTTCGGCAAGGCGCTCTTCGAGGAGCGGCCGGAGCCGTTGTTTGAACTCGGTGTCGGTCTCGTCGCCGGCCGGCCGGAACTGCCACTGGTTGCGGAACAAGGCCGTCTCATTGAGGTAGGCAGCGATGTCGTCGAGCGGGATTCCGTCCACCACTCTTGATCCGATGAACGGTGGGGTGAAGACCGGATTGTCGACGGCGACGTGCGGCGAACGGGCCGGAGCCTCCGCGGCCGGCGGCCGGGTGCCCGCTGGTTTCGCCACCCGGATCCGCTGCGGCGTCTCGACGGTCTCCCCGTTGCGGAGCGCGTCGAGGATGCGAAGCCCTTCGAAGGCATCCTTGCCGTAGTGGACCGGCCCCGGATAGCGGGGACGGAGGTCGCGTTCCACGTAGGAGCGGGTGAGGGCGGCGCCGCCGAGCAACACCGGGACGTCGACGCCCCGGCGGGCCATCTCGTCGAGGTTGTCGCGCATGATGAGGGTCGACTTGACGAGCAGCCCCGACATGCCGAGTGCAGCGGCTCCGTGTTCTTCGACCGCGGCGAGCATGTCGGACAGCGGCACCTTGATGCCGAGGTTCCGCACCTGGTAGCCGTTGTTGGTGAGGATGATGTCGACCAGGTTCTTGCCGATGTCGTGGACGTCGCCGGCGACCGTCGCCAGCACCACGGTGCCTTTGGAGACGACGTCGGATCGTTCGAGGTGCGGTTCGAGATGCGCCACGGCTGCCTTCATCGCCTCTGCCGACTGGAGGACGAACGGAAGCTGCATGTCGCCGGACGCGAACAGGTCGCCGACGGTCTGCATCGCTTCGAGCAGGACGTCATTGATGATGGACAAGGCCGACCGTTCGGCGAGCGCCTCGTCGAGGTCGGCTTCGAGACCGTCCCGCTCCCCATCGACGATCCTCGCCTTGAGCCGCTCTTCGACCGGCCAGCCGCTGCGGTCCTCCGCGACGGCCGTGACGCCGACGGTCCCGTCGGCGACTTCGAGCAGCCTCACGAGCGGGTCATAGCCGGGTGCGCGCCGGTCGTAGATGAGATCGAGCGCTGTCTGGAGCAGATCGTCGGAGATGCGGTGCAGCGGCACGATCCGGCCGGCATGCACGATCGCGGCGTCGAGGCCTGCGGCGACGGCCTCGTGGAGGAACACCGAGTTGAGGACGTGCCGGGTCGCCGGCGCCAGTCCGAACGACACGTTGGACACGCCAAGGACGGTGAACACGCCGGGCAGCTCGGTCTTGATGCGCCGGATCGCCTCGAGGGTGGCCATGGCGTCGCCCCGAAGGTCGTCGTCGCCGGTGGAGAGGGGGAAGGTGAGAGGATCGAACAGCAGGTCGCCCGGTTCGAGCCCGTAGCGTTCGGTGGCGAGTCGGTAGAGACGGTGGGCGACGTCCATCTTCCATTCGACGTCCCGGGCCTGACCGCGTTCGTCGATGAGCAGGCAAATGACGGCTGCTCCGTACGCTTTCGCCAGCCGGAACACCCGGTGGGCGCGGGATCCAGGTCCGTCGCCATCTTCGAGGTTCGCCGAGTTGAGAACGGCCCGGCCGCCGATCCACTGGAGCGCGGCCTCCATCACCTCCGGTTCGGTCGAGTCGACCACGAGCGGCGCTGCCACCTGGGTGGCGAACCGGGAAGCGATGGCGTCCATGTCGGCGACCCCATCCCGACCGACGTAGTCGACGCAGACATCGAGGAGGTGGGCCGACTCTTTGACCTGGTTGGTGGCGATCTGCAGGGCGGCGTCCCAGTCTTCGTCGAGCAGCGCCCGCCGGAACGCCTTCGACCCGTTCGCGTTCGTTCGCTCGCCGATGATGAGGAACGACGTGTCCTGTTTGAACGGAACGAACGAGTACAGCGACGTAGCACCCGGCTCGGAGACCGGACGCCGCTCCGCCGGGGTCAGCCCGCGGACCCTGTCGACGACGGCAGCCAGATGCTCGGGCGTGGTGCCGCAGCAGCCGCCGACGACGGTGACGCCATAGTCGGTAACGAACCGGGCGAGATGGTCGGCGAGGGCGTCTGGTTCGAGGCGGTAACAGACGGCACCGTCGACGACTTCGGGAAGGCCGGCATTGGGCACCGCGGAAATCGGTGTCCGGGCGTGGTCGGCCAGGTAGCGGAGATGTTCGTGCATTTCGTCCGGCCCGGTGGCGCAGTTCAGACCGAACACGTCGACGCCGAGCGGTTCGATGGCGGCGAGGGCTGCGCCGATCTCGGTACCCGGGAGCATCTTGCCGGTCGCCTCCATCGTGACTTGCGCCTGGATCGGGACGGTCCGGCCGGCGTCGGCCATCGCGGCACGGCAGCCGTGGATGGCGGCTTTGAGGCCGAGCAGATCGAACTGGGTTTCGACGATGAAGAGGTCGACGCCACCGTCGAGCAGGCCGAGGGCGGCATCCCGGTAGGCGTCCCGCAGGTCGGCGAACCGGATCTGGCCGAGAGAGGCGAACTTGGTGCCCGGCCCCAGCGAACCGGCAACCCAGCGCGGATGGGCTTCGGTGGTGTACCGGTCGGTGATCTCGCGTGCGATCTCGGCTCCTGCCCGCGCGATGTCGTATGCCCGGTCGCCGAGTCCGTATTCGGCAAGCGGCACGGCGAACGCACCGAAGGTGTTCGTTTCGATCACGTCGACGCCGACGTCGAGGAACAACGCGTGCAGGTCGGCGACCACGTCGGGCCGGTGGAGGTTCAGCGCCTCGTTGCAGCCTTCGAGGTCGGGACCGCCGAAGTCGGCTGCGGTGAGGCCAGCCGTCTGCAGGTTGGTGCCGGTGGCACCGTCGTAGACGAGGACACGCCGGCGTGCCGCTTCCCGGTAGTCCTCGACGGGTGCCTCATATCGGGACCGTGCGGCCACTTCGTCTCCTCTCATCCGTCGCGCTCTGAGCGCCGCGGACGAGAAGGCCCCGTCTCGGCGACTCATCGTTCAGGCATTGGCACCGTGCCGGTCGGCCGGTTGCCGCGGTTTCGCAGGGCCTGTCCCTCAACCGCTCTTGATGAGCGCGTGCCATCAGCGTACCCGACTGCGGACGGCTGTGGAAGAAAAAAAGGGGCGGCCGTTCAGCCGCCCCTTTTGTCGATGGTTTGGGTTTACGCGGGCGGATAGACGCCGGCGGTCTTCGACTCTTCGGTCTGCCAGAAGATGTCGGAGATCTCCTTGATGAGGTCGATGAGTTCCTCGGCGACGGCGACGTCCATCGTCTTCTTCGCTTCGCCGGCTTTCTTCAGCGCCTTCCAGAACAGGTCGTGGAGCTGCGGGAACTGCTCGAGGTGATGGGGCTTGAAGAAGTCCACCCACAACACCATCAGATGGTGCTTGGCCAGTTCGGCGCGCTCTTCTTTGATGAAGATGGCCCGGTCGCGGAACACCGGATCGTCGGATGCGGCGTACTTGCGACAGATGTTGGCGACCGACGCGGCCTCCACCATCGCCTGGGCCGGGTCGTACACGCCGCAAAACAGGTCGCAGTGGGCGTGGGCTACTTTCACTGGGCTGAACAGGCCCATAGGTACCTCCCTCGGTTGATCGAACAGCTGTCGAGCGGCGATGCCGCCCAACAGTCTCCGAAGCCGACGATACACTTTGTCGGTGAGTATGAGAGTTTCCCGTCTCGTCGTCGTCGCCGGCGCCGCCATCGGCGCCTATGTGGCCGCCGAACGTTTGTCACGATTCCGGATCGCGGAGGCGTCGATGTCCCCGACGCTGCATCCGGGCGACCTGGTGCTGACGTGGAAGACCGACCGACCTCCCAAGCGGGGAGACATCGTCGTGTTCGAGGACCCCACCCAACCCGGCTTCTGGCTGGTCAAGCGCGTGATCGGCCTTCCCGGCGAGCAGGTGGACCTCCGGGATGGGAAGGTGTTCATCAACGGTGAGCTGCTGCATGAACCGTGGACGGTGGACGACACTGGCCCGGACGGTTTCTGGCATCTCGGACCAGACGAGGTGTTCGTGCTCGGCGACGCCCGCTGGCTGTCGACGAGCGACAGCCGCCAGATTGGACCGTTGCCGGTTGGCTCGCTGAATCAGCGGGTCGTGTTCCGCTACTGGCCAAACCCGACGTTGCTGCCATGACGCCGACCCAGCGTCGCATCATCGCCGTCCTCGCCGGTGCGGTGGTGACCGTGTTCGCCGCCGCGGCGCTCCTGTCGGTGCTCAATCGCACGCCAGACACGACCACGACCACCCTGTCGGTACTGCCGACGACCACGACTTCTACGACCGCCGCCTCCTCGACGACGAGCACCACGCCGACCAGTTCCACCACGACGACGACCGAGCCAACCACCACCACGTCTTCCACCACGACGACGTCGTCGACGACCACGACCACGCTGCCGGACCCGGCCGACACGCTGACGTTGGGGCCGGAGAACATCGGGCCATTCACGTTCGGGTCGGACGCCGAAACCGTCATCGCCGACCTGGTGGCAATCCTCGGATTGCCCGATCGCGACACCGGGTGGGTGCCTCCGGTCGATGACGAGGGGAACCAGGTGTACGGGCCGTGCCCGGGCACCGAGATCAGGCTCGTCGAGTGGGACAACCTGACGACCCTGTACGGGAACGGGGCGAGCGCCTGGGCTCCCGACGGGCTCTACCACTTCTTCTTCTACTCGTATGTGCTGCTCGACACCGACCATCTCGGCCTCCACACCGACGCCGACATCGGGCTCGGCTCGACCGTCGCCGATCTGGAGGCGGCGTACGGGGAAGCGGTGGCGATCAGCGACGACGAGTTCGGTCCGTTCTGGTCGGTTGCCGTGCCGTCACCGGGCGCCCTGTGGGGGTTCCTCACCTCCACCGACCCCACGGGCACCGTCGTGTCGATTCAGGGCGGCGTGGGGTGCGGAGAGTGAAACTCGGGCTCGGCCTCCTCTCGTGCCAGCGCACCGCCGGTGACCCGCGCTCGTGGACCGACCTGTACGACGAGGCGCTAAGGCTCGGCGAAGCGGCCGAACGGTTCGGCTTCGATTCGATCTGGACGACCGAGCACCACTTCGTCGACGACGGGTATTTGCCGTCTCTGCTGCCGTTGTCGGCGGCGCTGGCGGCGAGAACCTCCAGCATCCGGATCGGCACCGGTGTCGTGCTGGCCCCGCTACACCATCCGCTGCACCTGGCCGAGGACGCCGCCGTCGTCGACCTGATTGCGAAGGGCCGGCTGATCCTCGGCATCGGATTGGGCTGGTCGCCGATCGAGTTCGCCGGGTTCGGCGCCGACGTGCACACCCGAGGCAAGGCGATGAACGAGATCCTCCAGATTCTGCGGCTCGCCTGGACCGGCGAACCGTTCCTCCACGAAGGGGACATCTACCGGTTCCCCGAGTTGGCGGTGCGCCCGGCACCGGCGGACCAGATCCCGATCTGGATCGGCGGCGGTGCCGACGCGGCCGTCCGCCGGGCCGCCCGCCTGGCCGATGGGTTCTTCTCCAACGCCGGACCGGAGCGACTCGCCGAACAGGTGCAGGTCGCCACCAGGGAGATGCACCGGGTGGGTCGGGATCCGAGCGAGTTCACCTGGGCCCACTACGCGATCATCTATCCGACCGACGACCCTGACCGCGGCTGGGCCGAGATCCGCGACCATGTGTGGCATATGCGGTGGAAGTACGCCGACATGGAGGCGTCGGCGACGAGGTCCGGCCCTGTCCCCGCTCCCCCGCCGCTCGACTCGGAGACCGAGAGGGCCCTGCGCGAGAGCGTCCTGGTGGGTCCGGCCGACTGGATCGCCGAGCGACTCGCCGAGACGGAGCGCCGTGCCGGTGCCCCGATCTACCCGATCGCCCGATCGGTGTTCTCCGGCATGTCCTATGCACAGCAGGAGGAGATCCTGGAGCGGATCTCGACCGAACTGATGCCACTGTTGGGGTAGCAGGCGGGTGTGGGTTGTGGGTTGTGAGTTGCGAGTTCCGGATCGTGCGACGGCCGGCTTCTGCTGGGCACCCACATCCCTACCCCCACCGCTTCTGCTGGAAGCTGATAGCTGGTAGCTCCTCACCCGGGTACACTCACCGGCGTCCCATGAAACGACTCCTCATTCCCGTTGCTTTCGTGTTGCTCCTGGCCGCCTGCTCCGGCACGGCCGAGGAGACCACCACGTCGACAACCACAACCAC
>JANTGE010000095.1 GCA_024763085.1 Acidimicrobiia bacterium
TTGCTGTCACCAGGTTGAGTTCGATGCCCGACGCCGAGATGAACCCGAGGAGCGTTCCGGTCGTCAACACCAGTGGTGCCAGGGCTACGAGTGTCTGTCGAAGGTTGCGGTATGCGACGAGCAGCATGAGGCCGACGAGGGCGTAGGCGGCGACGAGCGACCAGATCTGGGCTCGGACGACGAGTCGGGCGATCTCGTCCCACAGGATCGGCATGCCGGTCAGCACTCTGATCTCCGGCGTGGCGTCGGCGAATTCGACCCAGGAGCGAAGATCGTCGGTGGTGAAGTCTGCAGGGAAGACCACGAAGCGGAGCCCGTCGTCCGACGCGAGTTTCCCGAGCGGCAGGTCGCCGCCACCGGCGAGCACCTCCTCGAGTTGGGCGGGCGGCACCGCCCCGGCGAGGTCGGCGGCGCTGAACACCCGGCGGATCCCGGGCAACTGCTCCATGTCTCGCTCGATGTCTGCCAGCTGGGTGAGCTGCTCGGTGCCGTTGGAGTGGTCGAACACGAACTCGCCGACCAGCGGTGTGGCTCCGCCGAACAGCTCCTCGGTCTTGTTGAACGCCTGGCGGAGCGGATGGTTGTCCTTGATGAAGAAGAGCTGGTCGGAGTCGACCTGCAGTTTCGGGATGAACACGACGGCGAACACGATGAGACCGAGGGACAACGCCGGTGCGACCCAACGGCGCACGACGAGCGCCTTGAGGATGACGGGCAGTCTTTTGCCGAGCACCGCCCGATGATGTTTCGGTTCGACGTCGAACCGGCTGAGCAGGGCGGGGAGGGCGAAGAAGGAGATGATCCCGGCGAAGGTGATGCCGATCGCGGTGAACAGCCCGAGCTGTTCGATCGGCTGCACGTCGGTGACCATGAGCGACAGGAAGCCGGCCGCGGTGGAGATCGTGGTGAGGATCATCGGCACGCCGACCTGTCGGAGTGTCGACGCGACACGTTCCACCCGGTCGTCGGTCTCCTCGACCTGCTGCTGGTAGTGGGTGACGAAGTGGAGGCCATCGGCGGACCCCATGACGATGACGAAGATCGGCACCAGGATCGACACGATGTCCACTTCGAGGCCGAGCCCGAAGATGAGCCCGAACGTCCAGATGGCACCGAGCAGCGCGGGAACGATCGACACGGCGACGAGTTTCCGATCGCCGACGGTGGCGAAGAAGATGGCGAGGAGCAGCAGCACGACGACCGGGGGGATCACCAGCAGGAACCAGCCGATCATGTCGATCACGGTGGCGAAGATCACCGGGTTGCCAGAGAAGACGATCTCGAGGTCGTCTGGGGGCTGCACATCGTTGAGGTGGCGGGCGACGGTGACCGGATCGTCGGACGGAATGACCACCATGAGGGTGTTCCGCCCGTTGACGAGCAGGTCGGCCAGTGGGTTGGATTCGAGGAACTGGCCGATGGCGAAATCGGGGAGCGCCTGGATGGTGTCGACGGTGATCGGCTGGCCGGTGAGCGGGTTGGCGTCCGGGAGGATCGACCCGACGGAGGCGACCCCGTCGACGGCGACGAGGCGGTCGCGCAACTCGACCAGCGCGATGAGCGATGCCTTGTCGGTGAAGGTCTGGCCTTCGGGCAGCGTGACGAGCACGTTGATCGGATCGGAGGTGTCGTACTTCTCCTGGAGGGCGACCCACGCCTCACCTTTCGGGTTGCCGGAGGTGAGGAACTGGGTGACGTCGGCGTTCAGCTTGACCCGGAACAGCATGGCGACCGCGACGAGGGTGATGACGCCGGTGATGGCCAGCACCAGTTTCGATCGGTGCACGAGCAGGCGAGCGATACGATCCATGCCCGCCACACTAGATCCCGAACCCAGGGTTGTAGTTGCAGCAGAGTGGAGGCGGGGCCCACGGTTCGAGGAGAGTTTCGTCCCAGCGGTGAACCGTGGGCTGCAACTCACCTATACATGAACTACAACCCAGGGTTCAGGGTGTAGCTAGCGGACCTTGAGGCGCTTCCGCTCGCTCGCCGACAGCACCCGCTTGCGAACCCGTATGGCCGTTGGGGTGACCTCGACGAGTTCGTCGTCGCCGATCCACTCGATCGCCGTCTCCAGGGTGAGGGCCCGATGGGGCTTCAGCTTGATGGCCTCATCGGCCGGTCCTGACGCTCGAACGTTGGTGAGCTGCTTCGGTTTCGTCGGGTTGCACGGCATGTCGGCCTCCCGGGAGTTCTCGCCGATCACCATGCCCTCGTAGACCTGCTCGCCTGGACCGATGAACAGCTCGCCTCGCTTCTGGAGGTTGTCGAGGGCGTAGGCGGTCGACCGCCCTGCCCGATCGGAGATCATTGCGCCACCCTGGCGGTGGGGCAGCTCGCCGGACCATGGCATCCATCCTGCGTGCCGTTGATGAACGAGGGCGGTACCCCGGGTGGCGGTCATCAGCAGCGAGCGGAATCCCACAAGCCCCCGGGTGGGGGCGGTGAGCGTCACGATCGTTCGTCCGGTCTCCCCGGGCTCCAACGCCACGATCGTGCCCTTGCGAGGCGCCGCCGCCTGCGTGACGGTCCCAACATGCTCGTCGGGCACGTCGACGACGGCCTCTTCGACCGGCTCGTGGACGACACCATCGATCACTCGGGTGATGACCTCGGGCCGGCTCACCTGCAATTCGAACCCTTCACGCCGCATCGATTCGATGAGGACGGCCAGCTGCAACTCGCCGCGGCCGGCGACCTCGATCACCTCGGGCGAGGTGGTCTCACCAATACGGATCGACACGTTGCCGAGGACCTCCCGCTCGAGGCGGTCGCGGATCTGTCGCGAGGTGAGGAACTGGCCGTCCTGACCGGACAGCGGTGACGTGTTGACCCCGAACGTCATGCGCAGCACCGGCTCATCGACCCGGAGTCGGGGCAGCGGCTTCGGATCGGTCGGGTCGGCAATGGTGTCGCCAATCTCGACCTCCGGGAATCCGGCGATCACGAACAGGTCGCCGGCGACCCGCTCGGACACGTCGACCCGTCCAAGCGCCTCGAATCCCATAAGCTGGGTGAGACGGCGTCGCACCGTCGAACCGCCTGCTTGGCAGAGGGCCACCTGCTCACCTGCGCGAAGCGTTCCTTGCACCACCCGGCCGATGGCGAGCCGCCCCAGATAGTCGGAGGCGTCGAGATTGGTGACGATCGCCTGGAGCGGCGCCGAGGGATCGCCGGCAGGTGGCGGAATCGTGTTCACGATCGCGTCGAGCAAGGGCTCGAGGGTGGCGTCAGCATCGGGCATGCCGACACCGGCGACAGCCCGTCCTTCCCGGGCGATCGTCGAGATGATGGGAAACTCGATGTGATGGTCGGCCGCGTCGAGGTCGAAGAACAGTTCGTACACCTCGTCGGCGACCTCGTCGATCCTGGCGTCGGCCCGATCCACCTTGTTGATCACCACCACCGCAGGCAGGTGGAGTGCCAACGCTTTGGAGAGTACGTAGCGGGTCTGCGGCATCGGTCCTTCGGCGGCATCGACGAGCAGGAGAACGCCGTCGACGAGGGCGAGGGCTCGTTCGACTTCGCCGCCGAAGTCGGCGTGGCCGGGCGTGTCGACGAGATTGATCTTCGTGCCCTTCCATCGCACCGACGCGGCTTTGGCGAGGATGGTGATGCCCCGTTCGCGTTCCTGGTCGTTGGAGTCGAGCACCCGGTCGACGCGGGTCTGATGCGCCGAGAAGACCCCGGTAGCGGACAGCATGGCGTCGACCAGGGTGGTTTTGCCATGGTCGACGTGCGCGATCAACGCGACGTTGCGGAAGGGGGAGCCCGACATGAGAGCACCATGGTAGCGGCGGCGGGGGATACATCGTCGGTCGATCGGTCTTTCGGCACGCACACCGTGTCCTGAATCCTGGGTTCAGCGCGCCACATACGCGTCTCCCAGCCCACGGTTCGTCGAGTTTCGCCACCCAGCCCCGAACCGTGGGCTGGCACGCGTGTATACCGTGTCTCCAACCCAGGGTTCGTACGCGTGTATACCGTGCCTCCAGCCCAGGGTTCGGGGCACGTGATCGGAGCACGCCTGCACCAGTACCAGTGAGGGGCCCCGAAGGGCCCCTCAATCCGTCGTGTCCAGCCGACGCTATGGACGGATCATCCCTGCGGTGCTGCCGCCGAGGTCGGCGATGCTGTCGTACAGCACCTGGATGACGTACTTGGCGTTGTGGGCGAAGGCCCCCGGATCTTTCATGGCGTACTGGTAGTTGTACGCCGCCCGCAGCAGCCGTGGGGTCCATGTCGCGTACCGGTTCGGGTAGATCGCCTCGCCAGGGTCGACCGTCCCGTTGCCGTCATCGATGAAGAAGTACGGGTACGAGTGCGAGTCGTACACGATCGGGTCGGCGCCTGCGGTGTCTGCCGCGTACGCCTGGATGGCCGCGTAGAGCGCATCCCGCATCGTGTCGATTTCGCCGTAGATCCCCTCGGTGGCGTCTCCGTCACCGTCGAAGTCGGCCTCGCTCACCCGGATGGTGTGCAGGTCCTTCTCGGTGGCCACGCCATCGTGGCACATCGAGCAGTTGTCGACCTTCACCTCGAGGGCATGCTCGTCGTGGCACGACGTGCACGTGTTGAAACTCGGGACGTGGGCGAATCGGCCCACATAGGTCTTGCCCGGGTACTGGTAGGCGCCCTGCACTTCGCTGCCGAAGATGGTGGCCCCGGCGGCGAAGTAGTGGATGTTGATGAACCGCAGCGAGTCGGAGACGGTGTCGTCGCCGATCCCCGCCGTGGCCGCATCAACCGTACCTGCCGACGACCGGCCCTGGTGGCAGGTCATGCACAGGTTCATGTTCGGGTCGCCACTGTCGATGACCGCGCCGCTCGGGAACGTCACCGAGGCCACCTCGTAGCGGTCCCACGTCGACAAGTCGTTGTGACACGTCGAGCAGAGGAACCCGTTGGCGGGCGGCTGACTGATCGACACTCCCTCGGAGAGGAAGAGCGGCAGCCCGGCGTCCGAGTGGCACGTCGAGCAGGACGCGGGGACCGCGCCATCCTCGTCCCAGTGCCGGAACGCCTCCTCAGACCCGGCGAAGTGGCCATGGTCGATCCGGTGGACACCTTCCATCGCAACCGGCGAGCTCAGCACCGAGTTCAGATCCTCAGTGGAGTCGACGACGAGTTGGATGAGGTACTTGCCGCCGTGGGCATACCCGCCAGGATCCTTGATGGACACCTGGTAGTTGTACGCCGCTTTGAGCAGCCGCGGCGTCCAGGCGTTGTACTTGTTCGGGAAGGCAGCTTCGCCCTCATCGACCTCGCCGTTGGCGTTGGTGTCGATGAAGAAGTACGGATACGCGTGCGGGTCGTAGACGATCGGGGTGCCGCTCTTCTCGTTGGCGTAGGCCTGGATCGCTGCGTACAGCTTGGCCTGGACGCCTTCGATCTCGGCGGCAATCCCTTCGCTCATGTCCCCGTCGCCGTCGTAGTCGACCAAGGATCCGGGCATCCGGACGTTCCGCAGGTCCTCGACGGTGGTCACGTCGGTGTGGCACGCGGTGCACTCGTCGACCTTGACCTCCAGCGAGTGGGAGTCGTGGCAGTCGACGCAGCTCGTGTATCCCTCGACGTGGGTGAAGAACGAGTCGTACGTCTTCCCGTCGTACTCGTAGCCGCCCTTGGCGATCGTCCCGTACTTCGTCGCTGCGGCGGCGAAGTAGTGGATGTTGATGAAGCCAAGGTCCTCGGAGACCGTGTCCTCATCCATGTCGGCTACCGCCTCATCCACGGTTCCCTTCCAGGCGCGGCCCTGGTGGCACTGCATGCAGCGTGCTTCTCGACCGAGGCCGGTGAGCTCGACACCGGACGGCATGACGACGGAGTCCATCTTCAAGGTGGCGTCGTTGTGACATGCCGTACACGTGATCACTGTGCCGACCGGCTGGTCGGCGTCCACCGAGCCAAAGGCTGAGCCATCGAGCCCGAGGAAGTCCTCGAAGCCGGCGGCGCTGTGGCATTTGGCGCAGTAGGTCGGGATGACCGGCGGGTCATCCTCGTTCCAGTGGTTGAACGCCTCGGCGGTGCTATCGGCGTGGGCCGACCCTTCCCAGAGCGTCAGGAATGGAATCTCCACCTCTGGCCCTGTCATCGGTGCCGTAGTGGTGGTCGTGGTGGGCGGAGGGCTGGTTGTGGTGGTGGTCGTCTCGGTCTCTTCGCTCGTGCACGCCACCAGGACGAGCGCCAGGAAGAGGCCGAAGAGTCCGACCTTCAGATACGTACGCATCGCATGTCCCTCCGTTCGCGATACTGCGCGGTGTGCGCGCATCTCTATTGTCTCTCTCGTCCACCCCGCCTCCCTAGGGTCTCTTGGGCACAATGCGCTGCCAAGGGATAGGTTCTCTTGGGCGGGCACCCAAGAAACAGTGATGAGGAAAGGCTGCATCCATGACTCAGGGTGATCGATCGCTCGAAGGGGTGTTCGTGGGCCGCCCCAATCGGTTCCTCGCCCTGGTTCGGATCGGTGCCGAGACCGTAGAGGCCTACCTCCCCAACACCGCCCGCCTCACCGGACTACTCGAGCCGGGGGTGCGGGTGATCGTGGTGCCCGTCGACGACCCGGCTCGCACAACCCGATTCACCCTTACCCGGGTATGGGATGGCACCTGGGTGAGCATCGAGGCGTCACAGGCTCCGGCGCTGCTGGCCGGCTGGCTCGCTGAACATCCGCTGGCAGGGTTCGGAGAGGTCGCCGATCTGCGGCGAGAGGTCCCGCTGGGGCGGCACCGCATCGACCTGGTTGCCCAGACGACCGCCGGCGAGGTGTGGGTCGAGGTGAAGTCGGGAAGTCGGGGCGTCGGCGGCGACGCGCTCCTGTCGGGGACTCCGTCCGCTCGAGGTCGGCGCCACCTGGAAGTGTTGGCGGAGTTGGTCGCCGAGGGGACACCGGCAGCGGTGGCCTTTGTCGTGCAGCGAGGCGACGTCGACCGCTTCGTCGTCGGCGGTGATGCCGACCCGACGTGGATCCAGGCAGTCGAGACGGCTCGCCGTCGCGGCGTAGCGATCCTCGCCTATCGGTGTGCCGTGACGCCGGAGTCGGTCAGGATCGATGGGGAGCTTCCCATCGTCTGACCACATCCGGACGTCGTCCCGGGACCGTACAGTGGTGACATGACGAAATCTGGCCTCGGACGACCCATCGTATGGTCGGTGCCCTCGAACCGGTTTGCGGTACTGGCTGCGCTCGCCGTTGCGGTCGCGTTCGTTGCTCTCGACGCGCTGGTGGAACTCGACCTGCCCGGGTTCTTCGCCACCTTCTTCGCTCTGTTCCTCTCCTGGGCGGTTGGCCGGGAGCTCGATCCTGACCGGCCGGACACCGCTGCGATGGGACTCATCGTGACGGCTGTCTTGCTCGCTTCGATCGGGACGCCTTCCCTTGCCGG
>JANTGE010000096.1 GCA_024763085.1 Acidimicrobiia bacterium
ACCGAGGCCGGAGTTCTTGATGCCGCCGAACGGAAGGGACGGGGTGATGAAGTTCACCGCCACGTCGTTGATGGCGACCGTGCCGGTGGCGAGGCGAGACGTTACTCGTTCCGCCCGTTTCCGGTCCTTCGACCATACGGAGCCGTGCAGCCCGTAGAGGGAGGCGTTCGCCATAGCCAGCGCCTCGTCTTCGTCTTTGAACTTTCGCACCGCCAGCACCGGGCCGAAGGTTTCGTTCTGGATCACCTTCATCGAGAAGTCGACGTCGACGAGCAGGGTGGGTTCGAAGAAGATCCCGCCGTCGGCTTCGATCTTGTGCCCACCTCTCAGCGCCCGGGCGCCGTGGGAGAGGGCATCGTCGATCTGGTCTTCGATGACCTCCAGTTGCGGTTCGTGGATGATGGGGCCGAGCACCTTGTTCTCCGCCACTTTGTCGAGCAGGGCGATGACTTCGCCGATGAACTCGTCGTAGATGCCCTCCTGGACACAAACTCGTTCCACCGACACGCACGTCTGGCCGGTGTTGAACAGGGCACCCCAGACGGCGGCTCGAGCTGCCCGGTGCACGTCGGCGTCGTCGAGGACGATCATGGCGTCTTTGCCCCCGAGTTCCAGAATGGCCGGGATGAGGTGCCCGGCCGCCTGCGCGGCGACCTTCTTGCCGACGGCGGTCGATCCGGTGAACGCCACGACGTCGATGCCGGCATCGATGAGCGCCTGCCCGGTGTCGCCCTGCCCCTGAATGACCACGACGCTGTCGGCCGGGAAGCCTGCTTCGGCGACGAGGTCGCCGATCAGTTCCCCGGTCAGCGGGGTGATCTCCGACGGTTTCAACACGACGGTGCAGCCGGCCGCGAGGGCGGTTACCACGGAGATCATCGGCAAGAAAAACGGGTAGTTCCACGGCGAGATGACCCCGGCGACGCCGCGGGGGACGTACTCGATCCAGCCGCGGCTGGTGACGAACGGCCACGTGCCGCGCCGCTCCTTTCGGAGCATCCGGTGGGCGTGCCGCTGGTAGTGGTCGATGAGGACCAGGGTGGTGAGCACGTCGTAGGCGTAGGACTCGGCGACCGGGCGTCCGGTCTCGGTCGCGACCATCTCGGCGATCTCGTCTCCCCGCCGGAGGATGACGCTGCGCAGTTGTTTCAGGTGGGAGCGACGCTCCCGAGGATCGAGCGCCCCCCAGGTTTCGAATGCCTTTCTGGCACGGTGGACTGCCTGAGGAACCTCGTCAGGCGGGGTCTTGGTCACCGAACCGATGAGTTTGCCGTTGCGGGGATCGAAAGACGGGATCGTGTCGGCCATGGAACGATGTTACGACGATCCGCCGGCTGCAGCAGCCGCAGTCTCCCAGGCCCGCACGATGATGTGCCAGGTCAGCATGACAGCTTCGAACGGGACGGGTGTGTCAGCGGTCACCGAGAGACGGTTGAAGGTGAGTTTGCCGCCCCGGAAGGTGGCGATGGGAGCGTCGGCGATGTCGAGGCTCCAGGTGCGGAGTGCGAGCGAGCGAGCCCTGAGGATGAAGGAGAACCGGCGCGATGACAGTTCCCATTCTCGTCCGGTCCACACCTGCCGGTTGGCCTCGGCGAGTACCTCTCCGGCGGCGTGGAGTTCGATGTGCCCCCAGCCTGCCGGCCTGATGACCCACTTCGTGCCGTCTTCGAGGGTGACCTCGGAGATGCGTTTCCACGGGTGACGGACGGCGACGGCCAGCGTCTGGTCGTTCTGGATCAGCGACCAAGAACGTGAGAACAGCGGACTCCGGAATGTTGCCGTTCCGTGGAGATGGTGCTCAATCCTCCGCATCGTCGGCCTTGGGTGGCGGAGGCTGGGCGGCCTCGCGTACCCGCCCGAACGCCTGGTCGAGGGCCTCGCCGAGCTGGGTGAACGTGGCGCCGAGCGCCGACACGAGCGCGTCGGCTGCCTCTTTGGAGGTCTCGCGCACTTCCGGATCCTTGACGGATGCCCCGAGGGCCGAGAAGGCGGTATCCACCGCTTCCGTCAGGGAGTCCAGCGCCGAGGTGACGTCTTCCTCGACGCCTTCCGGTTTCGCCGCTTCGAACCGGTTCTTGAACGTACGGCCGAACCGGACGAACGCATCGGCTGTGTCCCGCCAGGCCTGCTCCATGTCAGTCATCGGTGCCCTCCTCTGGGCCGGATGCTACTTGTCGGATCGGGACGACGGCGAGGCCCATGCCATTGTCGAGAACCCGCACCCGGGCCCCGTAGTAGCGGGAGATCACGTCTTCCCGGAGCACATCACGAGGGTCGCCGTCCGCGACGACTTCGCCGTCGGCGAGGAGGACGAGACGGTCGCAGTACTGTGCGGCAAGGGTGAGATCGTGGAACGCGGCGAGGACGGTCAACTGGTGGTCGGCCCGCATCCGGTCGATGAGGTCGAGCACCTGCTGCTGGTGGCCGATGTCGAGTGCCGAGGTCGGCTCGTCGAGCAGGAGGATGGGTGCTCGCTGGGCGATGGCCCGGGCAAGGACCACCTGCTGGAGCTCCCCGCCGGAAAGTTCGCCGAGCCGCCGGTCGGCGAACCGTTGCATCTCGAGCCAGTGCAGCGCTTCTCGCGCCACGTCGACGTCGGCGGACGATTCGACGCCCAGATAGGGGATGTAGGGGCTGCGGCCGAGCAGCACGTAGTCGAACACCCGCATGTCGCGGGGTGTGACCGGCTGCTGTGGCACGAGGGCGGCGAGCCTGGCCCGGTGGGCTCGCGGAGGGTCGGTGATGCCGTGGAGTGTCACGGAGCCTGCTGCCGGAACGGTGCCGTGGATCGCTCGTAGCAGGGTCGTCTTGCCGGCTCCGTTCGGTCCGATCAGACCGACGAAGGCGCCGGGTTCGGTCGAGACGTCGACATCTCGAAGAATGGGCGACCCACCGAGGGTGACGGTGATGGCGCGTGCCCGAATCATCGGACACCTCGGGAGGTCCGCAGGACGACGAGGAAGAACGGGGCGCCGAGGAAGGCGGTGACGACACCGATCGGGAGCTCGGCCGGGGAGGCGAGGCTGCGGGCAGCAACGTCGGCGAGAACGAGGAACGCGGCGCCGAACAGGGCGGACAGCGGCAGGATCACCCGGTAGGAGGCGCCGGTCACCAGGCGGATGGCGTGGGGGACGATGATGCCGACGAACCCGATGAGGCCGCTCACAGCGACGGCGGCAGCGGTGGCGAGCGTCGCCGCTCCGACGACGAGCAGCCGCACCCGCTGTACCGGCACGCCAAGGGTGGTCGCTTCTTCGTCGCCGACGGCGAGGACGTCGAGCATGCGCCGGTGGAGCAGCACGACAAAGATCCCCACGGCGGCGTAGGGGAGGACGAGGAGGACTTCATGCCAGCCGGTGGTGGAGAGGCGCCCGAGGATCCAGGCGTAGACCTCCCGGAGCGTGTCGGCGTGACGCTGCTGCACGTAGGTCTGAAATGCGGTGAGGAACGAGGCCACCGCGACGCCGGCGAGGATCAAGCTGGTGTCGGTCCGGCCTCCGACGGTGCGTCCTAGCGAATAGGTCGCGAGGACACCGATGACGGCTCCGAGGAACGCACCGAGCGGCACCAAGGCACCGCCGACGCCGGCGACGATCGCGACGGTGGCGCCGAGACCGCCTCCGGCGGCCACCCCGAGCAGATACGGGTCGGCGAGCGGGTTGCGGAACACACCCTGGTAGGCGGCCCCGGCGGTGGCGAGCGTCGCCCCGACGATCGCTCCGAGCGCCACCCGGGGGAGTCGCACGACGGCGAGGATGTCCGTCTGTCGTGCCGTCAGGTCTCCACTGGCGCCGAAGGTAGCCAGCCACGTGACCACCTGTCCGGCCGGGAGCCGCACCGGACCGGTGAGCACGGCAATGATGACAGCGGCAATGAGCGTGACGGCCCCGGCAACGAACGCGCCCACCGTCAGACGGGTTGGCGTGTCCGGTCGCCGGGGCCGCCCGTTCACGGTGTTTTCACCAGGGCGACCGCATCGGCGATCTGTTCGACGAAGTCGACGAGCCGCGGTCCCCACCGGGAGGCCACGTCGTCGTCGAGCGGGATCACCCGCCCGTTGACGACCGCCGTCAGCGAATCCCAGCCGGGTCGCTCGGCGACCGTCTCGGGACTCTGGCCGCAACACTTGGTGTCGGCGAGGAAGATCAGGTCGGGGTCTTGTTCGATGAGGTACTCGGCGGAGAGCTGCGGATAGCCGTACCCGTCGGTGTCGGCGGGATCGGCGATGTTGGTGAGGCCGAACAGGCCGTACACCTGGCCGATGAACGTCGACGAGGTCACCGAGTAGAACGTCGGATCGAGCTCGTGGTAGTACGTCAGGTTCGCGTCGGGCGCACCGGCTACGGCGGTATCGATGGACTCCTGCATGTTTGCCACGAGCGCCGCGGCGTCGGCGAGGTGGCCGGTTGCGGCGCCAAGCTGCTCGATTTGTGAGTACACGTCGTCGAAGCCGGCGGCGGCGGGCTGGAGGATGACCGGGACGCCGAGCGTGTCGAGCGATGAGATGAGGTCCCCTGGATCGAAGCTGATGACGACCAGGTCAGGGTCGTAGGCGACGATCGCCTCGACGTTCGGTGAGAAGCCCGACAGGTCACTGACCGGTGCCTCTTCCGGGTAGGTCGACTGGTCGTCGACGGCGACTACCTGGCCGCCGGCACCGATGGCGAACAGCGTCTCGGTGGCGGTGGGTGACAGCGACACGATCGCCGATGGCTGCTGTTCGATGGTGACGGGGCCGTTGGCTGCCTCGACGGTCACCGGGAAGGCCGGGGTGGTGGTCGTGGTGGTCGTCGGGGCGGCGGTGGTCGTCGTGGTGATGGTCGTGGTCGTGGTCGCTTGGGCCGTCGTCGGAACGGTGGGAGCCGCGTTGGACGCGCTGCAGGCGCTTACGACGAGGGCCAGGACTGCTGCAATGGCAGTTCTCCGCATAAGAAACATCCTCCTTGGTGGAGGATGAAAGTGAGCTTGGTCGGCTGCGCCGACGAAGTCCGCCTTCATCCGAGGTTTCGTTCGTCAACCGCGACTCCAGGCGACCTGGCTCGGCCTTTCGGCCTCACAGTTGCGGGACAGCGCCGGTTTCGAACCGGACTTCGCTGGCGTCGCGGCAGGATCGCAGCTTAGCGTCTCGGAACTGCCCTGCGCCGGGTACGCTCACAGAGATGCGACTGCACCTTCTCGACGCGACCTATGAGCTGTTCCGGGCCTACTTCGGCTATCCGCGCCGCACCGATGCGACCGGCCGCGAGGTGGGGGCGGTACGGGGGCTGATCGATTCGACGCGGCGGCTGTTGCGCGACCCGGATGTCACTCATGTGGCGGCGACGACCGACACGGTGATCCGGTCGTTCCGCAACGACCTGTATACCGGCTACAAGACGGGGGAGAACGTCGAGCCGGAGCTGCTGGCCCAGTTCCCGATCGCCGAGCAGGCGCTGGAGGCACTCGGCGTGACGGTGTGGAAGATGGACGAATTCGAAGCCGACGACGCCTTGGCGACCGCGGCGCTGCGCTTCTGCGACGACGTCGACCAGGTGCTGCTGCTGAGTCCGGACAAAGACCTGGCCCAGTGTGTCGTCGGTGACCGGATCGTCATGGTGGATCGCCGTCGCGGCATGGTGATCGATGAGGCCGGCGTGTGGGAGAAGTTCGGTGTGGCCCCGGAGTCGATCCCCGACTATCTGGCGCTCGTCGGCGACGCCGCCGACGGCATTCCCGGCATTCCGGCGTGGGGAGCCAAGTCGGCGTCGAAACTGCTCGGCCACTACCGCCGGATCGAGCGGATCCCCGACGACGAAGCGACCTGGGAGGTCGAGGTGCGGGGCGCCGCCCGGCTGGCGGCGTCGCTGCGGGACCACCGCGACGAGGCGCTCTTCTACCGGACGTTGACGACGCTGCGGCGCGACGTGCCGATCAGCGAGACGATCGACGATCTGCGCTGGCGTGGCGAGGACGAGGCGGCGATCGAAGCCCTGAACCTCACCTGACCATGCTGCGAACCCAGGGTTGGTAGTCAGCTATACGCGACTACGAGCCCTGGGTTCAGGGCATGTTGGTCAGGATGCCAGACCGAGGTGCCGCAGGAACGCCTCGTTGCTCGGCTCCCGGCCGAGGAAGTCCCGCAGCAGGTCCGACGCGTCTCGCGAGCCGCCCGGTTCCAGGATGGCCCGCCGATAGGCGAGGCCGACTTCCGGGTTGGTGACCCCTGCCTCTTCGAACCTGCTGAACATGTCGAGCCCGTACACCTTCGACCACAGGTAGCCGTAGTAGCCGGCGTCGTAGCCGCCGAGCAGGTGGCCGAACGATGCCGGGAAGAAGGTGCCTTCGATGTGTGGCATCAGCGACAGCGCTTCGGCTTCGACGGTGATGCGGTCGAGGTCGGAGTGATCGCCGGGTCCGTGCAGAGCCAGATCGAGCATCCCGAACGACACCTGCCGGAGGCTGAACAGCGCCTCGTTGAGATGCCGGGCCGCGGCGAGCCGATCGACGAGTTCGGTCGGGATCGTCTCTCCGGTCTCGTGATGCCGGGCGAACCGTTGGAGCACGGACGGTTGCCAGCACCACTCTTCCATGATCTGCGACGGAGCCTCGACGAAGTCCCACTCGGTGGAGGCGCCGGAGAACCGGGTGAACTCGGTGTGCCCGAGGGACATGTGCAGGATGTGTCCAAACTCGTGGAACAGCGTCTCGACCTCCGAGTGCTGGAGGAGCGATGGTGCATCGCCGGCCGGTTTGGTGAAGTTGGCAACGATCGCCGACACCGGCAGCTGGTAGGTGCCGTCCGGGTTGCGACGCCCGGGAACGAGTGGGAACGCCGCCGCGTGGCTGTACTTGCCTTCCCGGGGGAAGAGGTCGGCGAGGAACGTGGCGAGGTGCTCGCCGGTCGTCCGGTCGTAGATGTCGTAGCCGACCACGTCGGGGTGCCACAGGGCCAGGTCGTCGAGTTTCCGATATTCGAGGCCGAACACTTCGCCGGTGAGGTCCAGCATCCCGGCGAGGACGGCATCGAGCGGGAAGTACGCCGCCACTTCGGTCGGGTCGACGCCGAAGTCCCGTTTGCGGAGCTGGGTGTCGTAGTACTGGCGGTCCCATGCCTGGAAGGCCGAGGCGCCGGTGTCGGCGGCGAGCATGTCGGTGAGGACTGCCAGCTCGCCGGTGCCGATCTCGGTGAGGGGCGGGATCAGGTTCCGGTAGAAGGTGTCGACGGCGGCCGGTTCCTTCGCCATCTTGACTTCCATCTGATAGTGGGCCCAGGACGGGACGCCGAAGAGTGCCGCGATCTGTTCCCGAAGCGAGACGGCCTCTT
>JANTGE010000097.1 GCA_024763085.1 Acidimicrobiia bacterium
GACCTCGCCGCGATGCGCTGCGGCCTGTGGCAGACCCTGCCGCTCGGACCGACCGGCTACGCAGACTCGCCGTACCAGAGCTTTTCGAGCTTCGCCGGCAACCCCAACCTGATCAGTCCTGAGTTGCTGGTCCGAGACGGCTACCTCGACGAGGTCCCACCCTTCGAGGGCCACACACCATCCCGGATCGACTATGGGTCTGTCATCAGCTGGAAGAACGCCATGTTCGCCGAGGCGTCCCGTAGGGCCGGAAACGTTCCGCCCGTGTTTGCCGAAGAGCACCACGACTGGCTCGAGGACTACGCCATGTTCATGACGTTGAAGGACCTGTACGGCGGGTTGCCGTGGACCCGGTGGCCGCCGCCCCTACGGGACCGAGACCCGAAGCAGCTCGCCGAGCTGAAGAACGAATACCGGGACCAGATCGACCGGCACATGTTCGTGCAATATCTCTTCTTCAGTCAGTGGTCGGAGCTGCGGAGGCACGCCGCGGCAGCAGGTGTGCAAATCATCGGTGACTTGCCGATCTTCGTTGCCCATGACTCGGCCGACGTTTGGGCCAACCGGCACTTGTTCGCCCTCGACGAGGCAGGCGAGCCTGAACTCGTCGCCGGCGTTCCCCCCGACTACTTCTCGCCGACCGGTCAGCTTTGGGGCAATCCGCAGTACCGATGGGACGTCCATGCGGCCGACGGGTACCGCTGGTGGATCAGCCGCATCGCCGCGTTGCTCGACCTCGTCGACATCATCCGCATCGACCATTTTCGAGCGTTCGCCGACTATTGGGAGATCCCCGGCAACGCCGAGACTGCGGCGACCGGCCGGTGGGTCGACGGACCCGGCACCGACTTTTTCGATACGGTGGAGCGGGCGCTCGGCGACCTTCCGATCATCGCCGAGGACCTCGGGGAGCTCAGCCCGAAGGTGCCGGCGTTGCGAGATCACTACGGGTTCCCCGGCATGCGCATCCTCCAGTTCGGCTTCGAAGGCGAGCGGACGTTCCTGCCTGATGCCTACCCGGAGAACTCGGTCGCCTACACCGGCACCCACGACAACGACACCCTGAGAGGCTGGTACGAGTCAGCGAACTCGGAGACACGACGATTTGCCGAGGAATACCTCGGAGCCTCGGGCGAGGGCTTCGTGTGGGCGGGAATCGAGTCGGTCTGGCGCTCGTTGTCGGCCATCTCGATCATCCCGCTGCAGGACCTTCTCGGACTCGGTTCCGAAGCGCGGATGAACACTCCGGGGACCACGTCGGGGAACTGGCAGTGGCGGACCGTCCCCCACGCGTTGACCGATGAACATCAGGATCGGATGGCCGCCTTGAACCGATCGACGGGTAGAGCGTCGACCGCCCGGCCGTAGGCGTGCCCGGGTTCGCAGCGGCTATGTTCAGGTCATGACACGTCCCATCACCCCAAACGACCTGTGGCGACTGCCCCGGGTCGGCTTTGCCGCCGCCGACGGAGACGTCGTTGTCGTCCCGGTGACGACGTTCGACCTGGAGGCAAACAAGGGTTTCAGCCGCATCTACCGGATCGACAGTCGCCGACCACGCCCGCTCACCGCACCGAACGTCGACGCCAAGAGTCCTGTCCTGCACGGCAATCGGATGGCGTTCGTTCGCAAGCAGGGCGACGACCCGTCGCAGGTCTGGGTGATGCCACTCGACGGCGGCGAGGCCGAACCAGTCACCGACCTACCCCTCGGCGTGCTGGGAGCCAAGTGGATACCCGACGGTTCCGGACTTGTGATCGTCGCCCCGCTGTTCGCCGATGCCCCGACCATCGACGGCACGAAGGATTTGCAGCAAGCCCGCGACGATGATCCGGTCAAGGCGCACGTGACCGAAGACCGCGTGTACCGCTACTGGGACCGCTGGCTGACCGACGGCAAGGTCCCCCACCTGTTCCGGCTGGATCTCGACAGCGGCGAGTTGATCGACCTGACGCCGGACAGTCGACGGTGGTGGAGCTGGGACCAAGAAGCAGACTCGTTCGACGTGTCGACCGACGAGGTCGTGTTCTCGGCAGACACCAGCGAGCCGCCGCATCAGCAACCCCGCTGGGCAATCTTCACCGTACCGCTCTCCGGCGGCGATGTCGTCTGCCTCACCCCTGACGGCACCGGACACGAACGACGGCCACGCTACAGCCCCGACGGTTCGACGATCGTGTATGGGATGCAGCGGGAGATCGACTTCTATGCCGACCGGGTCCGACTCGTGCGGTACGACCGGACTGACGGCAGCCACACGGTTCTCACCGAAGATTGGGACCGGTCGGCGTCCGACTGGGAGTTCCTCGACGACGGCGATCTGGTCTTCTCCGCCGAAGACGACGCGAAGGTCAACCTGTATCGGATGCCGACGGTCACGGGCACGCCGAACCTGGTCGCTCGCGGCGGCACGTTTCACCGGCCCGTTCCCGGTGAAGGAGCGGTGTACGCCACCTTCCAGGACCTCTCATCGCCCCCGGAGATCTACCGGATACCCCTGGGGGCGGGAGAGCCCACCAGAGTGACGACGTTCACCGCCTCGGCGATGACCGAGTTGGACATGGGTGACGTCGCCGAGATGCGGTTCGTCGGAGGGAACGGCGACGAGGTGCAGATGTACGTCGTGTTCCCGCCAGGGTTCGACCCGTCCAGGAGGTGGCCGCTCGTGCATGTCATCCACGGAGGTCCCCATGGCATCTCGGGCGATCAGTTTCACTTCCGCTGGAACGCACAGCAGTTCGCCGCGCCTGGCCATGTGGTGGCGATGGTCAACTTCCACGGGTCTACTTCGTGGGGCCAAGCCTTCGCCACGTCGATTCACGGCGCCTGGGGCGACCTGCCGACCCAGGACGTCATGGCGGCGACCGACGTCCTCATCGACACCGGCTACATCGATACCGATCGGATGGCGATCACCGGAGGATCCTACGGCGGCTATCTGACCGCGTGGCTGACCACCCAGACGGACCGTTTCCGTTGTGCCGTCGCCCACGCCGCGGTCACCGACCTGCCGGGGATGTACGCGTCGGACTTCACCACGGGTCGAGCCAGGGCGTATGGAGCCGAGTACTGGGTGGATCCCGACCGGGTCGACCGGTGGAGCCCCTCCCACCATGCCGCCGGGTACGTCACCCCGACACTCGTGATCCATGGGGAGCGGGACTTCCGGGTGCCGCTCACCCAGGGTCTCGAACTCTACGGAGTTCTGAAGGCGAAGGGAGTCGATGCCCGCCTCGTCTACTACCCGGACGAACACCACTGGATCCTGAAACCAAGAAACTCACTGCACTGGTATGGGGAGGTCTTAGGCTGGCTGGAACGGCACCTCAAACCCTCAACTTCCACTTGACGGTCATCAGGCGGACTTCGGACAAACCCTAAACCTCCTGGTCAGCGAGTTCTTAGGCACACGCTGCGCGTAAGACGATTTTGTGATTTGGCTCAAGTCGCGGTTCACCGTGAGGTGGCAAACGGAGGCACCCAGTAGGCTGCCGACATGGACGTGTGGATCTTCGCCGGCGGTGACGACCTCCCCCCTGAAACGGCCGCCGACCTTCCCGACGACGCCTACGTCATCGCTGCCGATTCGGGCCTCGACCTCGCCGCCCGGCTCGGAGTCACCGTCGACCGACTGGTCGGCGATCTCGACTCGGTGTCGCCAGAGGTGCTCGAACGGTTCCCCGATCTGGCCATCGACCGCTACCCCGTCGACAAAGACGCCACCGACCTGGAGCTGGCCATCCGTACCGCCCGCAACCTCGGCGCCGACCGCATCGTCGTCATCGGCGGCCACGGCGGCCGCCTCGACCATCACCTCGCCAACGCCGGACTCCTCGGTACCCAAAACGGGATCGACGTCGAGTGGCGGAGTGGGACGGAGACGCTGCATCGGGTCAACGAGCGGCTATCGCTCCACGTGCCCGTCGGCACCACCGTCTCCCTCCTTCCGGTGGGAGGCCCGGCAAGTGGAATCGCGACGACGGGGCTGCAATGGGAGCTGTCCAACGACACCCTGCAGCCGGGATCCACCCGGGGTGTCTCCAATGTCGCTGTCGCAGAGCAGGTCACCATTTCGGTCCAGAGCGGAAACCTCGTAGCAATCGTCCTCGAGACGACATGATGGTTGTGCTCACCGTTCGAGGCCTGTAGCTTGCCCACGAGGAGGACATGATGAAAGACCAGTTTGGGCGATGGTGGAGGATGCTGACCGTCATCGGTATCGTCGGCGCCTTCATCGTCACCCCCACGGCAGCTCAGGCCGCCATCGAGGGTGACTGCACCGGATCGGCGACCATCGACGGCGTCACCTATGGACCCAACAACGACACGCCGGCGAACCCGATCGTGGTGCCGATCGACCGCGACGGAGTCATCGCAGACTGGTCGGCGTCGGTCGGATTCGAAAACAAGAACCACCATGGCGAGCTCGGTATCGTCATCGGCCCATGGACGATCCGTATCGCGAAGTGGGAAGGCAGCAACGAACAGGACAAGCGCGGCAACAGCGGCCAATACAACCTCGATGACCTCAAAGAACAGATCCCGGTTCCGGCAAACCTCATTCCCCGCGGGATCTACGAAGTGTCAGGATCCCACGAGGCAAGTGGTGGTAGCTGCCAGGGCAGGGTCATGGTCGAACTCGCCGGAGACCTGTTCTCCAGCCCGCTCGGCATCGCCACCGTCGCCGGCACGGTCGTCACCGGACTCACACTGCTCGGCAGCGCATTCAGGAGGTAGTCATGAAAGGACGTCCGGTACTTGGCATCATCTCAGGGGTGCTGTTCGGTGTCTTCGTTGCGTTGCTGCTTCAGCAACTCGGCGTGTACCCGCTCACCACGGCGAGCGTCATCGGCCTCCCGGTGGCCGGACTGGTGCTGGGACTCATCCTGGCAGCCTGGGCACCCCTCGGTAAGAAGTCGTAGGCCGGCTCAGCGCAGCTCCACCGCTGCGTTGGACAGCACCACCCCGTCATCGGTGAAGGCCTCGACGATGACACCGGTGTCCGTACGCCACATCGAGGTGGTAATGGACTGACCCGGATACACCGGTTTGGTGAACCGGGCCCGGTAGCTCGCCACCGCTGACACCTCACTGCCGGCCACCGCGTCGACGACCGCCTTGGCGACGATCCCGTAGGTGCAGAGCCCATGGAGGATCGGCCTCGGGAATCCGGCCATCGCGGCGAAGGCAGGGTCGGCGTGCAGCGGGTTCTTGTCGCCGCTCAACCGGTACAGCAACGCCTGCTGTTCCAACGTCGGAGAGACCACCTGGACGTCAGGGGTCCGGTCCGGGGGACGGTTGCCGGCCGAAGGCCCTGGCTCACCCCCGAACCCGCCCTCGCCACGCAGATAGATGCCCGATCGTGTCGTGTACAGCCGGCGATCGCCCGCGAACCCTGCCACCTCGACGACGACGACCGCGCCTTTGCCTTTGTCCCAGATCTCCGCGATGCGTGCCCGCTGGGTCACCACGGCCGAGGTCGGCAGGGGACCGTCGAGGATGATCTCCTGGTCGCCGTGAACCAGCATCACCGGGTTGAAGTCCAGGCCGGGGACCTCGAGCAAGCCCACCATCGATGACATCGCCGGGATGGTCACGAAACTCGGCAGGACCTTCAGGTTCGCCTCGTACGTATAGGAGAGTTCGTTCGGGTCGGTGGCCGGCACCCCGGCTCCGATACCGAGGTGATAGAGGATGACCCGGTCTTCGTCCCAGCGTTCCTGCGTTTCCGGGAGTTCGGCGCCGAGAGCCCGGGTCGTGTCGATCGGCATCACGCGTCTCCCTGCAGATGTCTGAGGAGGAACCCGATCTCGTCGCTGATGCTGCCGAACAACTCGTAGCCTTCAGTGGAGCGAATCTCGTCGAGATGGTCACGAACCTCCTCCACCGTCGGGACGACACCGGCTCCGGCGAACCAGCCCGGAGTCGCCCCGATGAAGAAGCGGGCATACCGACCGCCGCCGGCCGAGAAGATCTCATGGGTGAACGGGCACTCCTCCGACGCCAGGTAGACGACCATGGCGGCGACCTGTTCGGGATCCATCAGCTCCGCCAGCGGACCGAGCAGCTCTTCGGTCATCCGGGTCCGGGCGATCGGGGCGATCACGTTCGACTTGATGTTGTACTTGGCGCCTTCGATAGCCAACACGTTGGACAGTCCGACGAGCCCGGCCTTCGCGGCCCCGTAGTTGGACTGCCCGAAGTTACCCAGGATCCCGGCGTTCGATGAGGTGAACACCAGTCGCCCGTATCCCTTCTCCTTCATCACCCGGAATGCCGGCTGCGTAACGAAAAAGGCACCCTTCAAGTGCACGTCGAGCACCGCGTCGAGGTCGGCAGGGTCCAGATTGGCGAAGCTCTTGTCGCGAAGGATCCCGGCGTTGTTGATGACGATGTCGACCGTTCCGAAAGCGTCAAGCGCCGTCTCGGTGATCGCCGCGCCTCCTTCGGGCGTCGCGACCGAGTCGTAGCTGGCCACCGCCTCGCCACCGAGCGCCTCGATCTCGGCGACCACCCTGTCTGCGGCGCTGTGCTCACCGCCGGTGCCATCGACGGCTCCACCGAGATCGTTGACTACGACCCTGGCTCCTCGCCGGGCCAACTCGAGGGCATACGCTCGCCCAAGGCCTCCTCCTGCGCCGGTGACGATCGCCACTCGTCCATCGAACACGACATCTGCCATCTCACACCTCCAATCGCACGCTACGAACGAACTGCCGGGCCGTCAAACACGACCCCTTCATGGGGCTGCAACACCCGGATCTCACCCCCGGACCGGTCGAGCAGCGTCGACAGCCGCACCCTCCTTGGTTCCGACAGCGTCACTGCTTCGACACCGAAGTTGAGCATCACGCCAAGCACCCGGTCGTCGTCGAACCGTTCGAACGCGAGACAGCCCGGTGGCCCATCCACCGACCGGTAGGCACCGGATCGCAGCAGCGGTTCGGTCCGGCGGAGCGCCAGTAGCCGACGGTACAGGTTCAGGAGCGACGCCGGGTCCGCTGCCATCGAAGCAACGGTCGGCCCGTCGCCGACCGGCAGCCACGGCTCAACGTCGGGGTCACAGAAACCGGCGTTCGCGCCCGGCTGCCACCGCATCGGGGTGCGACACCCGTCCCTGCCCATCCCGGGCATCCGCCTCCCCCACGGGTCCTGCTGTCGTTCCGGCGGAATGTCGAACTGCTCCATGCCGATCTCGTCCCCGTAGTAGAGCGTTGGCGTGCCCCGAAGGGTCAGCAGCAGCATGGCTGCGAT
>JANTGE010000098.1 GCA_024763085.1 Acidimicrobiia bacterium
CCCCACCCCATACCGAGTAGGAAGGTCAGCGAATAGACGTGCCACTCGAGTTCCTGCGAGGCCACGATCGAGAAGTTGAAGATGTAGCGGGTGATGACATCGAAGGTGACGTTGATCACCAAGAACGCGGTGAGCCACCCGGCGAAGGTGCCTACCGCGTCGTTGATCTTGTCGATCCCTGCGACGAGCCGTTCCACCACGGATCCTTCTCGACGTCCCAGCGAGCCTAGACGATCGAATCCGCCGGCAGGGCGAAACCTACAGAGTTTCTCAGCTCGACAGCCAGGCGGGTGCGCGTTCGAGCAGGTATTCGCTCACGTCCCGGCAGCGGTCATAGACATCGCAGAGCTGCACCTCGGCGAGATATACCTGTCGGAGCGAGACCTCGACCCGCCCGGTGATCGCCAGGCTCCGCACCGGAGCGTCGGTCGCGCTGGGGAACGAGTCGATCGCGGCCACCTCCAGCGGAAGTTCCGGACCGGCAACCCCGGCAAGGTCGGTGGCAAGCACGAGCAGATCGGGCGGCGACGGCAACGGCGGCAGCACCCAGTTGAAGTACAGCGGCAGATGGTAGATGTCCTCCACATCCTCCACCTCCAAGGCCCGGTCTTCGAAGGAGAGCACCACCCGGGGGTCGACTTCGAGTGACATGTGCAGGTCGAGGGGACCGCCACAGGCGTCTTCAGGATGCAGATCGACCTCCCACTGCTGACCGAGGGAGTACGTCTCGATGAAGTGACGCTCGTCGTGGACGTGAAATCCATGCTCGATGGCGTGGACCTTCTCCGCGGCGACGAAGCCGTCGATGTCGATGACTGCCATGGCCTCAGCTTCGCACGATTCGACAGCTACCGCTAGAGGACCGGCAGCCCGAGACCACGGGAGATGAGCAGGCGCTGAACCTCGCTCGTGCCTTCCCCGATCTCCAGCACCTTGGCGTCGCGGTAGTGGCGCGCCACCGGCGTCTCGTCCATGTATCCGTAGCCGCCGAAGATCTGGGTCGCCTCCCGGGTGGCGGCCACGGCAGCCTCCGATGCATAGAGTTTCGCCATCGCGGCTTCCTTCCGGTACGGCTTGCCCTGATCCCGGAGCCACGCTGCCTTGTAGGTCAGCAGGCGTGCCGCTTCGACGGCGACCTGCATGTCGGCAAGCTTGAACGCCACCGCCTGATTGGCCCCGATCGGCCGACCGAAAGCAGTGCGTTCCTTGGCGTAGGCGACTGCCTCGTCGAGGCACCCTTGGGCGACGCCTACCGACATGGCGGCTATCGCCACCCGGCCTTCGTTGAGAATGTGGAGAAACTGGCGGAACCCGTTGCCCCGTTCGCCCAGCAGGTTCTCGGCCGGCACCCGGCAATCCTGGAAGGTCAGCCCGTGGGTGTCGGAGGCGTGCCACCCCATCTTGTGATAGGGCGGTTCGACGATGAAGCCGGGAGTGCCGGCCGGCACGATGATGGCGCTGATCTCGTCCGGTCCGGTCTTGGCGGTGACGGTCACCAGGGAGGTGATCGGCGTGCCCGAGTTGGTGATGAACGCCTTCGAACCGTTGATCACCCACTCGTCGCCATCCAGCACCGCCTTGGTCTTGGTGGCGCCGGCATCCGAACCGGCGTCCGGTTCGGTCAGGCCGAACCCGGCGAGTGCCCTGCCGGCGACGAGATCCGGAAGCCAGCGGTCCTTCTGCTCTTTGGTGCCGAAGTGGTGGATCGGGTTGGCGCCGAGACCGACGCCGGCTTCGAGGGTGATGGCCATCGACTGGTCGACCCGGGCGAGCTCTTCGATGGCGATGCAGAGCGTGAGGAAATCGGCGTCCGCGCCGCCGTACTCCTCCGGGAACACGAGCCCAAACAGCCCGAGGTCCGCCATCTTCCGCACCACGTCGACCGGGAAGTGGTGGTCCCGATCCCACTGGTCGGCGTGCGGAGCGATCTCCTTCTCGGCGAACTCTCGTACGACGCTGCGGAATGCCTCGTGCTCTGCCGGCAGAGCGAAATCCATTCGACCTCTCCTCCTCCAGTGGCCCCTACTTTACGATCCCGAGCCGGACCCCGCCTCCCGGCCTTGCACATACCACGACCGGGCTCCGGCCACGATGCCCAGCGCCGCCGGGATCCAGTACGAGACGATCCGGTACACGAGCACCGGTCCGATGGCGGTTCCCGCGGGCACGCCGAACAGCACCAGGATGCCGACCAGGCCGGCTTCGATGAGACCGATGCCACCAGGCGTTCCTGGCAAACCACCGACGAGGTGGGCGACGCCGTAGGTGAGGAGCGCCTGCACGAAACCGATGTCGATGGCGAAGGCGTGGAGGGTCAGGTACAACGCGCCCGCCTCGGTGGCGAGTCGTACCACGAGCAGGCCCGCTTCGATCGCCATGACATGCCGCTTCACCGTCGTCGGCTCCAGGTAGCGGCGCAGACGGGCCGGCAGCCGCGCGATGACTGCGGCCATCCACCGCTGCCCGGCGAGGATCAGGATCCCCAGGGCGACGCCGGCGACGCCGATGGTGACGACGCCCACCTTGAGGAACGCCGACACGTCGGGACGTACCCACAGGATCGCCGCTCCGCTCCCGAGCACCAGAGCTCCATAGGTCAACACGGTCGTCCGCAGAGCGGCACCCGCGGTTCCCGGCACTTTGTGGTTGACGGTCCAGGCCATCGCCGGTGGCACGAACGCTCCGCCGGCAGGCAGCAGTCGGGCGACCCCGCCTCCGACCAACGTGGCTCGCAACGCGTCGGGGAACCCGAGGTGGCGACCGCTCGCCGAAATCGCCGCCATGAACAGACCTGCGTAGGTTGCCTTCGCAAGCAACTCCGACGCGAGCGCAGCGGCAAGCAGGCCGAACTCGGCGGCGCCGAGGCCGGGCAGGTGCGCTCGCTCTGCCAGGAATCCGGCGGCAGCGGAGTACACGACAACGCCGAGCACCAACGCGATGAGCACGCTGCGGCTGCCGAGGATGGAACGACGCATGGACCCAAGCTACCTGGCAACTTCGTTGCCGGTACCTGGTACCTGGTACCTGGTACCTGCTACCAGGAGTGGCACCCGGAGTTCGGCGGGCGTCGTCCCTCCGTGGTGTCCCACCATGGTGTCGGTCGTCCCCGGTGGCACCAGGGCGTAGCCGGCGTCGGCCACCAGGAACCCGTCGGGAAGGCGGTCGAGGAACTGTGAGTGGAATGGCGGCGGCCCCCAGATCCGTGTCTCGGCAGACACCGGGATCCAGCGCGCGGGCAGATGGGCTGCCAGCGCTCTCGCCTGGTCGGGATCTCCCGTGACGTACACCACTCGGTTGTCCCCGGAGTAGATGAGCCCGTCGACCGCCGGGACGGCCACCTTGTGGTCTTCTGTGACGTCGATGTGGCCGTGGTCGGCGGTGCCGACAGCGACGGCCCCAGAGGGGAGGCGACCGACGAGCGATTTCCAGACCTCGACCACATGGCGCATCGACTCTGCGTACAGATCGGAGTCCTGGCCGGCCGCGTGGGCGGCTGCATCGATGTGCGGGAGATAGACGAGCGCCAGCCTTCCGGGCTGGGAGACCGCGTCCAGCGCTGCATCGACAGCCTCCCGGTCCTCCTCCACACCAACCACGGTCGTCCCCCGGTAGAGGACCCGGTCGAGGGGACTGCCGACGAATGCCGCCGGTTCGGTGGCAACCACCTCGACACCGGCGGGAGCCAAACGTTCGGCGAGATTCGGAACGGGGAGAAACGTCGATGGGTCGATGGCCGAGGGCCGTTCCCGGTCCTCGATCCAGTAGATGGTGTCGAGCACCGTGTCGCCGATCCGCAGAAGCCACGAAATCAGTCCGTGCCGGGACGGTGGCAGGCCGGTGGCCAGCGTCGAGGTGTTGACCGTGGTCTGCGTCGAGAACGAGGCGTCGAGCGCCGCAACCCGGTCACGCTTGAACGGTCCGGCCTCGGGATGATCGAGTTGGAGATCTCCGAGACCATCGAAGAGGACCAACACGTAGCTGTCGGCTTCTGGAATGAGCCGACCGATCTCCGGGTAGAGGCGCGGTGAGGGAGCGTCGCCGCGCAGCCTGTGTTCGAGTTCGGCGACGAGGTTTACGAGACCGCCGCCGGAGTAGTCAGGAATGTGCATGCCGTGGAGGCTACCGAGACTGACCGCCGGCGGCTGCTTCGGGCTACGCTCCGTCCTATGAGTCACGACAACCTTCGCTCCGCCATCGATGCCAACTTCGCCACGCTGCGTACGAGCCTGGAGAACCTGGTGCGGATTCCTTCGGTGAGCGCCCCCGGCTACGACCCTGCCGAGGTGCGCCGCTCGGCCGAGTTCGTCGCGGGATTGCTCCGCGGCGTCGGCTTCCCCGACGTGCGGCTCCTCGAAGCCGAAGGCGCCCACCCGGCCGTGTTCGCCCACTATCCGGCGCCCGAAGGTGCCCCGACGGTGCTGCTGTATGCCCACCACGACGTGCAGCCGCCAGGCCCCGCCGAACAGTGGACCACGGCGCCGTTCGAGCCGTTCGAGAGCAACGGCCGCCTCTACGGAAGAGGTGCGGCGGACGACAAGTCCGGTGTACTCATGCACGTCGGAGCGATGCTCGCCCATGGCGGCAAACCACCGGTCGGAGTGAAGGTCATCATCGAGGGTGAGGAAGAGGTCGGTTCGACACATCTCGAGGAGTTCCTCGACCGATTCCACGACCTGTTGGCCGCCGACGTGATCGTGATCGGCGACTCGGGCAACTGGAAGGTCGGGGTTCCGGCGCTGACGACGTCCCTTCGGGGCCTGGTCGACTGTGTCATCGAGGTTCGCACGCTGCGGAGCGCCCAGCACTCGGGCGAGTTCGGCGGTCCGGTTCCGGACGCGCTCACCGTGCTGGCCCGCGCCCTGGCGACGTTGCACGACGACCGTGGCCGGGTCGCCGTCCCGGGGCTGGTTTCTTCGGACACCGCCGACCCGCTGGACCTCACCGAAGAGGAGTTCCGTACCCAGGTGGGTGCAGTGGAGGGACTCGAGCTGATTGGTGAGGGGAGTCTCACTTCTCGCCTCTGGACGATGCCGGCGGTGTCGGTGCTGGCCATCGACGCTCCCCCGGTCGCCGAGGCGATCAACGCGCTGGTACCGGTGGCCCGGGCGAAGGTGAGCCTCCGCCTGGCTCCCGGCGACAACCCGGATCGGGCGATGGAGGCCCTGGTGCGCCACCTCGAAGCCAACGTGCCGTGGGGCGCGCAGGCGACGGTGACGCCGGGCGCCAAGGGCGACGCCTTTCAGCTTCCGGTCGAGGGCCCGGTAGCGGACCTCTACCGGGAGGCGATGCAGGAGGCGTGGGGCCGGCAGCCGGTCGAGATGGGTGTGGGTGGCTCGATCCCATTCGTCGCGGCACTCTCGGAGGCCTATCCCGACGCGGTGATCGTCCTCACCGGCGTCCAGGAGCCGTCGAGCAACATCCATGCCCCGAACGAGAGCGTCGACCTCGGCGAGCTGAAACGAGCCGCGTTGGCAGAGGCGATCGTGCTGGAGGAACTCGCGAAGCTGGGCAGCAACATCTGAGCCCCCTTCGCCGGACAACCACCTGCAACCCAAAACCCACAACTCAGAACTCACAACCCGGAACTCAAAACCCAAAACCTGAAGCCCATCGACCCCGGCTCTGCTTCGGCCGCGACGCCTAGACCGCCCCGGGGAACCCCTGCTGCCGCCAGGCCTCGTAGACGACGATCGACACCGCGTTGGCCAGGTTGAGGCTGCGCCGGTCCGGCAGCATCGGGATGCGCAGCACCTCGGCGACACGCGGGTCGTGCAGCACCTCTTCGGGGAGTCCGACCGATTCGGGACCGAACAGCAGCACGTCGTCGGGTCGATACTCGACGTCGCTGTGGAACCGCTTCCCGTACTGGGAGAACGCCAGCAGCCGAGGCGCTCCGCCGATGGCCTCGTCCAGCCATTCGAACACCGCTACGTCGGCGAACTCCCGGTAGTCGAGGCCGGCGCGCCGCAGCTTGGTGTCGTCGAGCTCGAATCCGAGCGGACGGACAAGGCAGAGCCGCACCCCGGTGTTGGCGCACAGTCGCATGATGTTGCCGGTGTTCGGCGGAATCTCCGGGTGGTAGAGGACGACGTCCATCAGAACAGCGTCGGCCGGTCCGACGCGAGGCCGCGCAGCTCGTCGTAGTCGACTTCGACGGTGTCGATGCCCCGTGCCTCGGCGAGCACCTTCGCCTGCGGCTTGACCACCTGGGCGACGAACATGCCTCGGACCTCGCCAAGTCGGGGGTCGAGGCTGAGCCGCTCCACATACCGGGTGAGCTGTTCGACCCCGTCGATCTCGCCGCGCCGTTTGATCTCCACGGCGACGGCCCGCCCCTCGGTGTCGGTGCACAGCAGGTCGACCGGCCCAATGTCGGTCGGATACTCGCGGCGGATGAGCTGGAGGCCTTCTTCGAGCACCCAAGGACGCTCGGCGATGAGCTCCTGGAGACGTTTCTCAACGGCGTCTTTTTCGAGGCCGGGGTCTTCCCCCATCTCGAACGACGTGTCGGAGTACACCTCGTCGAAGGTGATGACGAGCCGTTCCCCTTTCGGGTTGGTGACCACCCACTCGTCCGGACCGATGTCGAGATGGTTGGGGGCGTTCATCCAGTTGAGCGGCTTGTAGGCGCCACCGTCGGCGTGGACCGCCACGCACCCGTCGGCTTTGACCATGACGAGTCTGGTTGCTGGGGGAAGGTGGGCGGTCAGGCGTCCTTCGTAGTCGACGCTGCACCGGGCAATGACGAGCCGCATGGAGCGGCAGGGTAGTCCGGCTGTGCGCTCAGCCGCGTTCTGCGATGACCTCGCTGAGCCTCCGGTCCAACTCGTCCGGCTTCAGGGGTGTCGCCGTCACGTCGAACCCGCCGGAACCGTGTCCGGTGATGTCCACCCACAGGTCCAACCCTGACTTCCACTCGGCCGGTTTCACCGTCGTCAACACCGTCGCCGCGACAAGATCCGCCGTCTCATCCTTCGGCCAGGCCACCAACTCCACCGGCCTGCCGGGGGGCACCAGACCTGATGCGTCGCCGATGCCCGACGGGTCGATGAAGAACGGACCCAACACCCCGACTCCGGGGACCCGCAACCCGAGCGCGGCATACGAGCCCAGGAACGCATCGTCGACTACGACGACCACACGCCGGTCCTCAAACCGGCTCACGCCCAACGCGTCCTCTGCTCCCGGCGGCAGTTCCTCACGAACCACCGGCAACTGGCGAAC
>JANTGE010000099.1 GCA_024763085.1 Acidimicrobiia bacterium
CGCGCCGATCGCGATGGACGAGGGCCTCAAGTTCGCTATTCGGGAAGGTGGCCGCACCGTCGGTGCCGGCACCGTCACCAAAATCATCAAATAGGAATACTCCATGGCATCAGACAAACGTCCGCCGATCACACTTGCCTGCACGGAGTGCAAGCGGCGGAACTATGTGACAACCAAGAACAAGCGGAACACCAAGGACCGGCTCGAACTGAAGAAATACTGCCAGTGGTGCCGGAAACACACGGTGCACCGGGAGACCCGCTAGCAAACCCACCGTTCCGGCCGACAGCGCCGAAACGAGCGTGGTAGCTTGAAGCCCGCTTGCGGGCGGAGTGAAGGGGATCGAGCGTCGGGGCGGCCACCACCGCCCCGACGGCGCGTCGGGAGACAGTGATGCAAGGGCGACGTTACGGACCGATCAAAACGGTCATCGGTGCCGGCCAGGCCGCCGGATACGCCGCCGCTACCGGAGACCGGCCACCCGCCCCGGGGACGGCCCCGTCGTCGTTCGCCGGTGCACTGCTGTTTGCCGTCGCTCCCGACCTGCTTGCCGACCTCGGCGACGCCGCAGGATCGATCCTCCACGCCGACCAGGCCTTCACCTGGCATGAGCCGCTGCGCACCGGCATCCCGATCACCGTCGAAGGTCTCGTCGAGCGGGTCCGAACGCGTGGCACCGCCTCGTTCGTGGTGTTCACCTCGACGGTGGCCGACACCGACGGGACAGTCTGGCTGACCGGACGGTCGACGTTCCTCACCGGAGGCACACCGGCTGCCGCGGTCGAGGCGGAAGAGCCACCGGTCGACGAGCGTGGTCCCAACGACCGCCCCGAACCGAGCCCTCTGCTCGGCGTAGGGGAGACGCTGCCGCCGTTGCGCAAGTCGGCCTCTCGCAGCGATCTCATCCGCTATGCCGGCGCCAGCCACGACTGGAACCCGATCCACTGGGACCACGCGTCGGCGGTCGCCGCAGGACTCGAAGGCGTCATCGTGCACGGACTGCTCGAGTCGGCATGGCTGCTTCAGGCCGCCGAACGGTACGGGAAACCGGAGACTGCCTCGTTCCGATACCGAGAGCCGCTGCGTCCGGGCGTCGCCGCCAAGATCACCGGCACCGTGACCGACGTTGGGCCACCCGTACGGATCGACGCGCGTCTCGAGTCGGCGGCAGGGTTGCACGTGACCGCCCAGATCGACGTGAGGAGGTAACGCGATGGCGGATCCTCAGGTCGAACAAAACGAAGACCGCCGTCTCGTCGCCGCAGCCCGCAGCGGTGATACGGCCGCCTTCGAGGAACTGGTACGGAGTCATCAGCACGAGGTGTACGGGTTGGCGATACGACTCACCGGCAACCGCGAGCTGGCCGCAGATGTGGCCCAGGAAGCCCTGGTCCGCGCCTGGAAAGCGTTGCCGAACTTCCGGGGCGACTCGGCGTTTTCCACCTGGCTCTACCGCATCACCGTGAACGTCGCGTGGACCCGCAAACGGCAAGCCGCCCGCCGGTCGGCCCGGTCCCTCGACGAGATAGGCGACATCGTCGAAGCGGATTCGATCGGGCCGGAGCAGGCCGGGGAAGCCGCCGATCTGAGAGGTCGTATCCGCCGCGCCCTCGACCAGCTTCCTGCCGGCCAACGGACCCTGGTCGTCCTCAAAGACGTCGAAGGGTGGACCCACGGCGAGATCGCCGACACCCTCGGGATCTCCGTCTCGGCGGCCAAGGTCCGGCTACACCGAGCCCACATGAAACTGCGAACCCTCCTCAAGGAGCACCGATGAGCAGGCTCCGTTGTCGCAAGGTGCGGCTCGTATTGCCCGCGCATGTGTTCGGCGGACGGTCGCTGTCTCGTCGAGACGAAGCCCATCTCGGGCAATGTCTCGTCTGTCAAGCCGACGCCGCCACCTACCGCAGCATGCAGACGGCTTTGCGATCCCTGCACGACGAAGGCGCAGACGCGCCCCCATGGCTCGTCGAGAAGGTCATGGCGACGCTGGGTTTGCCGGAGCGACGCCAACGCAAAGGGGCGCTCGTAGCTGCTGCCGTCCTCGTTGCCAGCGCCGCTGTGGCAGTATGGGGACGACGCCGGCTCCGGCCGGTTGGTTGACCGGGGTTTTACGCCCACGGCGAGCAGACGTATACTGCCTCCCCGTCCCGGACCCCTAGGGGTGTAGCTCGAAGTTGGTTAGAGCGCCGGTCTCCAAAACCGGAGGTTGGGGGTTCGAGTCCCTCCACCCCTGCCGAGAGGTAACAACATGAACCGAGAAATGCGCCGGCTCCAGGAGCGAGAAGACCGGCGGCTCAAACAACAGAAGAAAAAGCAGACGCCCCGCCGTAAGCCTCGCCCGCAGGACCAGCTTTCGCTGCTCCAACGGCTCCAGCGGTTCATGCGCGAGGTGCGCGCCGAGATGAAGCGGGTGTCCTGGCCGACCCGGGAACAGCTCATCGCGTTCAGCGCCGTGACGATCATTACCTCGACGGCGTTGACCATCTACATCTTCGCTCTCGACTTCGTGTTCAAAGAGGGCATTCTCGTGATCCTTGGAGGGACATGACCGCCGCACCAAACCCAGACGAGAACCTCCCCGTCGACGAGGTGAGCGCCGAGCCGGCGCCGGTCAGCCCCTACGACCTTCCAGGAGACTGGTATGTGGTCCACTCGTACTCCGGGTACGAGAACAAGGTGAAGGCCAACCTGGAGACCCGCGCCAAGTCGATGCATATGGAGGACCGCATCTTCGAAGTGGTCATCCCGATGGAGGACGTCGTCGAGTTCAAAGGTGGACGCAAGGTCACCGTACCGAAGAAGATGTTCCCCGGCTACCTGCTCGTACGCATGTATCTGGACGACGACACGTGGTATGCGGTGCGCAACACGCCTGGCGTCACCGGCTTCGTCGGCTCGGGCATCAAACCGACGCCGCTGTCCCGGCGCGAAGTCGAGCGTTTCCTCGGCGTGCAGCAGGCAGAGGAGAAGAAGAAGGCACCCCGGTTCAAGCCGGCTTGGGAGATCGGCGAGACGGTGCGGGTCGTCGCCGGCCCGTTCGCCGACTTCAACGGGATCATCGAAGATATGGACGTCGACCAACAGAAGGTCACCGTCCTGGTGAACATCTTCGGTCGGGACACCCCGGTCGAGTTGGGCTTCGGCGACATCCAGAAACAATAAGACCGTCACCGGTCACGGGTCCCGAGCCTCGGGACTCGAGACTCGGGACTCGAGACTCGAGACGAAGGAACAATGGCACGAAAGAAACTCGCTGCGATCTTGAAGCTGCAGATCCCGGCCGGGCAGGCGAGCCCTGCTCCACCGGTCGGTCCTGCGCTCGGTCAGCACGGCGTCAACATCATGGACTTTGTCCGCGCCTACAACGCGGCGACGGAGAGCCAGACCGGCACCATCATCCCGGTCGAGATCTCCATCTACGAGGACCGGACCTTTACGTTCATCACCAAGACGCCCCCCGCGGCGGTGCTGCTGCGGCAAGCTGCCCGGGTAGAGAAGGGTTCGCCGGTGCCGCACCTCGAGAAGGTCGGATCGGTGACCCGTGATCAGGTGCGCGAAATCGCAGAGACGAAGATGCCCGACCTCAACGCCGTCGACATCGAAGGTGCCATGCGCATCATCGAAGGAACGGCCCGGTCGATGGGCATCACCGTAGAGGGCTGATCACAATCAGCCCGTACCTGGTACCTGGTACCCGGTACCGAGACAGTTGGGAGGCTTGTCGAAGAGCGGCAGGCCGTTTGGACCACGGAGGTAGACCATGCCGAAGCACGGCAAGAAGTATCGTGAAGCGCTCAAGCGCTTCGACCCGGAGACCGCCTACGCCCCCGACGAGGCGATCGGTCTCGTCAAGAGCCTCGCTCCCGCCAAGTTCGATGAGACCGTCGAGGCGGCGTTCCGGCTCGGGATCGACCCCCGGAAAGCAGACCAGCTCGTTCGCGGCACCGTCGCGCTGCCGCACGGCACCGGCAAAGAGGTCCGGGTCGCCGTGTTCGCCGAAGGCGACAAGGCCCGCGAGGCCGAAGCCGCCGGCGCCGACATCGTCGGCGGCAAAGAGCTCGTCGAAGAGATCCAGCAGGGCCGCGCCCTCGACTTCGACATCGCCATCGCGACGCCTGACCTGATGGCGCAGGTCGGCAAACTCGGTCGGGTGCTCGGCCCCCGCGGGCTCATGCCGAACCCGAAGGCCGGCACCGTGACGCTGGACGTCGAAAAGGCGGTCCGGGAGTTCAAAGGCGGCAAGATCGAATACCGCAACGATCGCTACGGCAACGTGCACGCGCCGATCGGCAAAGTGTCGTTCGAGGAGCAGCAGCTGTTGGAGAACCTGGCGGCGCTCACCGCCGAGATCGTGCGGGCGCGTCCTGCGTCGGCGAAAGGCCGCTACATCCGGAATCTGACGATCTCGTCGACCATGGGGCCCG
This sequence comes from Acidimicrobiia bacterium, assembly GCA_024763085.1. Lineage (GTDB taxonomy): Bacteria > Actinomycetota > Acidimicrobiia > Spongiisociales > UBA4744 > JANTGE01. The sequence goes on from JANTGE010000099.1 coordinate 4,428, forward strand.
GCATCAAAGTCGACACCGGCAAGATCGACGACCTGGTGGCGTTGGCGAAATAGGTACCAAGTACTGGGTACCTCGGGGCGGACCACGGGTCCGCCCCGCCTAAATTCCCCTAGACAGGGGGCGTCGTGATGTGCGACACTACGCATGGACACCTTCGGGGTCTCCGTTCAGCGGGTGGTGCACTGGACCGCCCCCACCCGAGGGGGTTCGTGGAAAACGGGCACCGCGGTCACTCCGGCGGGAACGCAGCCCCTACCCTGCGTCCGCCGTTGAGAGGCCTCGGGTTCAGACGGCCGCCCATCGCCGTCGCCCAGGCTCCCATATGGGGCCAGCGGACCTCCGTGCGGAGACCCCGTGTCCTTTTTGGTCCGCCCCCTCAGGGGGTAGGACGAGCGCGACGAGGCCCCGGGGTAGGGGTGTGCGTGTCTCGTGGCTGTCGTCCTGCTGTTGGCTGGGGGTTGTTGGCTGTGCCCATCGACCTCGGCTTCGCCTCGGCCACTTCCCTGTTTGCAGGGGGAAGGATTGCGCTCTTGGGTCCCGACGCTTGGTCGGAGATGGACGTAACGCTCGCCCTGGGGTCGCTTCTCTGATCCCACATCGCGGTACTCGATACTCGATACAAGGTACGGGCGAGCGCAGCGAAGCCCCGGGTACCGGGTACGGCCCGGCCGGAGAGCCGGGCCAATGTGCTATCGTCTCGCCCGCAACTCCATACCTCGACCGAAGACCGCCGGTGCCCAAAGGGCTGAAACGGGATTTCCCGGCCTGCGCAGGTTCCCCCATCGGGTCCCGTCGTCTTTGGCGAGGGAACCAATGAGGAGGAACCTATGCCGAGACCTGAGAAGGTCCGGGCAGTTGAAGAGATCCGTGAGCGGCTGGCTTCGGCACGAGCGACGTTCGTCACCGAATACCGGGGACTGTCGGTGGCCGAGCAGCAGGCGCTGCGCAAGGCGATTCGGGAAGCCGACGGCGTCTACAAGGTCGTCAAGATGTCCCTGGCGCGCCGTGCCGCCGATGCCGAAGGCCTCACCGACCTGGAGCAGCTCCTGGCGGGGCCGACGGCCCTCGCCTTTGCTGAGACCGATCCGGTGCCGGTGGCCAAGGCGCTGCGGGATTTCGCCAAGGAGCACGAACATCTGGTGATCAAAGGGGCGTTGCTGGCGAACGCGTTGCTGCCCCCTGAGCAGGTGAGCCGCCTCGCCGACATCGAGTCGCGAGAGGTCTTGCTGGCGAAGATCGCCGGTGCCTTCGAAGCTCCGCTGGTGAAGCTCGCCGGGCTGGTGCAGGCGCTGCCTCGCAACGCCGCGTCGATGTTCTCGCAACTGCTCGAGAAGAAAGAGACTGCCGGTGATGGCGCGGCTCCGCAAGAGGAGCCTGTGGCCCCGACGGAGGAGCCTGTGGCTCCGGCCGAGGAGCCCACCGACACCACCGCCGAGGAGACCCCCGCCGCCGAAGAGGCCGCGGAGGTGTCTGAGGAACCGGCGGCCCCGGAAGCCCCGGAAGCCCCGGAAGCCCCGGAAGCCCCGGAAGCCGATGCCGAAGAGGTCCCGGAAGCTGCTGCCGAAACAGCAGCCGCCGACGAGACCACCGAAGCAGACACTGAGGCCGAACCGGCCGACGACGAAACCCAAGACGCTCCCGAGGCTGCGGCCAAGGAAGCCGAGGAGGACTAAATGGCCAAGATGACGACTGAAGAGCTCCTGGCGGTCTTCGAAGAGATGACCGTCCTGGAACTGAAAGAGTTCCTCGACGCATTCGAGGAGAAGTTCGACGTGACCGCCGCCGCTCCGGTAGCGATCGCCGCTGCCCCCGCCGCCGGCGGAGAGGCCGCAGCCGCCGAGGAGGAGAAGGACGAATTCGACGTCGTTCTCACCGCGGTGGGCGACAAGAAGATCCAGGTCATCAAAGAAGTCCGGGCGCTTACCAACCTCGGACTCAAAGAGGCCAAGGAACTCGTCGACAATGCCCCGAACCCGGTGCTCGAGGGTGTCGACAAAGAGACGGCCGAGAAGGCCAAGGAACAACTCGAAGGCGCCGGCGCCACCGTCGAGTTGAAATAGCAAAACGGGAGGGGACGGAGTCGTCCCCTCCCGTCGGTACCGGGTACCAAGTACCAAGTGCCGAGTACAGGGTCTGGCGCCGTGAGGCGCCAGACCCTTGACCTTCACCCCGGTTCGGGAGTATCTTGAATCCGACAACACACCGTTCTGCGGTGCCGGAAACGCTCGTCTTGCGGCTTGAGTAGCCCTGTGCTACTCTGGCCCTTCGCCGTCTGCACGTACGCTCTTATGGGTCCAAGGAGGAATCATTGCCCTCGCGCGTTGCCCCTCGCCTGTCCTTTGCCAAGATCCCCGAAGTTCTTCCGCTCCCCGATCTCCTCGCCGTTCAATCAGAAAGCTTCCAATGGTTCCTCGATGAGGGCCTGAAGGAGATCCTCAACGCGATCTCCCCGATCGAAGATTTCACCGGTGAACTCGCACTCGAACTCGTCGACCACCGGTTCGGCGAGGCGCAGCGCACCGTCGAAGAGTGCAAGGAACGCGACTCGAACTTCTCCCGACCGCTGTTCGTCACCGCCCGCTTCGTCAATCGGAAGACGGGCGAGATCAAGGAGCAGCAGGTCTTCCTCGGCGACTTCCCGATGATGACCGAAGAAGGTGTCTTCATCATCAACGGCACCGAGCGTGTCGTCGTGTCGCAGCTCGTCCGTTC
>JANTGE010000100.1 GCA_024763085.1 Acidimicrobiia bacterium
AAGTGGGCCAGCAGAATGGGAGCCACCGCCACCTGCGCAGCGGTGGTGGCGCCCAGTGGCGTCGCGAGCCACGAAGGCAATCTGCCCCGGAACATGCCCGCCCCGGCCATCACCCCGACCGTTGCCCCGACCGACAGCTGAAATCCGACGTCCACCGCCAGTTCACCCGACACGGCCAGCAGGCCCACCACCGACCCTCCCAACGCGACCCACGGGGTGAGGCCAAGACCCGCAGCGCGGGCGACCAGCACCACTCCGGCCATGACCGAGGCGCGCAGCACTGACGGCTCCCATCTGGTCACCACGGCGAACAGCACGAGGCCGACCAGTCCGACAACGGCCCGCCGTCGGGCGCCGAGACCGAGTGGCCCCACAACGAACCACCACAGGAGCAGAAAGAGCGCCACGTTGGAGCCGGAGACGGCGACATAGTGGGTCAACCCTGAGCGGCGAAGGGATTCGAGCCACCCGGTGGGAACGTTGCGAGTGTCCCCGACGAGAAAGCCGGCGAGCAACCCGGCAGCCGGGTCTCCAGGGTCGAGGCCCGACAGGATCCGAGCCCGAACGGCGTTCCCGATCGAGAAGATCGGGTTCGTCACCGCGCCGACCGACACGGTGCGTGCATCGACTCTGGCAGCGTACGGATCGCCTCGAATCCGGCCGGCTCCGGCCCGAATCACTCCCGACACCTCGACCGACGCTCGTGCAGGGACCGCCGTCTCGACGTCGTCCACCAACAGTGTGGGACCGTCCCACGGACGCCACGATCCGGATTCGAATCGGTGAGTCGGCGTGATCAGGAACCAGAAGCCGTGGCGGCCGGGTCGGGTGTCATCTCCAGCTACTCCTGCGATTCGGGCGCTCCCGCCTTCGACGATCGCGTTGAGCGTGGCCTCTTCGCGAGCCATCGACCACACGCCTGAGAGGGAGCCTGCAACGAGCGCCGAAGCCAGCACCAGTGGCAGCCCGCGGCGACCGAAAGCGACCATCAGCAGCCCTGCGACGCCGAACGCGACCGCAGGCCATCCGGCCGCACGACCGGCGAGCGCCCCGGCCCAGGTCAGACAGGCCATGGCCAACAACGCTCTGCCTGGAGGGCCTGGCCGGCTCAAGGCACCTGCACGGCGTCTCGCATAGCGTCGAGCTTGCCCTCTCCGATCCCCGGAACGTCGAGCAGGTCCTCGACCGTGGCGAACGGGCCGTGCTCGTCACGGTACGCAGCGATCCTGGCTGCGAGCACCGGGCCGACACCAGGCAGCTGCTCGAGGTCGGAGACGGAGGCCTGATTGACCCGGACTTTCGCATCTCCACCCGCCGCGACCTGTTCGACCGCTTCGTCGGGAACGGTCACCTGCATCCCGTCGGCGAGCGGCGCTGCGAGGTTCACTCCTGCGAGCGTTGCTGTCGGCAACGCGCCTCCGGCTGCGGCGATGGCGTCGGCCACTCTTGCGCCGTCTGGCACCTCGACGAGGCCTGGAGATCGTACGGCTCCGGCAACGTAGACGGTAAGTGCCTCCCGTCCCGGAGCAGCAGGTAGGGTCATCACCGGAATAGGTTCCGGTCCGGGCGTGTCCTGACCGAACCACCATCCGGCAGCCGCGGCGAGCAGCACAAGGCCAACCGAGGCGAATACAGACAAACGTTGCATGCCCTGCCCTTGTAGCAAGCCGGGGCAATGCCGTGAAGAGGGTCGAAGGGAGACAAGGTGCAGTATCGAGTGGAGCCGGGAACACGGGTCGACCTTTCGAGGTGGGATCCGGACGACGTCGCCGGCACGGACCGAGAGGCGGCCCGCGAGGAGAAGAAGCAGCTCAGTCGGAGGCTTCGCGAACTCCAGGAGCTGCTCTATGCAGAGCACCGGCATCGCCTGCTCGTTGTCCTCCAGGCGATGGACACCGGGGGTAAAGACGGCACCATTCGCAAGGTCTTCGACCGGACCAACCCGCAAGGTGTCAAGGTGGCGTCGTTCAAGCGGCCAACCGAGCGCGAGCTGGCACACGACTACCTGTGGCGGGTGCATCCCCACGTCCCCGGCGACGGCGAGATCGGCATCTTCAACCGCAGTCATTACGAAGACGTACTGGTCGTGCGGGTGCACGACCTCGTTCCCAAGACCCGGTGGCAGCGCCGGTACGACCACATCGTGGCGTTCGAAAAGCTGCTCGCCGATGAGGGCACAACAATCGTCAAGTTCTACCTGCACATCTCGAAAGACGAACAGAAGCGCCGGCTGCAGGCCCGCCTCGACCGCCCGGACAAACACTGGAAGTTCTCGATCGGCGATCTGAAAGAACGTGCGCTTTGGGACGACTACATGGCCGCGTATGAGGCGGCGTTGTCGAACACGTCGACCGACTGGGCTCCGTGGTTCATCATCCCCGCCAACCACAAGTGGTACCGCAACCTGGTGATTTCACGCATCCTGGTCGATACGCTCGAGGGTCTCGGCATGCAGTACCCGCCGGCGGAGGAAGGGCTCGACGAGGTGGTGATCCCATGACGGCCTACCTCCCGGAGGTCGACCGATGACCCGCATCGCCGTGCCGTTCTTCATGGGCAGTCCGATGGCCGGTTTCGAGGTGCCGAATCCACACCTCACGGTTGCTCCCCCGCTTCCGCAGGCCCCTCCCCAGGTGCGTATGGGCGTCCTCTACCGGGAACTTCGAGCCGTCGTGGCGAGTGTTCCCGACCCTGAGGTGTGGGCCGGAGACTGTGTGGCGACGATCGGCGTGCTGGCAGGATTGCAGCGGCGGGGCATCGACCCTGTAGTGGTCTGGTTCGACGCCCACGGCGACTACCACACCTGGGAGACGACCCCGTCAGGGTTCATCGGAGGCATGCCGCTGGCGATGCTGGTCGGCAAGGGCGAGCAGACGATCGTCGAAGCCGCCGGACTGCGCCCGATCCCCCGGACCGATGTGGTCCTGGTCGACGCACGAGATCTGGATCCGGGAGAGCCGGCGGACGAACTCACCGTGGTGTCGGTCGAGGAGGCGGTGTGGGCGATCCCGAAGGGACGGCCGGTCTACGTCCACATCGACGTCGATGTCGTCGGCCCGTCCGACATGCCGGCGGTGAACTATCCGGCGGAGGACGGTCCGTCGCTGGAGTCGGTGGCTTCGTCGCTGGCAGCAATCTCGGCCGTTTCGGACGTGGTGGCGTGCTCGGTGTCGTCGTGGAACCCGGAGCTGCCGGGTGCGGCGACGGCCGCGGCGGCGACGGCTTCGCTGGTTGCAAGCTGCCGCTGACGCCATGCGAAGAAGGCGATGCCGACCACGATGAGGATCCCGGACACGAGCTGGTTCGCCCGGAACCCGAACACGTGGGTTGCCTGGTCGGTTCTGACGAACTCGAGACTGAACCGCCCGATGCTGTAGAGGACGAGGTACGCCACGAACATGTTGCCTCGCGCCAGCTTGAAGCGACGCTGGAGCCACAGCAGCAGCGGAATGACGACCAGGGCGTTCCAGAGCGATTCGTACAGGAATGTCGGGTGGAACGTCGATGCGTCGGCATACTGGGGTGGGCGATGGATCGGGTCGATCTCCACGGCCCACGGCAGGTTCGATGGCGTGCCGAACAGCTCCTGATTCATGTAGTTGCCCCAGCGGCCGATCGCCTGCGCCGCCGGGATCCCGACCGCGGCGGCATCGGCAAACGCAACGAAGTCGCCTCGTTCTTTGACCATGAGCACCAACGCGGTAATCGCCCCAAGGGTCAAACCGCCGAAGATCGAGAGTCCGCCCTCCCAGATCGCGAAGACGTGCCAGATCCCGTCGGCCGTCACTGTCGTCCAGCGCGGCAACACATAGGCGAGCCGTGCGCCGATGAGCCCGCCGACGACGGCCCACACCGCGACCCGTTCGGCGAGGCCAGGGTCGCCGCCGAACCGTTGATAGCGCCTGGCGGTGATGTAGATGGCGACGAGCACCCCGAGGCCGATCAATACCCCGTAGAAGTGGATGTCGAGCGGTCCGATCGAGATCTTGTTGATCGGCGGAGACGGTATAGAAGCGAACATCTCTCGGAAGGCTACCCGAGCCTCCCTGCTACCCGACCACGATGTTGATGAGCTTCGGCGGCCTGGCGATCACTTTGCGGATCTGCTTCCCCTCGGTCCAGCTGCGAATCTTGTCACGTCCGATGGCCATCTCGACCGCCTCGTCTTCGCCGATGTCTGCAGGCACCTCGACCCGATCACGGACCTTGCCGTTGACCTGGATGACCATGGTGACGACGTCTTCGACCACGAGGGCCGGGTCGAACGACGGCCATGATTCGGTGGCGAGCATCGTCTCGTGCCCGGTCCGTTCCCAGAGTTCGTGGGCGACGTGGGGCGCCATCGGGGCGAGCATCAGCAGCAGGAGGTCGTATACGTCGGTGAAGGTCTCCTTGCGTGCGCCTTCTCGCACATACGTCATCAGGGCGTTGTTGAACTCCATGAGCGCGGCAACGGCGGTGTTGAAGGCGAACCGGTCGATGTCGCCGGTGACCTTTGCCAGGGTGCGGTGGGCAGCTTTGCGGATCTCGACGTCGCGAGGCTCTTCGTCCCGGTCGACCGGATCGGTGGTTTCGGTGCCGAGTCTCCACACCCGGTCCAGGAACCGCGCGGTGCCTTCCACGCCCCGGTCGCTCCATACGGCGTCGTCGGTCGGTGGACCGATGAACAGTTCGTAGAGACGGATGGCGTCGGCGCCGTACCGTTCGTAGTAGGGGTCGGGGGCCACGACGTTCCCTTTGGATTTGGACATCTTGGCGCCGTCTTTGGTCAACATTCCTTGGGTGAACAGCGCCGTGAACGGCTCTTGGAAGCCGAGCATGTCCAGGTCGTGGAGCACCTTGGTGAAGAAGCGTGCGTAGAGCAGGTGCAACACGGCGTGTTCGACGCCGCCGATGTACTGGTCGATCGGCATCCAATAGTCGACTTTGTCCCGGGCGAACGGAAGCTGCTCGTTCTTCGGATCGGTGTAGCGCAGGAAATACCAGGACGAGTCGACGAACGTGTCCATCGTGTCGGTCTCTCGTTCGGCGGCGCCGCCGCATTCGGGACAGGTCGTGTTGACGAACTCCGGGACCGCGGCAAGCGGGGACCGCCCCTGCGGTGCGTAGTCCTCGATGTCGGGCAGCAGGACAGGAAGCTGATCGTCGGGGACCGCCACCTCCCCGCAGTTCGGACAGTGGACGATCGGGATCGGGGCGCCCCAGTACCGCTGGCGGCTGATCAGCCAGTCACGGAGCCGGAACTGCACCGAAGCTCTTCCGATGCCCCTCTCTTCGAGCCAGCGGGTGACCGCGGGCACGCCTTCTTCGGGGGCGCGCAGGCCGTCGAACTGGCCGCTGTTGACCATGATCCCGTCGCCGGTGTAGGCCTCGTCGAGGTCGGATCCGTCCCATCCGGGCGGAGCGATCACCACCGGGATCGGCAGGCCATGGAGTTTCGCGAAAGCGAAGTCGCGGGTGTCATGGGCCGGCACGGCCATGATCGCTCCGGTGCCGTAAGACATGAGCACGTAGTCGGCGATGAAGATCGGCACCGGTTCGTCGTTGGCCGGGTTGATGGCGTACGCGCCGATGAACATGCCCCGCTTGTCACCTTCGGTGGAGAGCCGTTCGACTTCCGACTCTCGGCGCACCTGATCGATGAAGGCGTGCACCTCAGCGTCGTATTCGGTTCCTTCGACGAGCGTCTCGACGAGCGGATGTTCCGGCGCGAGCACAACGAATGTCATCCCGAAGATGGTGTCCGGACGGGTCGTGTAGACGGTGAACTGGAGATCGGGGCGGTCGGCCACGTGCATGGTGAACTCGGCGCCTTCGGAGCGCCCGATCCAGTTCTCCTGCATGATGCGCACCCGTTCGGGCCACTTGTCGAGGGTGGCGAGGTCGTCGAGGAGGCGCTGCGCGTAGTCGGTGATCTTGAAGAACCATTGCTCGAGGTCGCGCCGTTCGACCGGGGTGCCGCAGCGTTCGCAGGCACCGTTGACGACCTGTTCGTTGGCGAGGACCGTCTGGTCTTTGGGACACCAGTTCACCGGCGCGTTCTTCTTGTAGGCGAGGCCTTGTTCGTAGAACCGGAGGAATAGCCACTGGGTCCACCGGTAGTACTCGGGGGTGTGGGCGGCGACCTCCCGGCTCCAGTCGTAGACGGCGCCGAGCCGTTTCAGCTGTTCGGTCATTTTGGCGATCCGCTGTTCGGTGAACACCCTCGGGTGGATGCCGGTCTGGATCGCGGCGTTTTCGGCGGGAAGGCCGAACGAGTCCCACCCCATCGGGGCCAGCACGTTGTAGCCGCGCATCTTCTGATAGCGGGTCAGCAGGTCGGTGTAGGTGTAATTGCGCAGATGTCCCATATGGAGGTCGCCCGACGGGTACGGGTACATCTGGACGTTGTAGAACTTGGGGCGAGGATCGTCCTCGGTGGCATAGAAGACGCGCTGGTCCTCCCAGATCTTCTGCCACTTGTGCTCGATATCGGTGAAGTCGTATGACGCCATGTGTTGCCTCCGAGCCCGGCAGGGTACCAGTCGGACAACAGATCCTCCCGAACCCTGGGCTGCACGGATCCATAGTGGATCCCCCGAACCCTGGGTTCCACGGATCCATAGTGGATCCCCCGAGCCCAGGGTTCGGAGGGATCATGCCGACGTCGTGTCAATTACCCGCACGCGACCAACCTCCCTAGCATTCCGTCTACTGATGAGCCCTGAACTCATACAGCCGCGTACGACCTGCAGGATCCGTTCCCTCGGAGGCCAAGGCATCGTCGCGGAGCGCCTCACGCAGATGGGCATCCTGCCCGGCATGCAACTAGAGATTGTCCGCACCGGACCGTTCGGCGGCACCGTCGAGATCGCCCTCGAACACGGAGAACTGGTCGCGCTGCGAACCGACGAAGTCGCCGCCATGGATTGCGACATCCTCTCCGCTCCCCTGTCGTCACCGATCGTGCAGCCTGGTCACCATTATCGAGTCGTGGCGCTCGAAGGAGGCAACGGGTTCCTGCGCAAGATGACCGACCTCGGAATCCTGCCGGACGTCGAATTGACGGTGGTCGCGACCGACCCGGTCCTGGTCGT
>JANTGE010000101.1 GCA_024763085.1 Acidimicrobiia bacterium
AGGATCATGATCGTCGACGTCCCCGACTCCCAACACTCGAAGATGTTCGGACAGCCCGCCTCCTCACAGACCGTGTGCAGCTCGAGGCCCCGCATGAGCTTCTTCAGGTCGGTGTATTCGCTGCCCATGCGGGCTTTGACCTTCATCCAGTCGGGTCGGTCGGGTTCGCCGGGCAGCCGGCCACCTCGCAACGTCACCGGCACCAGATCGTTGCGGTCCGGAGCGAACGTGCCGGATGCCAGCAGCTCGTCCACTTCGAAGCTTCGCGGCCGCCCCTGGCCGCGGGTGAACGCTCCCAACTGGGTGTCGATGTCGACATAGCCGAAGGTTTCAGTGAAGCGGGCGATGAGTTTCGGCACGACGTCTTCGATGGAGATGTCACCGTCGAGCAGTTCGGCCATCGACGTGACCGGGCGACCGATGCCACACGGGTTGATGTGCCCGAAGTAGCTCATGTCGGTGGTGACGTTGAGGGCGAAACCGTGCATCGACACTTCCTGGGATACCCGGACCCCGATGGCGGCGACTTTGCCTTTGGCGGTCCACACACCGGTGTAGCCGTCTTCGGCCCAGGCGTCGATACCGAAGTCGGCGAGGGTGGCGATCAAGGCCTGTTCGATGCGACGGACATGCGGCACGATCTGCTTCGGGCCGGCGAGATGCAGGATTGGGTAGCCGACCAGCTGGCCGGGGCCGTGGTAGGTGATGTCGCCGCCCCGGTCGATGTCGAACACTTCGGCGTTGAGTTGCGCGAGACGTTCCGGGCTGACGAGCAGATTGGAGTGGTCACCGTTGCGGCCGACCGTGTACACGTGGGGGTGGTCGAGGAGCAGCAGGTAGTCGTCGTCGGTCCTGCCGGTGGTTTTGCCTTCCCAGATGGCCCGTTGCAGGTCCCACGCCTCGGCGTAGGGAAGCCGTCCCAACCAGCGGGTCCGGAGGGTGGTCACCGTTCACCCCGGAGAGATTCGGCGGCGCGAACATCCTGGTACCTGGTACCTGGTACCAGGTACCGCGGACGAAGCCCGCCGGGGCGGTCGCTCACGCCAACTCCTGATTCCAGTCCCACGTCTCCAGGTTCTCCTTGACCCGCCGCAGGAACAGCACCGCGGTGGAACCGTCAAACGCCCGGTGGTCCCACGACAAACCGAGATAGCCAATGTGGTGAATGGCGATCGAATCCTGGCCCTTGTCGTCGGTGATGACGGTCGGCCGTTTCACCACCGCGTCGGTCGACATGATCGCCACGTTCGGCAGCGGAATGACCGGTGCCGACATGAACGACCCGAACGGACCGGCGTTGGTGATCGTGAACGTGAACCCGGAGATGTCATCCGGAGTCAGTTGCCCGGAACGCGCCCGGGTCGCCAGGTCACGGATGGCCCGGGCGATCCCGACGAGGCGCAGCCCGTCGGCGTCCCGCAGGTTGGTGACGATGAGACCCTTCTGATCGACGTCGACGGCGATGCCGAGGTTCACCTCATGATGGAACACAGCCTTCTTCTGCTCGAGGTAGAACGACGAGTTGACCACCGGGAACGCTTTGAGGGCGTCGATGGTGGCCCGGGCGATGAACGGCAGGTAGGTGAGGGAGAACCCTTCCCGTTCTTTGAACTCGGCACGTTTCGCCAGGCGGACCCGCTGCACGTTCTCGTAGTCGACCTCCACCGACGTCCACACGTGGGCGGTGGTGCGTTTGGCATGGACGAGGTTCTCGGCGATGCGTACCCGCAGCCGGTCGAGGTCGACGACTTCGTCACCGGGGAGCAGCGGGAGCTCCGACGACGCCGGGGCTGGAGCCGGTTCGGCCGCCGCCGGAGCAGGGGCTACCGGCGCCTCAGGGGCTTGAGCAGCCGCAGCCGGTGGAGCCGCCGGTGCAGCGGCTGCGGCCGGGGCTGTCTTCTGGGCTTCGATGTAGGCGAGGACGTCGTTGCGGGTCACCCGCCCATCGCGCCCGGTGCCTTCGATCTTCGACAGGTCGAGGTTGTGTTCCCGGGCGAGTTTGCGTACCACCGGAGAGAAGAACCGACGCGGTGCTTCCGCCGCCGGCACTTCGGGCACAGACGGCGCGCCGGCCGGCTGGGTCGCCGGAGGTTCCGGCGCGGGCGGGGCCGCCGGAGGCTCCGGGGCGGCAGGGGCGGGCGTGGGTTCCGGCGCAGGCGGCGCTGCGGGCGGTTCCGGCGCTGCCGGCGCCGCTGGCGGTTTCGGCTCCGGGGTCGGTTCGGGTGCGGCGGCTGCCGGCGCTTCTGCAGGCTGCTCGCCGGGTTCCCCGATGACGATCAGCGGGGTACCGACCTTCACGGTCTCGCCTTCCGGCACGAGGATGTCGAGGATGACCCCGGCGACGGGCGACGGCACTTCGGTGTCGACCTTGTCGGTAGAGATCTCCACCAGTACTTCATCTTCGGAGATCGTGTCGCCGACCTGCTTCGGCCAGGACAGGATCGTGCCTTCGGTGACCGTCTCGCCGAGTTGCGGCATCGTGACCGTCGTCGCCATCCTTCGCTCCTTCGTTAGTGCAAACTGCGGCCGGACGCCGACAGCAGCGTCTCCCCAACCGCTTCCGACAAGGTCGGGTGGGCGTGGATGAACGCCGCCGCCTCCGACGGCAGCGCCTCCCATCCGACCGCATACATCAATTCGTGAATCATCTCGCCTGCCTGGGGACCGACGATCGACGCCCCGACGATCGGTCCGTCTTTCTCGGCGATGATCTTCACCAGCCCTCGGTTCTGTCCGATGATTTTGGCACGGCTCACCGCGGTGAACCCGTGGGTGGTCACTTCGACGTCGAGGCCGCGTTCTCTCGCCTGGGTCTCGGTGTAGCCGACGGACGCCATTTCCGGGTGCGTGTACACGACCAGCGGGATGGCCCGGTAGTCGACCGGCTGCGGAGTGCCGGTGGCGATGTGGGTGATCGCGGCTATCGCTTCGGCAAACCCGGCATGGGCGAGCTGCGGGGTACCGGCGACGATGTCACCGACCGCGTAGACGCCCGGCTCGGCCGTCTGCATCGTCTCCAGATCGACGTGGACGAACCCACGTTCCACTTCGGCTTTGACGGATTCGAGACCGATGCCGTCGGTGAGGGGTTTGCGGCCGACGGCGACGAGCACCACGTCGACCTCGACGGACTTGTCGCCGTACGGGACGACGACGCCACCATCGGTGCGTTGGGGTGGGCCGACCTGGGTGGCGGTGTGGATCTTGACCCCGTGCCGCTTCAGGTTCTTGGTGAGCTCTTTGGAGGCGTCGGTGTCGGCGCCGGGGACGATCTGGTCGAGCAATTCGAACAGGTAAACCTCTGAGCCGACGTCGGCGAGCAGCGACGCGAACTCGCAGCCGATCGCTCCGGCGCCGATGATCGCCACCCGCTGCGGCTGGGTTTCCCAGTCGAGCGCCTCCCGGGATGACACGATCGTCTGGCCGTCGAATTCGTAGCCGGGAATGGTGCGAGGTGCCGACCCGGTGGCGACGATGACGGTGCGGCCTTCGAGGGTGCGGGGCCCGTCGGGCGTGTCGACGACGACCTTGCCGGGGCCGTCGAGACGGCCGAACCCGTTGATGATCTCGGCGCCACGGGCTTTCAACAGGCCGGCGAGACCGCGGGTCAGTCCGTTGACGATCTCGTCTTTGCGGGCGAGGGCCGTCGACCAGTTGAGCGATGGTTCGCCGGCTTCGACGCCGAACGTACCGGCAGTCTGGACGGTGGTGAACACTTCGGCGGTGTGCAGCCAGTGCTTGGCAGGAATGCAACCGCGGTTGAGGCAGGTGCCGCCGACCCTGTCGTCCTTTTCGACGAGGGCGACGTTGAGCCCGAAGTTGTGGGCGTACAGGGCGGCGGCGTATCCGCCGGGTCCGGCTCCGATGATGACGACGTCGTACACGAAACAGCCTCCTGGGGTCGGGCTTGAGACTAGTGCCGCGCCTGTGCTTCGGCGGCGCCGCGGAAGCCCGGAACATTGCCTGAAGCGACACTAGCGCCACGAGCGACCTGCGCCGCCGGAGGGTTGCCGGCGGCTGCTGGCTGCTGGCTGCTGGCCGCTGGTAGACACCCCCATCGACCTCGGCTTCGCCTCGGCCACTTCCCCCTTGGCAGGGGGAAGGATTCGCGTATGCGCGTCGAGGTCGTGCTGGGGTTGGGCACCGGCCTGTCTCCGAGAGGCGGTCGGGGTCTCCCACCGGCATGCTTCTCCCTCCAGGGGGAAGTGGCGTCGAGCTGGTGCTCGACGCCGATGGGGGTAGGGATGTGCGTTCCCACCAGGAAGCGGCCGATCCGATGGCTGGCTGCTGGCTGCTGATAGCTGGCAGCTGGCAGCTGGCTGCCGATATCTCGCTACTGTTCAACGCCGTGGACCTGCCCTCTTCAAACCTGACGATCGACACCACAGACGGGGTCCGTCTCGAAGCTCGCTGGGACCTCCCGAACACCCCGCACGCCGCGGTGGTGTTCTGCCATCCGCATCCCCAGTACGGCGGCACGATGCACGCCCCACTGATGACCCGGGTGACAAAGGAACTGGTCGGCCACGGCTTCGCGGTGCTGCGTTTCAACTTCCGCGGCGTCGGCGAGTCGACCGGGACCTGGGGTGGCGGCGACGCGGAGATCACCGACGTGGCCGCGGCGATGTCCACCGCCCGCTCCGAAGGGATGCAGGTGCATCTGTCCGGTTGGTCGTTCGGGGCGGCGACGTCGCTGCGCTGGCAGGCCCGCACCGGCGACGCCTCCCGATGGGTGGGAATCGCCCCGCCGGTCGGTCTGTTCGAACTGCCGACCGCACTCGAGCCGGCGAAGCGGACGATCATCATCGGCGACCGCGACCAGTTCGTCACCGTCGCCGAGGTCGAGGCCTACGGACGTTCGATCGGTGCGCGGGTGGAGGTTCTGTCCGGGTCGGACCACTTTTTCACGTTCCGCCATGAGCGGGTCGCCGAGATCATGGCGGAGACGTTCAACGGCTAGAGCCGTACAGCAGCAGGCCGACGATCGCTCCCCCACCGACGCCATAGAGCAGCCACGTGTCGTAGGGACGGTTCATGACCCAGGCCGCTACGAAGGCGAAGAAAAGCCCGAGCACGACCCCGATCGTCAGCCACCAGCCGAGCGTTCTTCCCATATCGACCTCCAGCCACCAACCCGCTGTGCGCAGCGTATCGGAAATCTCACCCCGCGTGAAGAGCGTTTCTCTTGGTCGCCCCTCGTGAGCGCAGCGAGCACCTGGCCCCCCTTAGCTCCCGGAGGGAGCGGAAGGGGGGAAGGTACCGCCGGAGCGCGGGATCAGGGGGGTGCTGGTCCACCACCGCAGCGAGCAGCTGACCCTCCTAACGAGCGCTGGGGGGACCAGCTGGTCGGAACCCTCGGTTACGGGCTTCGGCCGGGTCGTCGGGACCGAAGGCGCACAGCAGTTTGCGGTTCAGCAGGTCATCGGATTCGGCCCGGGACTGCAGGGCGGAGAACTGGTCGGAGTCGTCACAGTCGTAGAAACGCATCGTGTCCCTGGTACCGACATACCGGAACTCTTCGAAGCGGGAAAGGCGTGCCATCAGCCGAACAGGTCCTCTTGTGTCGACTCTTCACCGCGGTCCCACTCGGCCCAGTCCATCCATTCGGCCAATTCACTTTCGTCGGGCGCCTCGGCGAGCAGGTCGGATTCGTGGTCGTCGACGTAGGTGACATGCTCGATCTTGTCGTCGTCGGTGGTCATCTCGACGTAGCCGACGAGATGAAACTTGCCGTCTTCGTTCGGCAGCCACATGGCGACGACCGGGTCGTCGCCTCGTTCGGCCCGGGAGGCGATCAGCCGCGGATACCGCAGCCACAGGTCGCTGAGGCCTTCGAGCGCCGCTTCGACCCCTACCCCGTCGAACATGTCGGACGTCACTTCATCGGCGAGCAGTTCGGCGACCCCGTCGAGGTCGCGGGCGTTGAACCGCTCGACGAACTCGTCGGTGAGGTCCTCGACCTCCTGGTTTTCGACGTCACTCGTCATGGCTTCCTCCGATCGATCGTGTCGGCTCGCCCACCGGCAGCACCCAGGCCGGTGGCATCGCCGTCAGCCTCCAGGCCGGCACCGTCGCCGGCGCCACCGCCACCCAGCCGGCGAAGAACGTCTCCGCCAACCGTCGCAGCAGCCGCTGTGTCCTAGAACCGAGCTGATTCACGGTATGTCCCAAACACTTTCTTCAATGCTCCCACAATCTCACCTTCGGTGGCGCGCACCCGGGCGGCTTCGACCATCAACTCCATCAGGTTGGCGTCGCCCCGGGCGCCTTCTTCGAGTGCGGTGAGGGCGGCGGCGACGGCGTCTTCATCCCGTGCGGCCCGCAGGTGTGACACCCGCTCACACTGCCGCCGTTCGACTTCTTCGGAGATGCGGAGAATCTCGATGGGTTCTTCGTTGTCGTCGATGTACTTGTTGACGCCGACGATGACCCGGTCGCCGGTACCGAGCGCCTTTTCGAACTCGTACGCCGAGTCGGCCAAAGCCGACTGGAAGTAGCTCTCTTCGATACCGCGCAGCACCCCGTCGAGCATCGATCCGTTGCCCATCCGCAGCACCGTCTGGAGGATCTCTTCGATCTTGGCTTCCATCCGGTCGGTCATCTGTTCGACATACCAGGAGCCGCCGAGCGGGTCGATGGTGTCGGCGACGCCGGTTTCTTCGGCGATGACCTGCTGGGTCCGCAGGGCGATCTCAGCGGCTTTGGCGGTCGGCAGCGCATATACCTCGTCGAGGGCGTTGGTGTGGAGGCTCTGGGTGCCGCCCATCACAGCGGCGAGCGCCTCGATGGCGGTACGCACCACGTTGTTTTCTGGCTGTTGGGCGGTGAGGGATACGCCGGCCGTCTGGGTGTGGAACCGCAGCTTCAGCGACCGTTC
>JANTGE010000102.1 GCA_024763085.1 Acidimicrobiia bacterium
GGGTGACACCGGCGTCGAGGATGAGGAGCGCAAACAGGTCGGTGGACATCGCCTCCATGTACATCTCGACGGCCCGCTCCTGTACCTTGCGGCGCGAAAGGTCAAGGGCCAGCCGGGTGTCTCCCACCGCCTGTTCCAGACCGGCGAGCTGAGCCTCCAGTTCCGCCGCTTGCGTCTGCGCCGCCTCATACCGATCGGTCAGTTCGGCGGCCTGACTCCGCAACTCTGCGAGGCGGGCTTCTGCTTCGGCGAGATCCCGGTCGGTCACGTCCGCCAGGGCGGGTGCCGCCAGCAGCGACACGACAACCAGGGCAGCAAGCAGGCGTCTCATCGGATCTGTTCCTCGTCGATGACTCCGTCGTCGATCAGCTTACGCAGATGCGCCCGGACGGACACGGCCGCGGCCGGATGCAACGTCGGGTCGACGTCTGCGTACACATGGGCCACGATGTCGGCGACGGTGTGGGCTCCGGCGTGAATGGCGTCGAGGATCTGCCGTTCCCGTTCGAGGCGATGGGCGATATACCCGGCGATCACTGCCTGCGGGTCGTGTTCGGCCGGTCCGTGACCGGGATAGAGGACCTCGAGGTCCAGCGTCTGCAGTTTCCGCAGCGACGCCAGATAGGCGGACAGGTCTTCCACCATCACCGATGACCCGCCCATGATGTGGTCGCCGGTGAACAGGGCCTTGCCGGCCAGATAGCAGAGGTGGTCCGGGCTGTGGCCCGGCGTAGCGACGGCGCGCAGCATGCCCACAACGTCGCCATCGGCCAGCAGCCGGTCCGGCTTGAATCCGGGACCTGGAGCGGGGCCCGCCGCCTCGACTCCAAGCCGGCCGGCGAGCCGGTTGGCCAAAGGTGCATGGTCTTCGTGGGTGTGTGTCACGACGACGAACCTGGCGGTCCGATCGCCAAGCGCCTCCACGATGGCGGCGAGATGCCGGTCGTCGTCCGGACCGGGGTCGACGATGACCACGTCGCCGGCCTCGTCGACGAGGTAGGTGTTGGTGCCGGGACCGGTGTACGGGCCGGGGTTGGGTGCGAGCACCCGTTCGACTTTCACGGCTCGACCTCGTCGTAGCCCGGGTCCCCCGGCATGAGAATGGTGACCTTGCCGCTGTCGTGGAACCGCATGCGGGGAGCGATTCGGGGCACTTCGGTTTGGGATCCGGCGTGGGCGACGACCGCTTCGGCTTCGTCGAAGCCGGCGAGGAACTGAAGGGTCTTCACGGTCGGTGGTGGCAGCTTCCACTGTCGCTCGTGGTACCGGTCGAGCGCCTGCTTTGGGGTGACCCAGGTGGCGTCGACCACCTCGGCGAGGTCGGGTCGGGCTTCGGTGTCAGGTGGCACCGCGGTGACGAAGAAGCGGGTGTCGAACCGGCGAGGTTGACCTCGCGGGGTCACCCAGTTCGACAGGTAGACGAGCCGGCTCGGGTCGAACCGATAGCCTGCCTCCGAAAGCGCTTTCAAATAGGCTCCGCCTCGCAGCCCGGACGGGAAGTGGCTTTCGACCGACCCGGCAGGGATGACCACGCCTGCCTCTTCGAACGTCTCCCGCACCGCCGCCGACCAGTAGGGTGCCGGCTCGTCGGTGCCGAACAGTTCGCCGGCGACTCGTCCATGGTCGATCTTGTCGACGGCGCCGCCGGGGAACACGTAGGCGCCACCAACGAAGGCGGCCGAACGGACCCGTTCGACCATGAGCACTTGCAGGGTGTCCCGTTGCCGGAGCACACACACCGTCGATGCGGGACGGATCGGCTGGTCGGCGTGGGGGACGACAGGCATGAACCAAGGGTAATCAGCCATCAGCGGTGGCGGGCTTCGCTGTTAGGGCTCGCTGCGCTCGCCCGTACCGAGTACCGAGTACCGAGTACCGAGTTTCGGGTTCCCGGTCATACCAGCCGTCTTCTGCTGGGCACGCACATCCCTACCCCCATCGGCGTCGAGCATCAGCTCGACGCCACTTCCCCCTAGAGGGAGAAGCATTCCCGTGGGAGACCCGACCGCTTCTCGGAGACAGGACAGCGTCCAACCCCGACCAAAGATCGACGCCAATGAGCGAATGCTTCCCCCTGCGGAGGGGGAAGTGGCCGAGGCGAAGCCGAGGTCGATGGGGGTGTCTCGCAGACGAGTTCCGAGTTCCGGGTTTTGAGTTTCGAGTTACAGCCGGAGCGCAGCCACCTCCCGGTGGAGGCCCACATCCCTACCCCCATCGGCGTCGAGCATCAGCTCGACGCCACTTCCCCCTAGAGGGAGAAGCATTTCTGTAGGAGACCCCGACCGCTTCTCGGAGACAGGACAGCGTCCAACCCCAACCAAAGATCGACGCCAAGAAGCGAAATCCTTCTCCCCTGCCATGAAGTGGCCGAGGCCAAGCCGAGGTCGATGGGGGTGTCTCGCAGATGAGTTCTGAGTACTGAGTACTGAGTTCTGAGTACTCAGTTCTGGGTTTTGGGCTCCGAGTTCACGGCCGGCGGGCGCAGTAACCTGGGTCCATGCCCAACCGGCCGCCATCCGTCGATGCTCTCGTACGATCCCTCGACCATCGCGGCCTACCCCGAACGCTCGTCGTCGACATCGCCCGAATGGCCATCGACGAAGCCCGCGCCGATCCCGACGGACCCGACGCCGCCGCCCGGGCCGCCGACGGGATCGCCCGTCTCACCGCCATCAAGGACCGGGTGGTGGTCAATGCCACGGGAGTTCTCCTTCACACGAACCTTGGCCGCGCCCCGCTCGCCCAGGCGGCTGCCGACGCCGCCGCGGAGGCCGCCGTCCACTACACCAACCTCGAATTCGACCTCGCCGAGGGAACCCGCGGGGGGCGTGCCGGGTATGTGCGCCGGCTGGTCGCCTCCCTCGTAGGCGCCGAAGACGCCCTGGTGGTCAACAACAACGCCGGGGCGCTGCTGTTGACGCTCGCAGCACTGTCCCCCGGCAGGTCTACGGCCGTCTCCCGAGGCGAACTCATCGAGATCGGCGGCTCGTACCGACTCCCGGAACTCATGGCCGCCTCCGGCGCCCACATGCTGGAGGTCGGCACCACCAACCGGACCCATCTTGCCGACTATGAACGGGCGCTGGAACAAGGCGCCAGACTCGTGCTGCGGGTCCATCCGTCCAACTACCGAGTGGTCGGGTTCACCGATGAGGTGTCGCCGGGCGAACTCGCCGACCTGGCTCACCGGTTCGACGTGCCGTTCGTGTTCGACGTCGGATCGGGGCTTCTCGACGCCAACGTCCCGTGGTTGGACGGGCCACCGCCCCGTTGGCTCGCGGGCGAACCTGGCGTGCGGCAGTCGCTCGAGGCCGGCGCCGACCTGGTCACCTTCTCCGGCGACAAGCTGCTCGGCGGGCCGCAAGCCGGCGTGATCGTCGGCAGCAAAGACCTCATCGATGTGATCCGACGCCATCCGATCGCCCGGGCGTTGCGTATCGACGGACCCACCATTGCTGCGGTCACCACCACGTTCGAGATGTATGCAAACGGCCAGGCCCTCGACATTCCGTTCTGGAAGATGGCGACCCTGCCGTTTGAAACGCTGGCCGGGCGGGCCGAGCGACTCGCCGAGGGACTCGACGCCGTGGTCGTCGAAGGGGCGTCGGTACCGGGTGCCGGCTCGGTGCCGGGGGCCGAGGTCCCGTCACCGTTGGTTCGGATCGAACGTCCCGGTGCCGCAGCGTTGTGGCCGAAGCTGCTGGCGGCCGACCCGCCGATCGTCACCCGGCGCGAAGCGGGCAAACTACTGGTCGACCTTCGGACCGTTCCGGAAGATCTCGACGGCTACGTCGCCGACACCTTGCGTACCGCATGCCGGTCATAGGAACCGCCGGGCATGTCGACCATGGCAAGTCGACCCTCATCCAGGCGCTGACCGGCCGGGACCCGGACCGCTGGGAGGAAGAGAAGCGTCGCGGCCTCACCATCGACCTCGGGTTCGCCTGGACGACGCTGCCCGACGGCACCGACGTGTCGTTCGTCGACGTGCCCGGACATCAGCGCTTCATCAAGAACATGCTCGCCGGCATCGAAGCCGTCGACGTCGCCCTGCTGGTCATCGCCGCCGACGAAGGATGGATGCCCCAGTCCGAAGAGCACCTCGCGGTGCTCGACCTCCTCGACGTCCGCCACGGGGTGGTGGCGGTCACCAAAGCCGACCGGGCCGACGACGACCTCCTGGAACTCGTCATGCTCGATGCCGCCGATCAGCTCCGCGGCACCTCCCTCGAAGACGCTCCGATCATCCCGGTGTCGGCCCCTGAGGGGCTCGGGATCGGTCGCCTGCTCGACGAACTGACCCGCCAGGTCGCCGCCGCGACCGCCTCGTTTGACGATCCGGGACGGCCTCGCATGTGGGTCGACCGGGCGTTCACCATCGCCGGGTCAGGGACGGTGGTGACGGGGACGCTGCTCGACGGGCCGCTAGCTGTCGACGACCGCCTCATGGTGTGGCCCGGAGAGACCGAGGCACGGGTCCGCAGCCTCCAGTCGCACGAAGAGTCGCTGCAACGAGTAGAGCCACATCGCCGGGTTGCCGCGAACCTGGTCGGCCTCGACAAACGAGAGATACCCAGAGGGTCGATGCTTGGCCTGCCAAACGCCTGGATGCCTTCCGACCGAATCCTCGTGGATCTGCGCGCCGCCCGATATGTGGACGAGCTCGGCCCCAAGGGGGCCTACCACCTGCATGTCGGTTCGGGTGCATATCCGGTGCGTCTGCAGCCGCTCGGTGACGGAGGTGCGATCCTTCGCCTCGATCGGCCCATCCCTTTCGCCGTCGGGGACCGGTTCGTGCTGCGTGAGGTGGGGCGGCGCGCCGTCGTCGGTGGCGGCCGCGTCTTGGATCCGTCGCCGCATCGTCAAGAGACCTGGCAGGTGCTGCGTTCCGTGGTCGATGCCTCGCCCGACGAGCAGGCGACGGCCCTGCTGGAGCTTCGAGGACGAGACGACCTGGCCAGGCTCGCCGCGCACACCCGTGGCGGGACGCCGGCTGATGCGGTCACCGACGGGACGGTGGCAGTGGCCCGCCGGGTCATACCCGACCTGCAGGCTCGTCTCCGGAACGTCGTGTCCGTCTACCACGAACAGTTCCCCCTTCGGGATGGCATCCCGAAGGCGACCGCCGCGGAGACCCTGAGCCTGCCTGCCGGTGTCGTCGAAGCGATCGCACGTGGCACCGACGTTCTCGACCAGGGGGCGGTGCTGGCCCTGGCATCGTTCTCGACGGCCGTCGACGAAGAGGCAGCAACCCGGATCGTCGACGCGCTCGAATCGTCCGGGTTGACGGTGCCACGGGTTCGTGAGCTCGAAGCGAGCGACGAACTGATCCACGCGTTGGTCCGTGCCGGACGGCTGGTCAGGATCTCCGACGACTTCGTCTACTCCGCGGCTCAGGTCGAACAGATCATCGCCGGGGTGCGGGCGATGGCGGCGCCGTTCACCGTGTCGGAGTTCAGGGAGCGGTTCGGCATCTCCCGCAAGTACGCGGTGCCGCTGCTCGAATGGTTGGACCGGACCGGGGTGACGATCCGGCGAGGAGACCAGCGGACGGTCCGTTGACGGTCGGCTCTAGACGGACCGCAGGATGTACTCGCGCCGTTCTTGCTCGGTCAACCCGCCCCAGATGCCGTACGGCTCTCTGATCGCCAGGGCCGTCTCCAGGCACTCTTCGCGTACCGGACAGACCCTGCAGATCGCCTTGGCCCGCATCTCGCGTCGCTCCCGTTCGTCCTTGCGTTCGAAGGTGCTCGGTGGAAAGAACAAGTGGGAGTGATTCCCTCGGCACAGCGCACGCGGCTGCCAGGTATCACGAGATGGCGCAAGCACGGTCTTCCCCTCCTCCGGTTCGCGACTCCGGGGAACGTACCAGGACTCACCACACGACGCCAGGAATCATCTGCCAGGAGTTCGGATCATTTTCGCGATCTCGTCGCGATCGCCGTGTCGACTACAGTTTCGCCTATGAACATCATGCTCATCGCCGATGCTCCCTGGGTCAGGAACGAGGTCGCTGCGGCAGCCTCCGACCCGACCATCGTGTTGCGCGAGGAGACCGACCCGCACCGGGCGGTGGAGACGGCCATCGAGTTCGTCCCCGACGTAGTCGTCGTCGACCTGCAGGTGAACGGAATGGGCGGCATGGCCGTCACCCGCCAACTACGCGATGCAGCCCTCGTCGGCGACATCCTCTCCCCGCGGATCGTCCTATTGCTCGACCGGGAAGCAGATCGCTTCATCGCCCGCCGTTCCGGCGCGGACGCCTGGGTGGTGAAGCCGTTCACTCCGCAGCAGTTCCGCGACGCCGTGGCGGTACCGGAGGGCGTGTAGCGACCTCATGTCGCCACTCCAGATCGGACTCCTCGCCGTCCTGACAGTGTGCATCGGCGCGTCAGGGTTCCTGTCGGGCTCGGAGACGGCCATCGTCGCGGTGCCCCGGGAACGTGCCCACCAGCTCGCCCAGCAGGGCCGTCGGGGTCGCCGACTGGAAACGCTGCTCGAGGACCTCGAGGACACGATCGGCGCTCTCCTGGTGGCGAACAACTTCGTCAATATCCTGGGGGCATCGGTGGCCACGGCGCTCGCCATCGCCCTCGTAGGTGAAACCTGGGGACCCTGGCTGGCCACGGTGGTGGTCACCGCCGTCATCCTCATCGTCGGCGAGATCACCCCGAAGACGCTCGCGGCCCGTCGGCCCGACCGCTTCGCCCTCGCCGTCGCGCCCACCATCTACCGACTGTCCCGGATCCTCGATCCGATCACCGCCGTGTTCGTCGCGCTGAGCCAGGCCATCCTGCGTCTGTTCGGGGTGTCCCCTTCTTCGGCGACGATCACCGAGGAGGACATCCGGGC
>JANTGE010000103.1 GCA_024763085.1 Acidimicrobiia bacterium
CTCGCCGACTCGAAGCCGCGCTCGACACCCCGGCCCACATCTACTTCAAGTATGAGGGGGTGTCGCCGGTCGGTTCGCACAAGCCGAACACCGCGGTTGCTCAGGCCTTCTACGCCAAGGAGGAAGGGACCGCCGGGTTCACCACCGAGACCGGCGCAGGCCAGTGGGGCAGCGCCCTCGCGATGGCCTGCGACCTGTTCGGCCTCGACTGTGAGGTCTACATGGTCAAGGTGTCGTATGAGCAGAAGCCATACCGGCGCATCCTCATGGAGACGTATGGCTCGTCGGTGACCCCCAGTCCGTCGGAAAAGACCGAGTTCGGGCGGAAGGTGCTTGCCGAGAATCCCGAAAGCCCGGGGTCGCTTGGCATCGCCATCTCGGAAGCGGTTGAGGCGGCAGTGGCGTCGGGCGGGAGGATGAAGTACTCCCTGGGTTCGGTGCTTGGTCCGGTGCTGATGCATCAGACCGTCATCGGTCTCGAGGCGATCCAACAGTTCGAAATGGCGGGGGAGTACCCCGACGTCGTGATCGGATGTGTTGGTGGCGGATCGAACTTCGGCGGCTTCGCCTTCCCGTTCCTGCATCGGAACTTCACCGAAGGAGCCGGCACCCGGGTGGTGGCGGTCGAACCGGCGGCATGTCCGACGCTCACCAAAGGCGAATACACCTTCGACTACGGCGACACGGCAGGCATGGCCCCCATCGTCAAGATGCATACGTTGGGGCATTCGTTCGTACCCGCAGGCATCCACGCCGGCGGCCTGCGGTACCACGGGATGGCACCGCACATCTCGGCGCTGTACGACCATGGGGATATCGAGGCCGTTGCGGTGCATCAGACCGCCACGTTCGAAGCCGGGCTGCAGTTTGCTCGAACCGAAGGGATCATTCCGGCTCCGGAGTCGGCCCACGCGGTACGGGTCGCCATCGACGAGGCGCTCAAAGCGAAAGAGGCAGGTGAGGAGAAGGTCATCGCCTTCAACCTGTCAGGCCATGGTCACTTCGACCTGGCTGCGTACGACGCCTACCTGCACGGCAATCTCCAGGACTACGAGTACCCGGAGGAGGCCATCGAACAGGCGATGCAGGACCTGCCGCAGGTCTGAGCAGTGTGCCGGGTCTCCGATGGCGGAGACCCGGCACTCGTCTAACCTGCCGTGGATGTCACGATTCGCCGTCTTCGTCGCCGGGGCCCTGCTGGCTGCCTCCTGCACCGTCGCGCCTGCACCATCCCCGACGACAACGGCGACATCTGCCGCCACGACCACCACCACGACGACGCCGTCGACCTCGACCACGTCGGCCGAGGAGGCACGGGACGCCCGGCTCCTCGAGCAGATCGACGATCTCATCGGCGCGACCGAACAGATTCGGGAACTGCCGTTCCTCGAGCATCCCACGGTCACCCTCGTCGACGACGGTGAGCTGGAAGCCCGGGTGCGTCAGCTGATCGCCGAGGAAGTCGACCCGGAGGAACTCCGCCGGGACGCCGCCCTCGAGGTGCTGCTTGGGCTCATTCCTCCCGACACCGACCTGTTGGCCCTCTACCAGGATCTCTACGGCGAACAGGTACTCGGTTTCTACGACGGGGAGACGAAAGAGCTTGTGGTCCCCGCCGCCTCCGACGAGCTCACCCCGGCGCAAAAGGTCACCCTTGTCCACGAACTGACCCACGCCCTCACCGACCAACACTTCGGGTTCGCCGACCTCTCCGACCAGCTCGACCAGGAGCAGCGCTACGATCAGCTTGGCGCACTTCAAGCGGTCACCGAAGGCGACGCGACCCTCACCGAGATCCACTATGTCACTTCTCTGCCGAGGGACCAGCAGCTCGAGATCGTCAACGAATCACTTGGTCAGGACACGGCCGTGTTCGACCGTGCCCCCCGCTTCATTCAGGACCTGCTCGTATTCCCGTACAACGCCGGCTACAACCTGCTCAACAACCTCTGGAACGACGGCACCCGCTACGAGCCGATCAACGGGCTGTACACCGACCCGCCTGTCTCCACCGAACAGGTCATGCACTTCGACAAGTTCGCCGCACGGGAAACCCCCATCGAGGTCGACCTCCTCGACGTCACGCTCGACGGCTACAACGTGGCCGAATCGTCCACCTGGGGCGAGTTGCTCTTTCAGGTGATGCTCGAGCAGGTGCTCGGTTCGAACGTTGCCACCGCAGCGGCGACAGGATGGGGTGGCGACCGGTATCACCTGTACTGGGACGGTGCCCGAGTGGCGTTCGTCCTGCTCTATCAGGGTGACAGCGCCGAAGACGCCGCCGAGATGGCCGACGCGCTCGAAGCCTACGTTCCGGCGGCCATGGCGGTGACCGACCAGCAGGCCGACGGTCTGGGAACGGTCTTCACCGGCGACGCGTTCGCGTTCGTGGCCCGATCCCACGACCAAGTGCTGTTCGTAGCCGCGGATGATGCCGGTGCCGGCGCGTTGCTCAGGGACGCGTTCCCGGACTTCTGATGCCCGGCCGGCTTGTGCTCTGTGGTACGCCGATCGGCAACCTGGGCGATGCCTCACCTCGCCTGAAAGAGGCGTTGGAGGGAGCAGACACCGTCTATGCCGAAGACACCCGGCGTTCTCGGGTCCTGCTCGACCACTTCGGCATACGCCGGCCTCTGCGTTCCTACTTCGCCGGCAACGAGGCTGAGCGTGCCGTCGAACTGCGCCAGGCCCTCGAGCAGGGAGCAACGGTGGCCCTCGTCACCGATGCCGGCATGCCTGCGGTCAGCGACCCGGGTGTCAGCGCCGTAAGGGCCGCCCGTGACGCCGGCGCCGACGTCACGGTCGTGCCAGGACCGAGCGCCGTAACCGCTGCGGTCGCCGTCTCGGGGCTCCCCAGCGAGCGGTTCGTCTTCGAAGGATTCCTGCCACGCCGTGGGCGTGCCGCCCGGCTGCGCACCCTTGCTGCCGAAGAGCGGACGATCGTGATGTTCCTGTCACCACACCGGGCCGGAGCCGAACTGGCCGATCTGGCATCGGCACTCGGCCCGGACCGAGCTGTGTGCGTCGCCAGGGAGCTCACCAAACTTCACGAAGAGATCTGGTGGGGCACCCTCGCCGAAGCCGAGGCACGATTCGGTCAGGAGGCGAAGGGTGAGTTCACCATCGTCGTCGAAGGGCAGGCTCCAGGCACGATCGACCTCGACCGGTTGGTCGATGAGGCGCTGCGGCGCGTCGACCAGGGCGAACCGGTCTCCGACGTCGTCAAAGAGATCGCCGCGGCGACGGGCGTATCGAGAAACCAGCTCTACGAGGCCGTCCTCCGTCGGCGCACCCAAGACTGACACGCCGGTCTGCAGAACGACCGAACGAGAAGGGCCCGGGCTGGAGCCCGAGCCGATCACTCAACTCAGCTCGCTCCGGCAGGTGGCGCAGATGCCCTTGCCCTTGAACGAGGTCACGTCTTCGGTTGAGCCGCAGAACGTGCAGGTTGCCTCGAGCTTACGAACGATGATGGCGTCGTCTTCCACGCCGATCAGCAGCGTGTCGCCCTCGTTGATGTGGAACAGTCTCCGCATCTCGGCGGGAATCACTACCCGCCCCAGGTCGTCGATCTTCCGGGCGATACCGGCGTCCATGCATTACCTCCAGAATCGGTTGCACACCGGGTCCCGGATCGGTGTCACCACATCCTACCTGACCGGGCAGGTTGCCGAGGCACCTGCCTGTTCTCCGGGAACCGGCACTACGCTGCGGCCCGTGACCTGGGTCGATGCCCACTGCCATCTTCAGCTTGCCGGCGAGCCCGCCGACGAGCTGCTTCGTCGTGCTCCCGACGTCGACTGGGTCGTCGTACCGGGCATCGATCTGGCGACGTCGCGGCAAGCCCTCGCCCTGGCCGAAACGTCCGATCGGGTCGTTGCCACCACCGGGCTGCATCCCCACGACGCGTCGTCGTGGACGGCTGAACGGGACGACCTCGCTGCGCTCGCTCCGCTCGGGGCCGCCATCGGAGAGATCGGACTCGACTATTACCGGGACTTGTCGCCGAGAGAAGACCAAAGGAGGGCCTTTGCCGATCAGCTGCGACTCGCGGCAGATCTGGACCTTCCTGCCGTGGTGCACTGTCGGGACGCGTTCGCCGATCTCTACGAGATCATCGATGAGACCGATACCGCCGATCGGGTGGTGCTGCACTGTTGGACTGGCGGTCCCCGATGGACGAAACGTTTCCTGGCGCTCGGTGTTGCCGCGTTCTCGTTTGCCGGCCCCGTTGCCTTCGAAACCGGCGATACGGTTCGTCGGGCTGCACGGATCGTGCCGCCCGAGTTGGCCACCGTCGAAACCGACACGCCCTATCTGTCGCCGCCTCCGTATCGGGGGGAACCCAACGAACCGGCGCGGGTGGCGATTGTCGGAAGCGCCCTCGCCGATGTGTGGGGGCTGCCGGTCGAGGCGGTAGCAGCGGTGACGTCGGAGAACGCCACCCGGATCTATCGGCCATGAGTCAGACACCGTCCTCGATCACAGCTCTGCTGCGCAGCCACGGTCTCCACACCCGCAAACACCTCGGGCAGCATTTCCTTGCCGACCCGAACATCGTCGACAAGGTGGTGCGGGTGGCCGGGGTCGGGCCCGGAGACCAGGTCGTGGAAGTGGGCGCCGGCACCGGTGTGCTCACTGCAGCGCTCGCCGACGCCGGCTGCCGGGTCGTCGCCTACGAGGTCGACCGCCGGTTCGAACCGATCCTCCACACGACCGTCGGGGATCGTGCCGATCTGCGATTCGCAGACGCACTCGACGCTCTCCCTGCCGACCTGCCTGCCGGAGAGTGGACGTTCGTTTCCAACCTGCCGTACAACGTCGGTACACCGCTGCTGCTGCAGCTTCTCAGCGACGCGCCTTCGATTCGTCGGTTCGTGGTGATGGTGCAACTCGAGGTCGCCGATCGACTTGCCGCCGCTCCCGGATCGAAGACCTATGGGGTGCCCAGCGTCGTCGCCGGGCTCTTCGCCGATGTGCGGCGGATGTTCACGGTGCCCCCGCAGGTGTTCGTCCCGCCACCACAAGTCGAGTCGGCTGTCGTGGTGCTCGACCGGCGTCCAGGCGTGGACATCGACCTGGCGCGACGCGCCGCCGCACTGGCTCGCACCGCTTTCGGCAATCGGCGCAAAATGCTGAGAGCGAGCCTCGGCAAGGGACTCGTCGAGGCCGCCGGGCTCGATCCGTCGGCACGTCCCGAACGACTCACGACGGACGACTTCTTGAAACTCGCCGAGGTGGCCGATGGTTGAGCGTCTCCTCGCTGCCGCCAAGGTCAACCTCGGCCTCGAAGTCGTCGGAACCGACGGCGACGGCTACCACCGCATCCGATCGCTCGTTCACACGATCGGGTGGCGCGATCGGCTGGAGGTCGAGGCGGCCGACGAAGATCGCCTCGTGGTGGATGGACCCAGGATCGAAGGCGACAACCTGGTGTGGGACGCCGTCCAAGCGGTGCGCGCGGCAACCGGCGACCGTCGACCGTTCGACATCCGACTCGAGAAGCTGATTCCGATCGCAGCGGGGCTCGGCGGAGGCAGCGCCGATGCCGCCGCGGCCCTCGTCGCCGCCTGCCGGATCGTCGGAGCTCCGGAGACGCTTGCTCGACGGCTGGCAGGCGGGATCGGAGCCGATGTGCCCTATCTTCTGTCCGGCGGCTTCGCGTTGATGGAAGGACGCGGCGAACAGGTCGCACCGCTGCCTGCCGTTGGGGGCTTCGCCGTCGCGGTCGTCGTGCCTCCGTTCACCTTGTCGACACCGGCGGTCTACCAACGGTGGGATCGGCTGGACGGGCCGTCCGGACGGGACATCCCGAGTGGGAGCCTGCCGCCGGCTCTGCGGCCGTACGGTCCACTCCGCAACGATCTGGAGCCTGCAGCCATCGATCTGGAACCCATGCTGACCGAATGGATAGGGGAGCTCGAGGCGCTGTGGGATCGGCCGGTCATGATGTCGGGCAGCGGGCCATCGCTGTTTGCCTACTGTCTCGACGCGGACGAGGCAGCGGCGGTCGCAGCCGAAGCGCCGGCCGAAGCTCGCGCCCGTGCCGGTGTGCCGCTCGTCCGTCAGGCCGTCGTCGAGGCCTCGCCGATCGACGGGTAGACTCCCGACCGCCCTCTTGGGGGGTGGTGTAATGGCAGCACAGCGGGTTTTGGTCCCGTTAGTAGGGGTTCGAGTCCTCTCCCCCCAGCGCACCGTGTAAGGAGTAGTTCATGGGTGTGAAAGCAGTGGTACTCGCCGCAGGGGCGGGAACCCGGATGAAGTCGGACCTTCCCAAGGTGTTGCACCGGGTCGCCGGTCGGCCGATGGTCGGCTGGGTGCTCGGAGCCGTCGGGTCGTTGGAACCCGACGAGACCGTCGCCGTCGTGGGGAGGGGCGGGGATCAGGTACGCGAAATCTTGCCCCCCGGCATCGCCGTGGCGTATCAGGAAGAGCAGCTCGGCACAGGGCACGCCACGGGTATCGCGCTCGACGCCATGGAGCTGTCGGAGGACGACACGGTGCTCGTCGCTCCGGGCGACACGCCGCTCCTCATTCCCGACACGTTGAAAGAACTGGCCGAGATGCACCGCAGGACCGGGTCGGCGGTGTCGATGCTCACCGCCGAAGTCGACGACCCTACGGGCTACGGACGTATTCTGCGTGACGGCTGGGACAGGGTGGTGGGGATCGTCGAGCACGCCGACGCCAGCCCGTCGCAGCGACGGATCCAGGAGGTCAACGGCGGCGTCTACTGTTTTTCGGCGCCGCTGCTTGCCGATGCGTTGCCCCGCATCAGACCCAATAACATTCAGGGCGAGTACTACCTCACCGACGTGATCGCCAT
>JANTGE010000104.1 GCA_024763085.1 Acidimicrobiia bacterium
TGGCGTCTCAATGGCTTGTCCTTGAACGACTGCACCGCTTCGAAGCGCGCGCCGCATTTCTTACATTCGTATTCGTACGTGGGCATGAGATTTCCTCCGGAAGCGTCATCATATCAACCGTGCCGGGTTTCGGGGCGTGGAGTCCATAGGCGGGTTCGGCTGAACGCTCCGTCTGTCATCACTTCTAGACTCGACCTCCATGGATCTCACCGTGGGTGCCGCTCTTGCCGTGATCGCCGGCTATTTCATCGGCGGCCTCGAGTCTGCCGTCCTGGTAGCCCGGGCACAGGGCGTCGACATCCGCCGGGAAGGCAGTGGCAACCCTGGCGCCTCCAATGTATTTCGAGTACTGGGAACGAAGGCCGGAGCGATCGTATTCCTCTTCGACGTGGCCAAAGGGCTGGCTGCCACCCTGATCGGCTCCGCGGCAGGTGGGCCGGCGGTGGGAGCGCTGGCCGGCTTCGCCGCCGTTGTTGGCCACTGCTATCCGGTGTTCTTCAAGTTCCGCGGCGGCAAAGGCGGAGCTGCCTTCGGCGGGATGGTGCTCGGGCTCTATCCGCTCGTTGCCCTGCTGTTCCTCGTCGTGTTTTCGGCGATCATCGTCACGACGAAGGTGGCTTCTCTGGCGACGATCACTGCCACGGTCGTCGGGCTTCCTGTGGTGTGGCTGGCTGGGGCCCGCGGCTGGGTGTTCGTGTGGATCCTTGCCGCCGGGCTGCTGGTGCTGTTCCGCCATCGTGGCAACATCGCCCGTCTCGTGGCAGGTCGGGAGCGAAAGGTGCGGGAGTGATCGAGGTCGCCGTCATCCCCGCGGCCGGCAAAGGGACCCGTCTGCGACCGGCTACCCGGGTGGTGCCGAAAGCGCTGGTGCCGGTCGTCGACCGGCCGGCGATCCAATACGGGGTCGAAGAAGCTGCTCGGGCAGGGGCAACCGAGGTGATCGTCATCGTCGACCCGGGCGTCGGCGAGCTCGTGGTGCGCCACTTCACCGAAGAGGGGCCGCTACCCGGCCTCGAGCACGTCGAGGTGATCCCGGTCGTCCAGGAGGAGGCACGAGGCCTCGGCGACGCGGTGCTCACCGCCCGGGAGGCCGTCGACGGCAGACCGTTTCTGTGCCTGCTGGCCGACAACATCCCGCGACCGGGTGGTGATGTGCTCGACAGGATGGCGGCGGCGTTCGACGGCCTGTCGCTCGTCTGCCTGCGGACGCTCACCGACGAGTTCCTGTCCAGGTACGGGGTCATCGTGCCAGGAGGCGAACCCGACGGACCTGTCGTCCCTGTCGCGGGCGCCGTCGAGAAGCCGGGTGTCGAGGCGGCTCCCTCCCGGCTTGGCCTCATCGGACGCTACCTGTTCACACCGGAGGTGTTCGACGTGCTGGAGGATCTTCCCCCTGGTGTCGGCGGCGAGGTCCAGCTCACCGACGCCATCGACCTGTTGGGCCGGTCGGGACGATGCGCCGGCTATGTGGCGGACACCGACTTGCTCGACATCGGCAACCCGCTGGGGCTGGTCGAGGCGACCACCGTGCTAGCGGCCGCCGATCCGAGGTTCGGAGAACGGTACCGGGCGTTCCTTGCCGAGGAGTGGTGCCCATGAAGCCCCGGGTAGAAGCCCAGCAGGATGTGTTGGCGGCGATGCCGCGGCTGCCCGCCGTCCATGTGCCGCTGGACCTCGCCAAAGGTCTGGTGCTGGCCGAACCTGTCGTCGCTCCCCATGACGTTCCCCCGTTTCCGAACTCGGCGATGGACGGCTACGCGGTCAGGGCCGACGACATCACGACGGTCCCGGCCACGCTCCGGGTCGTCGACGAACTGGCGGCCGGGTCGGTGTCGCAGGTGATCGTCGAGCCGGGCACGGCGGTCGAGATCATGACCGGCGCCCCAATGCCCGCCGGCGCCGACACCGTGGTCGAAGTGGAGGTGACCTCCCGCGACGGTGACCGGGTGACGATCGGGGAGACCCGGCAGGTGGGTGCCAACGTCCGCCCGGCCGGTGGCGACATGCGGGCAGGGGATCTCGTATTCGAAGCCGGCGAACGGTTGAGCGCCGTGCATCTCGGGGTGCTGGCGTCGTTGGGTGTCGTCGAACCGTACGTGTCGACACGGCCGGTCGTCGCGGTGGTTTCGACAGGCGATGAGCTGTTGCCGCCGAACTCGCCGGTGCCGCCGCCAGGCAAGATCCGTGATGCGAACCGTGCGAGCCTCATCGGACTGCTGGGCGACCTGGGCGTCGACACGATCGATGGGGGCATCGTCGGCGACGACGAAGACGCTCTGCGGGCGACGCTGCTGGAACTGGCGATGCGGGCCGACGTGGTGGTGACCTCTGGCGGCGTGTCGATGGGGGTGTTCGACTACGTCAAGCAGGTACTCGCCGACCTCGGGGAGATCGCATTCTGGAAGGTGGCAATGCAGCCGGGGAAACCATTTGCGTTCGGACGCATCGGTGACACCCCTCTGTTTGGGCTGCCCGGCAATCCCGTATCCTCGGTGGTGTCCTTCGAACAGTTCGTTCGCCCGGCGTTGCTGCAGATGATGGGGGCCCGGACGGTGTTTCGGCCACGGACGTGGGCGGTGATGGGAGAACGCGTGAAGACCAACCCGGCCAAAGATGTGTTCCTGCGGGTGCAGACCCGGATGGAAGACGGACTGACCGTCGCGGTGCGGTCCGGCGGACAGTCGTCCAACGTGTTGTCGGCACTGGCACACGCCGACGCGTTGGCGATCGTGCCGGTCGGCACCGGTGTGGTCGAGCCTGGCGACCCGGTGATGCTGGAGTTGTTCCGATGCGAAGGGTCCCGATGAACAGCGAGTTCTCTCATCTCGACGAGCAGGGGCAGGTCCACATGGTGGACGTGGGTGGCAAACCGGAGACTATCCGTGTCGCTGTTGCAGAAGCGGTCGTGTCGATGTCATCGGGGACCCGCGATCTGCTGTTCGGCGGAGATCTCGAGAAGGGGGATGCGCTCGCCGTGGCCAGGGTTGCGGGAATCATGGCGGCGAAACGTACGGCCGACTTGATTCCGCTCTGTCACCCGTTGGCGATCACGGCGGCACGGGTCGAAATCGAACAGGTCGATGAGGGCGCCAGGATCGAAGCCGCCGTCGAGACCCGTGACCGAACCGGGGTCGAGATGGAGGCAATGACCGCCGCCTCGGTGGCGGCCCTGACCATCTACGACATGGTGAAAGGGACCGAACGGGGCGTGGAGATCGGACCGGTGCGGCTGCTGCACAAGTCTGGTGGCCGGTCCGGGGAGTGGAACCGGTGAAGGCGCTCGTCGTCACCGTCAGCGACCGGGTCAGCCGCGGTGA
This sequence comes from Acidimicrobiia bacterium, assembly GCA_024763085.1. Lineage (GTDB taxonomy): Bacteria > Actinomycetota > Acidimicrobiia > Spongiisociales > UBA4744 > JANTGE01. The sequence continues at coordinate 3,318 of JANTGE010000104.1, forward strand.
GGCCGAGGACCTGTCCGGTCCGGCGGCCGTCGCCGCGTTGGAGGCGCTCGGCCTGGAGGTCGATCTCGTCGTGGTCGAAGACGGAGTCGAACCGGTCCGGGGCGTGTTGGAACGCAACCTGGAGAGGTACCGACTGATCGTCACCACCGGCGGCACCGGGTTCTCGCCGCGGGATCTCACTCCGGAGGCGACGAGGTTGGTCATCGAACGGGAGGCGCCTGGCCTGGCCGAGGCCATGCGGGCGGCGACGTTCGGCAGGAACCCGTACGGGATGCTGTCTCGGGGCATCGCCGGGATCGCCGGGTCGTGTCTCATCGTCAACCTTCCCGGGTCGGTCAAAGGCGTCCGGGAGTCCCTCGAGGTGATTGGGCCCGCGTTGCCTCACGCTTTGGCGCTGATAGGGGGGGAGAATGCCGGCCACTGAACGTCGCGAAAACTTGGCGGTGGTGAGCCTGGTGACCTATGCTTCGATCGGCGGAGGAGCGTAGTGAAAGAAGCGGCGATCATTCTGATCATCTTTGGGATCGCTGGCGCCTGGGCGGCGTTCCTGCTGCCGTCTGTGTTCTCGTTCCGTCGGTCCAGCCCGGTCGATTCGGCCCGTGAGTTCGAGCGACTCGCCGCTCGTTTGAACACGGTGGGTGGCGGTACCTCCATCGAACCCATGTTGACGAGACAGCGGGTGATGGTGCGGAGGCGCAGGGCGCTCTTCGCGCTGATCGGACTGGCGGTCGTCACGCTCGTCGTTGCCATCGCTCGACACTCCACGGTGCTGCTCGGAGTACATTTGGCCGTCGACGCGGTGCTCGCCTGGTTCGTGTCGATGCTCATCCAGCTTCGCCAGCGACGTGCCGCCGAATTCGTCGTCGATGTGCGTGAGGACGAGCCGGCGGATCCGCAGGTTCGTATCGTCGCCTCTTCCTGATGGTCGACTTCGACGCCATCGACGATATCGCCAGAGCAGAGTTCGACGCCAAGTTCCTTGCCCGCGAAAAAGGCTTGAAGCTGAGCCGGCAGGTGATTCGGGCGTCAGCCAACGCGATCCGGTCGCTCCACAGGGGCGAGCAGGAGAAGGCGGCAGAGTTGATGGCCCAGGCGGGTGCTCTGCTGAAAGAAGCCACCGAGGCTTTGGCCGATCACCCCGATGTACTGCACGCCGGGTTCATCGCCGACGCGGCGAAGGAGTATGCCGAGGCCAGACTGACGCACGCTCTCGGGTCTGGTTTGCCGGTGCCGATGCCGCAGGACCTCGGTATCGAAGTGGGCCCATACCTGAAGGGCTTGGGTGAGACGGTGGGGGAGCTCCGCCGCCGGCTACTCGATCTGCTGAGGCATGGCGACTTGGAAGCGGGTGAGGCGACACTCGAGGTGATGGACGCCATTGTCGACCTCCTTGCCGGGCTCGACTATCCCGACGGGATGACGGGCGGGTTGCGCCGGGTCACCGACGTCGCCCGGGCGCTCGTGGAACGCAGCCGAGCCGATCTGACCACCACCATCGTTCAGGAGCGTCTGCGCTCCGACCTGGCGGGTCGCTGAGACCCGACTACAATCACCGCCGCCCTTGGGGGTGTAGCTCAGTCCGGCAGAGCGCTTCCCTCGCACGGAAGAGGCCACGGGTTCAAATCCCGTCACCTCCACCCACAGAAACCCTCGTGCAGACGGGGGTTTCTGTACATGGGCAGGGCAGCCCACGTTCAGCGGCTCTCCGACCGCCAGGGTGCCTTCCGCAGACGGCGTGCCGGTGCATCGTTGCCTTCTAAGGCTTCGATGATTCTTTCCGAAGTGTGACATAACTTCCACGAATCGATCAGCCGAAAAAGGGACTAATGGCCCTGACAAATGGGCCGCTCTGTCCCGCATCGGCGTCTACGGGCAACCACAATGGCGCCGTGGGTCGTGTCCTATGCCGTGTTGTGACAGCCGGGCTGTTCGCCGGACTGCTCCTCGTCGCCCAGGGCCAGCCGGCCCAAGCGGTGGATCGGTTCGACAACTCCTACTGCTACTCGTGTCACGACGCCGACTCCAAGCCCGTCACCCTTCCCTCAGGCGACATCCTCGACGTGGCGGTACCGAGCGCTGCCTACGACGCGTCGGTCCATGGGCAACTCGAGATTCCCTGCGTGCTCTGCCACACCACCATCGGCGCCTTTCCCCATCAGCGGCTGGAGGTATCGGCTCGCGAGTTCACGGTTCAGATGGGAACCGCATGCGCCATGTGCCACAGCGAGTTCTACGGCGAACGGGCCGACCTCGATCACCTGTACGAGGTCCAGGCCGGGAACCTGGACGCTCCGGTGTGCAGCGACTGTCATGGCGCCCACGACATTCATCGGGCCGACGACCCTGCAAGCCCGGTCTCCGAGGCGAACGTCGTCGCCACCTGCCAGTCATGTCATCCGGACGCCAACGCGGCGTTTGTCAACGCCTGGGATGGGCACCCCACGCCGGTAACCGCTGTGGCCCACCGTGAAGAGGCAGTGGTTCGGGGGCTGCTCATCAAGATCGGGGTGGGGGTCGCCGTTCTGGTGCTGCTCTTGGCGGGGTTCTGGTTGGTGTCTCGGACGAGAGGAGGCCGCTCGTGAACGACGAACAACAACCGACGCAGGTGCGCAGAACCCTGTTCCGGCATCCGCTCGCCGCCATCGGCGGAGCGCTTGTCGTTGCCGGCATGCTCGGCTTCGGCATCCTCGCCTTCATCGACCTCACGTCGCCGGCAGAGAACCCATATCGGGGTCTTGTTACGTTCGTCGGGTTTCCTGCCATCGTCGCCCTTGGGGCGATCCTCTTCCTCATTGCGATCCGAATTCAGGTGGTTCGGGCGCGGCGACGTGGGGAGGAAGTCAGGTTCTCCCTGACGATCGAACCATCCGACCCGCGGTATATGCGGTCGTTGTTCATCTTTCTCGGCGCCAGTGCGCTGCTGCTTGGGCTGCTCGCCTGGGGCGGGTTCAAAGGCTACGAGGCCACCGACTCCGCCGCATTCTGCGGTGAGGCGTGCCACACGGTCATGGAGCCGCAGTGGGTCACCTATCAGGAGTCGGCGCACGCCCGAGTGACGTGTGCCGAATGTCACATCGGTCCGGGCGCCAAGTTCTGGGTCCGGTCGAAGCTCGACGGGGTTCGCCAGGTGCTCGCCGTTGCCACCGACTCCTTCGACAGGCCGGTCCCCACCCCGGTGCGCAGCCTGCGGCCTGCACGGGAGACCTGCGAAGGATGTCACTGGCCAGACCAGTTCTACGGGGACAAACTCATCACGAAGACCTACTTCCGTACCGACGAGGCCAACTCGCCATGGACGATCAGCCTCGCTGTGAAAGTCGGCGGAGCGAACCCGCGCAGCGGCAACCTCGAAGGGATCCACTGGCACATGCTCGGCGCCGGAGAGGTCCAGTACATCGCCACCGACGAGAAACGCCAGCAGATCGGATGGGTCCAGTACACCGGCAACGACGGCACCGTCTTCGAATTCGCCGATCCAGACGCCGG
>JANTGE010000105.1 GCA_024763085.1 Acidimicrobiia bacterium
CGGTCCTGCTGCGGCTTCGACTCCGGGCGCAGATACACCCGTTCGAACATGAAGTCCCGCAGTTCCTGCATGGCGTCGCCCACGGCCGGGTCCATCGAGACGACGCCGGTACGGATCGACTCGTCGATGACGGCGTCGATCATGGTGCCGATCCACTCGGCGCCAGGCTCGCCGAACGTGCGCATCGCGACCTCCGGGATATCCGAACGATCGATCACCCCGGCCCGCAGCGCGTCGTCGACGTCGTGGGTCAGATAGGCGATCCGGTCGGCGAACCGGCACAGCATGCCTTCAGGGGTCGCCGGTGGGGGGTCGACCTTCCACGAATGGGCCCGAATCCCGTCGAGGACCTCCCAGGTCAGATTCGAAGGTTCGAGGATGCGGAACACGCGGACGCTCTGCTCCGAATGCAGCCACTCGCCCTCCACGTACGGGGTGAGTGCATCCTCTCCGGTATGGCCGAACGGCGAATGGCCGACATCGTGCCCCAGGCAGATCGCCTCGGTGAGCGCCTCGTTCAAACCGAGCGCCGCGGCCATGGCACGGCCGACCTGAGTGACGGCCAGGGTGTGAGTGAGGCGGGTGACGAAATGATCGCCCTCCGGGTTGATGAACACCTGCGTCTTGTGCTTCAGCCGCCGGAACGCCTTCGTGTGGAGGATGCGGTCCCTGTCCCGCTCGAAAGCGGTGCGATAACGATCGGGTTCCTCCGGATGCTCCCGGCCCTTCGACTCGGTGGACCGGGTAGCTGCCGGAGCCAGCAGTTCAGCCTCCTGCCGTTCACGAATCTCCCGGGTGCGGCGCAACATGTTCATGACAGCAAGGGTACTGCGCCGAGCTGGGTGGGCTGCGTTTGCTGGGGGGACAACCCCCCTACCCCCGAAGCTGCGCTTCGGCGGTGCCTTCCCCCTACCTGCCTGCGGCAGGCCCCCTCCGCCCCTTACGGGGCACCTCCCCCAACGCTCTGCCCCATGGGCCTCGCTGGGGGAGGAAACTGCTCACTTCGTTCGCTGGGGACCAATTAGACGATCTTCTCGCGGATCCTCGACGACAGGTAGTCCATCGACGCCACCACGATGGCGATGGCCAGCATGTTCACCGATGCCGCCTGGTAGTTGAGCAGCCGGATGTTCTGCTGCAGCAGGAAGCCGATGCCACCACCACCGGCAAACCCGATGATCGTCGACATGCGGACGTTGATGTCCCACCGGTACAGCGTGAACGAGATGTACGGCGGCACGATCTGCGGAATGACCGCATACACGACCGTTTGCAGCCGTGTCGCCCCTGTCGCCTGCACGGCTTCGACCGGACCCGGCAGAATCGACTCGACCTGCTCCGAGTACAGCTTCGCCAAGGCGGCGATCGTATGCAGCGCCAACGCCAGCGAACCGGCGAACGGACCGATGCCGACCCACACGACGAAGACGATCACCATGACCAGCGGCTCGATCGACCGGATCGCGTTGAACGTCGTTCGGGCCATGTAGTAGACCGTCAAACCGATGTTGACGACCTCCCGCTTGTAGGCGCGGATCGCCAAGAACATGCCGAAGGCTGCCCCGACTGCGGCCGGGACCCAGATGATCTTCACCGGGTCGCCGATCTGGTAGAGCCAGTCGATGCCCTGGCCGATGATGACCGCGACGAGAGCGAACGCCAGCCCGACCAGTGGTACGGCCAGGGGGCGGGTGATGGCGTCTGGGAGATGGTTGCGCATCCACGACGCCAGCTTGCCGGCGAGGTTCACGAGCACCCCGGCGCCTGCCAAGGCGGCGATCACGGTGATGATCGCTGCCAGGATGTCGCCGATGGTCGTAGAGAAGGCTCCGAGGAACTCGAAGGCCCCCAGCCTCGGCGCCACCCAGTCCCCGAACCTTTGCAGTAGCGACGCTGAGAGGAACAGCACCACGATCGAAGCAACCGCGGCAACGAAGAGCACCAAACCGCGAGAGATACGCAGGCCGAGCGTCGGCGGTTCCAACTCGACGGCCGGGAACGCCCAGCGGAGCGCCAGCACGATCAAACCGGGCAGCAGAATCAAACCTAAGAGCACGAGGAGGACGCTGTCGGTGAGCAGGCCGGATATGTCCTGCGCCCATCTGGCGGCGATCACCCCCACTGCGACTCCGACCGGGGCCGCCACCAGCTGCAAGCCCAGCTTGATGAGGGGAGTCGTGATGTCCTTCATCAAGTTGCGGGCCGCCAGGAACGACATGGGCACGGCGATGAGCACGCCGAGGGTGGTGGCGAGCAGCGCCAAGAACACCGTCTCGATGATCTTGTCCCACGTGTCGAGCGCCGCCTTCGAGATCCGGGGCGATCGCACCACGACGGTCGCTCCGGTGTTGGGGTCGATCGACTCGACGGTGACCGGCTTGAAGATCGACCCGATCGGCTCCCGAGTCTTCACCCGGATCGTCTGGGGCTGATCGGAGGGCCGCTCGCGGGTATCGACGGTGACCGTGAACGACCCGGTGTCGTCAGCGATGAGGCCGCTCTTCAAGGTCAACTCGAGGTCGCCCGAAGGAGGCACCAGGTAGACGGTCACCCGGGCGTTGGGAGAGAAGTTCTCACCGTGGACCGTGATCGTGCCCCCTGGTTCGGTACAGGCAGGGTCGACGGTGATGTGCCGGCTGAACGGGTCGACCTCCGGAGGGGTGAACCCGCCCGGCGGGCACGGCATGTAGAAGGGCGTGTCGGTGTTCGTCTCGACCCGCTCGTAGGTGACGAGCTCCGGCCGGGCCAGGGCGCGCATGACTCGCGTGAGCTGTTCACGGCGGGTCTCGGAACGGATCTGACTCAGGTCGACGTCGGTGACGCTGAAGCCATAGGCGTACACAACCACGCCGGCAAAGATGGCCAGCAGAATGAGAACGGAACGCCCGAACGGCCTTTTGGATTTGGTTGGGGTGGGCTCAGCCAACGCGCTCGGCCTCCTTCCCATAAATCTCTTTGAATTTCTCATCGTCGATCTCGTTGGGAGGCCCTTCGAACACGAGGTGGCCGTCCTTCAGCGCAATCGCTCGGTCGGCGTATCGGTGGACGAGGTCGAGGAAGTGCAGCGAGCAGAGGACCGTAACGTCGTCGTCCCGGTTGATGACCTCCAGATACTGCATGATCGAGTGGGCCAGCACCGGGTCGAGAGAAGCGACCGGTTCATCGGCGAGGACGATCTGGGGGTTTTGCATCATGGCTCGGGCAACGCCGACTCGCTGCTGCTGGCCGCCGGAGAGCTCGTCGGCCCGCTTCGGGGCCTGATCGCGCAGACCCACCCGGTCGAGCTGCTCGTAGGCACGGCGGACCTGCTCTTTGGGGAACTTGTTGATGATGCTCAAGGCAGGGTTCACGTAGCCGAGGCTGCCTTGCAGCACGTTGGTGAGGACTTTGGAGCGGTGCACCAGGTTGAAGTGCTGGAACACCATGCCGATGCGACGGCGGATGCGCCGCAGCTCTTCCTGGGGTGCGGCGGTGATGTCGACACCGTCCCAGGTGATGCGGCCTTCGGTCGGTTCGATGAGGCGGTTGATGCAACGCAGCAGCGTCGACTTGCCGGAGCCGGACAGGCCGATGATGGCGAGGAACTCCCCGTCGGGGACCTCGAAGCTGACATCCTCCAGGGCGACGGTGCCGCCTTCGTAGACCTTGGTGAGGTGTTCGACTTTCAGCAAACGGATCCCTTTCACGAAAGAGGGCAGGGGATCGACCCCTGCCCTCTCTCTATCGCATAGGCCGTTCGATCAACCCTCCGGCGTGTAGCCGACGAGGTCGACGATCTTTCGCAGGTTGTCGTACTCGGAGTCGCTGGCCGGTTCGATCCCGGTCCAGCCGTAGAAGTCCTGGTTGCCGATCGACTCACCCCAGGCGTCCGTCTGTGAGAACGCCACCAGAGCATCTTCGATCTGCTTGCGCAGGTCCGAGGGGAAGTCAGGACCGAACGACAGGGTGTCGTTGGGGATCGGAGGCGAGATCATGAGGATCTTCACCTTCTGCACGACATCCGGAGCGTCGGTGCGGACGCTGGCCCGGGCGTCGAGAACCCGCCAGCCGTCGCACATCAGCTTCTTGCCGTCTTCCGTTGGTGCGCAGGAGTCGACGAGGTCATCCGGGATGTCCGGATCCATGCTCTCGTCCCAGTTGCCCTCGGGGAGGAGCGGCGGCGAGAAGTAGGTGGTGCCGAAGTCGGCATCGCCACGGTAGACGGCGAGCACGGTGGCGCCGTGGCCGCCGGTCTCCACTTTCTCACCAGGCGTCACGCCGGCCTCGCTGAACATCAGGGACGGCACCATGTAGCCAGACGTCGACCCGGTGTCCGGGAACGCCCAGGTCTTGCCGTCGAGGTCGTTGATGCTCGTAATGCCGCTGTCACGGGGCACCAGGATCTGCGCCCAGTACACCGAATGGCCGAACCGGACGGCCTTGAACGCTACGTCGACACCGCACCGCTGCGACGCCAGCACGTAGCCGAGGCCGGGGATGAAGCCCATCGTGTCTTCCGGCGAGGCGCACATCTCTTCGATAGTTGCGGCGTACGACGTCGGCACGCTCACATCGAAGTACAGGCCGGTAGCGTCATGCAACGCCTGGGCCATGATCTCGCCACCGGAGACGATGACCTGAGCGTCGACGGACGGGACGAACAGCACCTTGATCGGATGCTCTTCGGACCCGATGGCCGCCATGGCCTCGGTCGTCGTCGTGGTCGGGGCTGCCGTTGTTGTCGTCGTCGGAGCTGCCGTTGTGGCGGGCGCCTGCGTCGTGGTTGTGGTCGCCGTGCCTCCACAGGCCGCTGCGATCAACGCAAATACCGCCAGGAGCAGCACAAATCTCTGCACCTTCATTCCGCCCTTCCTTGTCTCGCGGACAGATGTCAAGCCGCAGTCGCGGCACCTGAAGGCTAGTCCGTCGACGCGACGGATTCGAACCGAGCAGGGTCCGTCACCAGGTCGCGAAACCCGGCCCAATCGGTGATGTCGACCACCCCAGGAACAGGTTCGTTCCAGGGTCGGACGAACCGGCAGACGGTGGCTTCGGGACGTGCGGCGGCGAGACGACGAAGCTGCTGCGGGGCGTCGTCCAGGTAGACGTCACACGGCACCCGGTGCTTGTCCCACAGGATGTGGACCTCCCTGGTGGGGACCCGGTGTTCGGCCAGCCAGGCGAACGTGTCGGCTACTGCCCAGTCCGGCTTCTGGGTGAGGATCACGATGTCGTGACCCATGCCCGCCAAGACTTCGAGCGTCTCGACCGCCTCCGGGTACGGGTCGAGGAAGCGGAAGAGGCTGCCCTCACCGTTGCCCGCGGCCCACGACCAGAAGTCCTGCTCATGCGTGAAGTGGGTGAGCGGATGGATTCCGTCCCAGCTTCGCACCGCGTCGAGAGGGATCGACGCGCCGAACTCCTCGTTGTAGCGGGTGATCCAGCCGGCGTTGAAGTCGGCGACAACGCCGTCGAGGTCGATTCCGAGCCGCATGCCCGGCAGCGTAGCGGCCTGGTCCCCCCGAGTGAGCGGAGCGAACGAAGGGGGGAAGGTACCGCCGGAGCGCAGCTCCGGGGGTAGGGGGGGCATGACCGAAGCGAGCTCGGCGCCTCAGATCGTCTGCACCATGGCCACGATCTCGGGGAGGCGACGCTTCAGCACGGCAACCGACAGCCCGGTGCCGACGCTGTAGATGATCGCCCCCCATGCCAGGGAGAACCCGATGGCGATCCATGGCGAAAGGGCCTGTCCGAACGACACGGTCAGCGCGAATGCCGACACGGGCAGAGCCATCAGCGCCGCCATCAGGAAGAACGACACCACTTGGGCCCCCACTGACAGGCAGCCCTGCTCGGACGACTGGGCGAAGATGTCGGTGCCGACGTTAGGCAACCGGAGCGGGGCGACGACCGAGACCAAGTTGCCCACCGCAAGCTGGATCGCCGCTCCGGTCAACGCCAGTGGAAACACGAATGGCAGGACCGTCCACGCATTCGCCACCCAGGTCAGCAGAAGCGAGAGCAACGCCGTCTCGGTGAGCAGCGCCGTTGCGGTCGCCAGGTTCTTGCCGACGATGAGCTGCCCGGGACGCACCGGCAGGGCGAACAGGAACGAGGCGGCGTTCCGTTCCCAGCCGAACTGGTTGAGTGCCACCGGGAGGCCGATGAAGAGCACGACGAGGGGGCCGAGGAGGGGAAGCCACACCGACGAGCGGAGCAGCGAAACGGTGGCGGTGCCCACGACCACGGATGCACCGACCACACCGAGGAAGATCACGGCCCCGGTCCACACCATGCGTTCTCGCGGATCGCGCAGGTAGAAACGAAGCTCTTTTCGAGCGATGACCAGCGGAGTCGACCACAGGGGAGACGACGCCAGGTTGGTGCCGTTGCGGCGCGGGTTGGTGAGCGACGGCGCCTCGGGGGTGGTGGTGAGCCGGAGGATGAGCCGGTGCCAACCGACGACGAGGGCTGCCAGCCATGCGGCGGCAACCGCCGCCATGGTGACGGCCCCTGTCCAGTTACCGGCGGCGGCGTCGACCGCGATTCGCTGGGCGGCGACCGGCGGCAGGAGCCAAGCCACGTTCGACAGTGGATGGGTGAGGACGGCGCCGTCGAGACCGAGGGCACCGATGGTGCGGGCGAAGATCTGCTGGAGGGCGAAGCCGGTGACGCCGATCCCGGCGACGATGAGCATGGCGAGGTCCCGCCCGCGGCGTCCTCTGAGTATGAGCGAGATGAGGCTCGAGAAGGCCCGGCTGCCGATGAGGA
>JANTGE010000106.1 GCA_024763085.1 Acidimicrobiia bacterium
GTTGCAGGTCTATGCCGTCGCGGTGGACGAACTGTTTTCACCGCAAAGCCTTCGGGCAACGTTCGCCTATTTCGGCGATGGTCTGGAGGAGGTCACCTATGAGGTCGACGAAGCCTGGCTGTCGGAGGCGAGAGCGGCGGTGCACCGACTGGCAGCCGGTATCGACGAGGAGCGGTTCGAGCCTGCGGCGTCGGCCGGCTGCCGCTGGTGCGACTTCGTCGCCTTCTGTCAGGCCGGGCAGAGTTTCCTCGAGCGCGGTAGCTTCTAACGCGAAGGAGGTGTCGCATGGCACTGATCGAAGTGTGGAGTGATCTGATGTGCCCGTGGGGCTATCTGGCCGGCATCTATCTGCGTCGAGCCAGAGACGAGTACGGCACCGACCATGTGGAGTTGGCGTTCCGAATGTGGCCCCGGGACGTGGCCGAGGATGCACCGCAGGTCCCGTCGAGGCTCGATGCCGAGATGGTCGCCGCGGCACAGCATGAACCCAACGCATTCAGCCGCTATGTGGCACCGACGTGGCCGTCTTCATCGCTGTTGGCGTCGGAGGCCCAGCGGTGGGGCTACTCCCTTGGACCGGAGGTCGGCGAAACCCTCGATCTTGCGTTGCGCCGCGCCCTGTTCCTCCACGGCCATGATCTCTCCCGCATAACCGAGCTCGTCAAGATCGCCCACAACGAGGGTCTCGACGGCGACCATCTCGCCGCGTCGCTTCGCAGTGGACGTTTCCGTTCGGACGTGGAACGCGACATTTCCGAAGGCGCGCAGCTGGTGAAGACCACCCCGACGATCGTCGTGGCCGGCGTCGCCTACGAGAACCCTGGCTTCGATCTCGACTGGGTTCGTGGCATCCCGGTGGTGGCGGCAGCCCATCCGGGCGTGTACCGGGAAATCGTCGAGTCGGCGGCCACACAGGACTGAGAATCACCGGACCTGGCCGTCGATGACATCGACCACGACCGTGACCGGTCCGTCGTTGATGAGGGCCACCTCCATCCGGGCTCCGAACCGTCCTTGCGCAATGGGGATGCCGCGGCGGCGAAGCTGTTGCAGGTACACCTCGAGCATCGGCTGGGAGATATCAGGCGGGGCCGCGGCGACGAAGGAGGGGCGTCGTCCCTTGCGTACGTCGGCACACAGGGTGAACTGGCTGACGACGAGGACGCTGCCACCAACGTCGGCGACCGACCGGTTCATCTTGCCGGCGTCGTCGGGAAAGATCCGCAGGTCGACGGTCTTGTCGGCCAGGGTCGTGGCGTCGGCGGTGCCGTCGCCACGACTGACACAGACAAGCGCCAGCAGACCCCGGTCGATCCGGGCGATCTCGGTTGCGTCGACCGTCACCGACGCCTGACGGACCCGCTGCAGAACCGCCCTCACGCGACCGGCAGGTAGTCGAGTAGTCGGCGCCGGGTGGCGTGCAGTCTGGAGGCGAAGAGCTTCGAGAACCGCCACAACATCTCGTTGCCGAAGACAGGGTCCTGTCGCATCCGCCGTCGGACAGGCTCCGCAGGAATCTCGAAGGCGGTGACGAATCTGGTCGCCCGCGCCGTGAATTCCCACCGATATGGCTCGAACAGCCAGGAGACGCCGAGTACGTCGCCGTCCCGCAGTGACTGAATCGTCATTGGGACGTGCCGGTCGCGAGCGAGCAGTTCCAACACCACTCGACCCTCGTCGATCAGATAGAAATGTTCGGCGGGTTCCCCGGCGGTGAAAACCGCCACTCCGGACTCGTAGCCGCGCGCTTCGGCGACCGACGCGAGGAAGGCCAGGTCATCGTCTCTGAGTCCGGCAACGAACGGATGGCTGGCGACTGATTCGATGTGCATGCGGCTCCTCTCCACTTCCGAGCCTACCGAACCGTAGAATCCCCCGTATGGCGGTCGTATACTTGACAGACAGTTCCTCCCCGGTCGAAGACCGGCTGCTCGAACGATGGATCGTTCAGCACACGAAGGAACCATACGAAGCCGTCTGCATTCCTTCGTCACGTCGCCAGCGCCGCCACTGCGGCGACCGGCACCGCCTCGAAGAGCTCCTCGCCGAAGACCACACCTTCGTCCCGCTGCGGGTCGCCTGGCTTGCCCCGGAGCACGACGGCCGCCGTTCGGTTCGGTTCGCCGATCTGTTCCGGCCTGGAGATCCGCGCGATCCGGGCACGATCATACAGTTGCTCATCCTTCGCCTCTACCCGGATCGGTGCCGCATCATCGAAGCCGAGTCCGCGTCGGCCGCCGACCTGCGGGAAGCATGGGAACGTTCGGTCCCTGACAGCGAACTGGTCGATTTCGTGCAGCGGCGCGCCTTCTTGGCTCTGGAACGCGCCGAGCGCTCTCTGCGAGGCAACCGATACAAGGTTCCACGGTTCGTCCGGAAGGAGATCCTCAACACCAAGGCCTTCGCCGACGGTGTGCGGCGTATCGCAGATGAGGAGCACATTCCGTATGAGGTGGCGCTGCGACGCGCCGCGAGGTACTTGAAAGAGATCGCCGCAACGCACGACCCCCGCTTCATCGACTTGGTGGCCAACGGCATCGAGAAGCTGTATCGGCGCGGGTATCGAGAGATCATCTACTCGCGGTCGCGCCTCCACGAGCTGCTCGACCTCGGTCAGCAACACCCCCTGGTGTTCCTCCCGTCCCACAAATCGAACCTCGATCATCTGGTTCTCCAGTTCATCTTGTGGGAGAACGACGCGCCACCGAACCACACCGCCGGCGGGATCAACATGAACTTCTTTCCGGTCGGCCCGATCGTCCGGCGCACGGGCGTGTTCTTCATCCGTCGGAGCTTCAAAGACAACGAGCTGTACAAGTTCGTGTTGCAGTCGTATCTGGACTATCTGATCGAGAACAGGTTCTCTTTGGAGTGGTATCTGGAGGGCGGACGTTCTCGGTCCGGGAAGCTGCTGCCACCGCGGTACGGCATGCTCACCTATGTGGCCGACGCATATCGGAGGGAGAAGGCCGACGAGGTGTTCATGCTGCCGATTTCGATCACCTACGACCAGATCTTCGACGTGGAGAGCTACGCGGCCGAACAGCGAGGGTTGAAGAAGCAACAAGAGAGCTTCGGCTGGTTTCTGTCGTCGGTTCGCCAATTCCGGCGCCGCTTCGGCAACATCCACATCCGCTTCGGGGAGCCTGTCGCCCTCTCCGAGCACATCGCTCAGCATCAACCACTGGGCCGTCTGGAGGTGAAGAAGCTGGCGTTCGAGATAGCCACGCGCATCAACCGGGCGACGCCGATCACACCGGTTGCGCTCGTGACCGCGGCGCTGCTGTCGGCCGAAGATCGGGCGTTCAGCATCGCTGAACTCGCCGAGGAGATCGGCGAGATGTGCCGCTATGTGACGGCCCGCCATCTGCCGGTGACCGAACCGGTGGGATCGAAGAACCATGACGAGCTACGGGTGATTCTCGATACGTTGCGCGACAACGGCATCGTCACCGCGTACGACGAGGGACCTGAAACGGTGTATCTGATCAGGACCGAGGAGCGGCTCCAGGCGGCCTACTACCGCAACTCGATCATTCACTTCTTCCAGAACTCGGCGATCGCCGAGCTGGCACTCGTCGGGACCGCAGAAGTGGGTGGGGGCCTCGACGTGTTTTGGAAAGAGGTGGCCGGCCTTCGCGACCTGCTGAAGTTCGAGTTCTTCTTCCCGGATCGGGAACGGTTCATCGACGAGGTCGGCGACGAGTTGGCATTGACCGACACCGGCTGGGAGCGGGCTGTGGAAGACGGCACCGACCGGATCAGAGCTTTGCTCCGAGCGAAGTATCCGTTGACCGCTCACTGGGTGCTGCGGCCGTTCCTCGACGCCTATCAGATCGTCGCCGACGCGCTGACCGCCCACTCCCCCTATGTGGAGGTGGACAAGAAACGGTTCCTCGACGAGTGCCTGGCGTTGGGACGCCAGTACCGGCTGCAGCAGCGGATCAGCACCGAGGAGTCCATTTCGCAGGTGTTGTTCTCGTCGGCGTTGGCTCTGGCCGAGAACCGGGGGCTGTTGGATATCGACGACCCCGACTGTGGCGATGCCCGCCGCCGGTTCGCGACCGAGATCCGCGCGGTCCGACATCGCATCGACGTGATCGAGGCGCTGAATGCCACCCGTCGGGTGGGGTTCTGAGCCTCACCGGGTGATGGTGCGGCGCAGCAGCACGACCGCAAGCGCCAGGAGTCCCGCCGCATAGACCGACAGGATGCCGAGTTCGGGGAGGATGTCGGCCAGGCCACCTCCGCGCTGCACCAGTTCGACGAACGCTTCGAGGGCCCACGCGTGCGGAGTGATGTGGGCAACGTCGTAGAGGGTCGGTGACAGCAGCTGGATGATTTGAAGGGGCACCATGCACCCGCCGAGGGCCCCGAGGCCCAGACCCAGGAGCACGCCGATGCCGCCCGCCTGCTCGTCGTTTCTGAACAGCGATCCCAGCACCATTGCAGCGCCGGCGCCGATGACGGCAAACACCAGCACGATGCCGCCCGTCCCCCACGGGTCTCCCCAGTCGACGCCGAAGATCAGGGCGGTGCCGACGACGATGAACACGCCTTGGATGAGGGCGACGCCGATGCGTCCTAGGGCTTCACCGATGATGATCTGGCTCGTGGAGGTCGGCGTGGAGAACATCCGGCGGGTCACGCCGAGTTTGCGTGACTGGATGAGGGCCGCGGAGCCGGTGAGCGAAGTGAGGAACATGAACAGGATGAGCTGGGACTGCGCTCCGAGGTCGAACTGCCCGAGCGACGCGAGGGGGAACGGCTCCCCTACCGACTCGGTATCGACAGCGATTTCGGCCGTGCGCCGGGTCCGGGCCAGTTCCAGTGCCTGGTCGAAGTCTGCAAGCCCCTGCTCGGCAACGAACGCGGCGGCCCGCAGCACCGAGTTTTGGCGCTGGACCGCCGCCTCGACGACTGCCCGGGTCTCGGGGGTGAGCTCCCGGCTCACGTAGAGGATTTCGGCGCCGTGGCGAACCGCGCTTTCGAGATCGGTGGGAACGATCACCCCGGCTTCGAGCTCACCACGCTCCACGGCCAGCAGCATGTCACGCTCCGTGTCATAGGACAGCACCCGGATCGCTTCCGATGCCTGCAGCTCGTCGATGAGGGCGTCGGTGATGGGACCCGATGCTTCGGCGGCGACGCCGACGCGAGGCTGAAACGACCCGCCGAAGATTGCTCCGATGACCAGGATGAGGAGCAGCGGCAGCAAGAACACGAAGAAGATGTTGCTGCGGTCTCGGAGCATCCGACGCACGTTGGTGCCGGCGATGGCGAGCACCTTCACTGCTCCAACCCCCGCTTGAGCAGCCGCCAGGCAACAGCTCCGAAGACGGCCCCGAACGCCAGCAGGACGCCGGCGGCCGGCAAGGCGTCGGCGACGCCTCCGCCGGACATGTCGCCGAGGCCTCGAACCAACCAGGCGAGCGGAGTGAACAGGCTGATCGTGGTGATGAGCCCACCCACCTGGGAGACCGGGAAGAACGCTCCCCCAAGGATCGCCAGGAGGATGGCGACCATCGAGGTGAAGACGTTGGCCTGTTCGGCGGTCTTCGATACGGCTGCGACGACGGCCATGATCCCGACGGCAGCGAACGTGACGGCAAGAACGAGGATCGCCACCCCGACCGGGTCGCCCCAGTCGGCTCCCAGCAGCCAGGTGGAGGCCACCACGAGCACGGTCATCGATGCGAGCCCGAGTACGTACGACGCGATGGTTTTTCCGGCGATGATGGCGACACGGTCGATCGGTGCGACGAGCAGCCGCGCGAGCGTGCCTTCGCGTCGCTCTTCAATGAGTCCGAGCACACCGAGTTGGGCAACGTAGAGGAGGAACATGCCGGCCATGCCGACCGTCATCGTCGTCGTCGCGTCGAGCCGCCGGTTTGCAGCTTCGAGATCTTGGAGCTGCAGCGGCGGGGGGAACGCCCTTGCCGCCTCGACGACATCCGGGCCGGGAGTCCCTCCGGCGGCCACATAGGTGGCGACCTCACGCCCTACGGAGGTGACTTCGTCGACGAATACCTGGGCGATGGCGGTCGCGATCGCCGCCGAGGTCGACGCGGCGCGGCTGCCGATCACCTCGATGCGCGTCTGATCGTTGTCCTGCACCGCTGCGGAGAATCCGGTTGGTATGACAAACGCAGCGGAGAGGCCGTTGGCATCTGCAGCGAACGGGTCGCCGCCGATTTCGACCCGCCGCCTGGCTTCTTCGGGAGAGTCGACGAACACAACCTCGACACCCTCCTGGGATGACGCAAATCCCCCGAGCACCTCGTCGACGAAAATGGCCGCTACCGGCCCGCCGTCGAGGTCGACGACTCCGAACGTCGCGCTGAAGTTCTGGTCGCTGATGGGGTTGAAGACCAGGCTGAAGATGGCAGCCAGTCCCAGCGGAGCGACGAAGCCAAGGATGTAGGCCGACCGGTCGCGCAGTCGCCGACGGAGGTCTTTGCCTGCGATCAGCAGCGCCGCTCGCATGTCAGTCTCTCAACGCTTTTCCGGTGAGGTGCAGGAAGACGTCTTCGAGGTTGGGTTCGTCGACATCAACCGAGCTCACCGCAACCCCGGCCCTGTCGAGGGCGGCCAGGACGTTGACGAGAGCCGACCCGGCGTCGTCGACGACGACTTCGATCCCGGCATCTCTGGCTGCAGCTCCCTGCACGCCGGGGACCGCCTTGACGGCTTC
>JANTGE010000107.1 GCA_024763085.1 Acidimicrobiia bacterium
GTCGGGCGCTACTACGTGCAACACCTCGACCTCGACGACCTGTCCGGTCTCGACGAGACGTTCGCCGCGCTGCGCGACTGACCCTGCTCAAGCGTTCCGCCGCGGCTGCCGATGTTCCCGTAGCTGTCCATCGACCGTAAGGTGACCCCATGCGCCGACTCGCCCTCCTCCTTACCGCAGCGCTGACCGCAGCGGCCTGCTCGTCAGGCGCCTCGACCCCGTCGACGAGCACCCCCCACGTACCCGCCACCGCCGCCCCGCAGGCTGAGTCCGCCGTCTACGCCTACTCGTACGCGCCCGGCGACAGCTACCGCTACGACCTGTCCCTCGAGCAGCACGTCACCATGCACACCGAGACCAGCGGCGACCCGACGTTCCTCGGCACCGACGAAGGCCCCAAAGACGTCGACGTGACCACCACCGTCGCCGGCACCATCGACTACCTCGTCGCCGACGGACCCGAACCCGGCACCGTCCAACTCAACATCTCGGGCGTGTTCGACGAGCTGTCCGTGGAAGGCACCATCGACGGTGAACCCGCCACCGACGCCGCCGTCGAGGACGGCACCGTCCCCGACCTCGTCGAAGTGCCCGACGTGACCGTCGTCGTCGACGAGACCGGCCGCATCGTTTCGGTCAACGGCGAAGCCGCCCCCGACGACGCCACCTTCCTCGGCGATCCGTTCGCCGGGGTTGCCGGTATCACCTCCGGCGGGATCGACAAGCCGTTCGGACCGCAGTTCCCCGACCGTCCCCTCGCCGTCGGCGACACCTGGACCGAGGAAGTCACCGAACCGATCCCCGACCTCGACCAGGAAGTGAGCAGCACCGTCACCTACACCGTCACCGGTATGGACACCATCGACGGCCACGACGTCGCCGTCATCGAGTTCACCGCCGGCAACTCGGGCATCGAGATCGACCTCGGCGAGGTGTTCCAGGCGATGTTCGAAGGGTTCGCAGCGATGGGCGGCGACGAAGCCGACACTGCCGACATTCCCACCATCGAGTTCGTCATCGGCGTCGACGACAGCGAAGGGTCCGGCACCTACTGGTTCGACCAGGAGGCCGGCATCGTCCGCCAGGTCGACCAGACCTACACCGTGCCGATGACAATGCGGATGGCCGTCACCTCGACCGACGGCGATGGCGCCGTCGACGTCACCATGAGCATTGCGTCGCACGTCCAGGCGTCCCTCGCAGAGTCCGGCGGCGTCAGCGGCTGACCGTCGGGCTACCATGGCCTCGACACTCAGATTCCCCCTACGCCCGTAGGGCAAATAGGCTGTGACCATGTCCGACCAACCGCTCCTCCGCATCGAGAACCTGCACGCCTCCGTCGAAGGCGCCGAGATCCTCAAAGGGGTCGACCTGACCGTCGACCGAGGCGAGATCCACGCCCTCATGGGACCCAACGGCTCCGGCAAGTCGACCCTCGCCAACGTGCTCATGGGCAACCCCGCCTACGAGATCACCGAAGGGCGGATCCTGTTCAAGGGTGAAGACGTCACCGAGGCGTCGCCCGACCAGCGAGCCGTCATGGGCATGTTCCTGGCGTTCCAATACCCCGAAGAGATCCCCGGCGTCACCCTGGTCAACTTCCTGCGCACCGCCCTGTCGAACCGGAAAGGCATCGACTACACGATCCTCGAACTGCGGCTGAAACTCGTCGACGTCATGCGTGACCTCGGCATGGAGGCGTCGTTCGCCGACCGATACCTCAACGAAGGCTTCTCCGGCGGTGAGCGCAAACGCAACGAGGTGCTGCAGATGGCGGTCCTCGAACCCGAGCTGGCGATCCTCGACGAGACCGACTCCGGCCTCGACATCGACGCCCTCCGCACCGTCGCCGAGGGCGTCGAGAAGCTCGCTACCGACGAGCGCGGGTTCCTCATCATCACCCACTACCAGCGACTCCTCGACTACATCACCCCCGACGTCGTCCACATCTTCCTCGACGGTCGCGTGTTCACCTCCGGCGGGCCGGAGCTCGCCAAACGGCTCGAAGAAGAAGGCTACGAAGGGTTCCGGGAGGAGGCGCTCGCGTGATCGACCCGTCGGTTCGAGACGACTTCCCGATCCTGTCACGAACCATCCGGGGCAAGCGCCTCGCCTTCCTCGACTCGGCCGCCTCGTCCCAGAAGCCCCGCCAGGTGCTCGACGCGATGGATGAGCTCTACCGGACCAAGTACGCCAACGTCTATCGGGGCGCCTACCTGCTGTCGGAAGAAGCCACCACCGCGTACGAAGCCGCACGGGCCACCGCAGCCGAGTTCATCGGCGCCGACACGGCCACCGAGGTCATCTTCACGAGGGGCACCACCACCAGCCTCAACATGGTTGCCTACGGATGGGGCCTCGAGCATCTCGGCGAGGGCGACAAGATACTGCTCACCATGATGGAGCACCACGCCAACGTCGTGCCGTGGCAGCTCATCTCCCGCCACACCGGCGCCGAGCTCGTCTACGCACCGATCACCGACGACTACCGACTCGACGTCGACGCCCTGTACCAGCTGCTCGATGACTCGGTGAAAGTCGTCGGGGTCACCGCCATGTCAAATGTGCTGGGCACCATCCCGCCGGTCGCCGACATCGCCGCCGCCGCCCACCAGGTCGGCGCGCTCGTCGTCGTCGACGGCGCCCAGCTGACCCCTCACGAGCCGGTCGACGTGCAGGCACTCGGCGCCGACTTCTACGCGTTCTCCGGCCACAAGATGCTCGGCCCCACCGGGATCGGGGTGCTGTGGGGACGAATGGAACGGCTCGAAGAGATGGAACCGATGGAGGGCGGAGGCGAGATGATCGCCGACGTGCAGCTGCACTCGTCGACCTGGGCGCCGATCCCCCACCGGTTCGAAGCCGGCACCCCGCCGATCGCCGAGGCAGTCGGTCTGGCCGCCGCCATGAACTATCTGTCTGCGATCGGCATGGACCAGGTCGCCAAGCACGACGCCGCCCTCACCGAATACGCACTGGGCGCGCTCAGCAACATCGGCGGGCTGCACATCTACGGTCCGGACGACATGCAGCACCGGGGCGGGGTGGTGAGCTTCACCGTCGACGGGATCCACCCCCACGACCTGGCAACGATCCTCGACGGCGACGGGGTCGCCATCAGGGCCGGCCACCATTGCGCCCGCCCGCTTGCCCGGACGATTGGCGCTTCATCGACCGCCCGGGCGTCGTTCTACGTGTACAACACGACCGAAGACGTGGACCAACTGGTCGACGGCCTCCACCACGCCAAGGAGCTGTTCGGTGTCGCTTGAAGAGCTCTACCGCGAGGTCATCCTCGACCACTACCGCAGCCCCCGCCACAAGGGGAAGCTGGAGCACGCCAGTGCGCACGCCGAAGGGCACAACCCACTGTGCGGCGACGAGATCGCCCTGGATCTGCTGGTCGAGGGCGGGAAAGTGACCAAGGTGGCGATCACCGGCCAGGGCTGTTCGATCTCGCAGGCGTCAGCATCGATGATGGCCGAAGCGATCGAAGGCAAGAGCCTCGACGAGGTGCGGGACCTCATCGGCAAGTTCAAAGCCATGATGGACATCGAAGGCGACCCGAAGGACGCCGGCATCGACCCGGCCCGGCCGGGGGCGGCCCTGGGTGACCTCGAGGCGCTGCAAGGGGTACGCAAGTTCCCGGTGCGCATCAAGTGCGCCAACCTGCCCTGGACCACCCTGGAGCAGGCCCTCGAAGACGTTTAGGTCCCCCTGAACCCTGGGCTCCACGGATCCATAGTGGATCCCTGGAACCCTGGGTTCACAGGTGCCATCCGAACCGTGGGCCCCAACTCCACTCTGCTGCAACCTGAACCCAGGGTTCAGAACTGTGTATAGGTGCTCCCCAACCCAGGGTTCAGAGTTCGAGGACACCGATGCCGGGTTCGACGAGGCTCCCGAAGTACAGCCGGCCGTCGTGTTGCCGCACCCCGGTGATCACCGCATACGCCCCGTCCGGATCCTGCAAGTTGTACACCACCTCGCCCTTCGCGTCGACGCCGAGCACGATGGCGTGCCGGCTCGGGGCCGGCTGGAACCGGTCGGGTAACGCACCGACCAGCTTCGCCATCATTGGATGTCGGGCCAGCATGTCCACGAGCGCATCCCGGGGGCTCGCCAGCGGGATCCAGAAGATCCCGTCTTCATGGCTGAGGTTGTCGGGGAACCCGGGCAGGTTGTCGATCAGCACGTCGCGCTCCCCCGCCTGATCACCGTTGAGCCACAGCCGCGTTGTCCGGTAGGCGCCCGTCTCGTTGACCGCGACAAACGACTCGTCTGAGCTCAGCGCGACCCCGTTGGCGAAGTAGAGGCCGTCGAGCAGCTTCCTCAAATCCCCGTCCGGTGACAGCGAAAACAGCCGGCCGGTGCCGGAATGCTCGATGAGGTCGAGTTTGTAGTGGGCCAGGTCGAACCGGGTGCTCGACACCGAGAAGTAGATCGTGCCCTCGCCCGCGATCGAGGCGTTGTTGGTGAGAAGGAACTTCTCGCCTTCGAACGAGTCGACCAACGTGGCCAACGATCCATCCGGATCGAGGCGCAGTAGCCCCTTGTAGGCGTCGCAGATGACGACCCGCCCCTCAGGATCGATCTCGACGCCGAGCGGCCTTCCCCGGGTGTCGCCGATGACTTCCGGTTCGCCGCCCTCGGGGGCGAATCTGAGGAGCCGCCCGTCTTCGAGTCCGGCATAGACGAACCCTTCTTCATCGACGGCAATGTCCTCCGGCCCGACTCCAGGTGCAGGCCACAGCGCGACATCTGCGATCTTCCGGTTGACGGCGTACGGCCCTTCGAACGCCGGGGCCTTCGGCGGACTCCACTTGACGGGGTGTAGAGCGACCATGCTGTCTCCTTCCGGTTTCACCCTATCGACCTGACAGGTCGATAGGTGGCGAGAATTGTGTTTCCCTCGCATGGCGGAGCGACTATGCTTCGGTACGCCGCGCAAAGCGGTCTCGTGCCTCCTCTGTCGAATCCACCCAGTTCTGAGCGAGGTTGATGAGAAACGTGATGGACTGTGGGGTGGACGGTCCAAGGAGGCAATATGAACATCTACGTAGGGAACCTTCCCTTCTCGACCAGCTCTGCCGATCTCGAGCAGGCATTTTCTGCCCATGGCCAGGTATCGTCGGCCAACGTCATCTCCGACCGGGAAACCGGCCGCTCCCGCGGTTTCGGTTTCGTCGAGATGCCGAACGACGAAGAGGGCCGTGTCGCCATCCGCGAGATGGACGGAGCCGAAATGGACGGCCGTCGCCTCAAGGTGAACGAAGCCCGTCCGCGGCGCTAGTCGACCGAAGATCGAAAGAGAGGGAGGCGATTCGTCGCCTCCCTTTCTCTATGCCACCGGGCGGGGCAACGGCTTCAGGCGATGGTCGGCCGTGAACAGCTTCGAGGCGACACCGAGTGCGATCACCGTCGACGTCGTCGCAACCGAGCCGAGAATCAGATACATGATGGCCGCCTGGACGAGCACCGCGTCGACCGGGTTGACACCGGCGAGGATGAGGCCGGTCATGGCACCGGGCAGGAACACGAGTCCGACGGCTTTCGTGGTCTCGATCTGTGGCGAAAGGGCCGTCTTCATAGCTGCCCGCACGTACGGACGTGCTGCGATCTTCGCAGGCTGACCCAACGCCAGCCGGGCCTCGACCTCGGCCCGTTTGTCGCGAATCTCTTCGATTACCCGGCGAGCGGCGACAACCGTCGCTTTCATCGAGTTCCCGACCATCATCCCGGCCAGCGGCACCAGGGTTCGCCCTTCGAGCGGGAACACCTTCAATCCGAAGATGACGCCGAGGGTGATCACCATCGCTGCACCAAGCGCGTAGAACGACAGCTTCAGCACATCTGGCACTTCGGGTGCACGGCGACGGATAACCACCGCGGCGAACACGAGCATTGCCGCAACCCAACACCAGGACAGGATCAGCGGCTGAGACGGGTCGATGACGAAGGCGAGGATTGCGCCGACGACAAGCAGCTGCACGATGGAGCGCACGGTCGCCCACACGATGTCTCGTTCCAGATCCAAACGCTGCCACAGTGAGAGCCCAAGCGCCACCGCTACGAGCACCAGCGAAGCTATGAGACCCCAGGTGGTCACATCGCCGCTACTCATGGTTGACCTCCAGGAACGCAGCGACGGCCTGCGGGTCTTCCGACAGGTGCCCGTCGGTCATGATCAGGACCAGGTCGGCGAGACGTTTGACCTGTTCGACATCATGGGTCACCCAGAGGATCGGAACGCCGTCGGCGGCGAGGACGCGAACCAGATGCTCGAGACGCTCGGTCGCTGCAGGGTCGAGGGAGGCGGTGGGCTCATCCATCAGCAGCACCTCAGGACCGGTGGCGAGGGTACGAGCGAGGCAGAGTCGCTGTGCCTCGCCGCCTGACAGGTCGTCGGTTTTGCGGTCGATGAAGTCTGCAGGCAGCCCGACCCGCTCAAAGATTTCGACGGCGGCCTGCCTGTCGATGTCCGGATCGGCGACGTGCACGTTGTCGAGACCGGTGCCTGGGAACAACACCGGA
>JANTGE010000108.1 GCA_024763085.1 Acidimicrobiia bacterium
CTCACCGTCACCGGCGACCACGGCCCCGCGGTGGTGTTGCTCCATGGGGGCGGCTGGTTCACCGGTTCGCCTGCCGACGTCCAGGGCCTTGCCGACTCGATCGCGGAGCAGGGGGCGGTTGTCTTCAATGCCCCGTACCGCCTGGGACTGCAAGGTGGCGGGTTCCCGGCGACGTTCGAAGACGTGGCCTGCGCCGTCCGCTTCGCCCACGCCCGGGCGGCCGACTTCGGCGCCGACCCCGACCGTCTCGTCGTGGTCGGCTATTCGGCCGGTGCGCACCTCGGCGCGGTCGCCGCCCTCGCCGCCGACACCTTCGACGGGGACTGTGTCGTGCCGATGGACGACACGTTGCCGAAGCGGTTCGTCGGCCTGGCCGGCCCGTACAACACCGACGCGTTGGCACCGCTCGTGCGACAGTTCTTCGGTACGGATCCGGCGGTCGATCCTGAACCGTGGCGCCTCGGCAACCCGCTCACGTACCTTGGCCGGAACCCGGACCTGGTCGTCCGGCTCGCTCACGGCGACAGCGACCAGACGGTTCCGGTGCTGTTCTCGGAGTATTTCGCCGACCAACTCGCGCAGGCCGGCTACGACGTGGAGCTGACGGTCGTACCTGATGCCGGACACTCGGACATGGTCGCCGACCCGTCGATCGCCGTGGGCCTGGTGTTCGACGGGAGCTGATCCCTCAAGACCACCCAGCGTGGCGCCGATGTTCTCTCTGTGAGACGCTTGATTGCGGGACTCGGGGCACTGGCACTCGTTGCGGGACTCGTCGCGGGTGTCGCCATGCCGGCACGTGCCGATGCCGTCACCGACCTGGAGGCGTGCTTCCTGTCGAAGATCAATGCGGCTCGGGCCGCGAACGGTGCCCAGGCGCTCAGCAAAGACGCCACCTTGACCAGCTACGGGCGGCAGCACTCGGCAGACATGTCGGCGGCCGGCCAGCTCTACCACTCCTCGGGCTCGGACCTGAACCCGTACCTACCGGCCAACTGGATGAAGTGGGGCGAGAACGTCGGCGTCGGTGGATCGGGCGACTGCACGCCACTGTTCGATGCGTTCATGCGCTCCGACGGCCATCGACGGAACCTGCTCGACCCTGATTTCTCCATCGCCGGCATCGGGGTGTACATCGACGAGGCCGGCACGATCTGGACCACCCACGTGTTCGTCCAGGTCTCCGGCGCCACGACCACGACCACGACCGCGCCACCAACCACGACCACCACTGCTCCGCCAACCACCACGACGACCGCACCGCCGACCACCACCACGACCGCACCGCCGACCACCACCACGACGACCGCACCGCCGGCCACCACCACGACCACCGCACCAGCAACGACGACGACTGCCGCACCGCCGGCCACCACCACGACCACCGCACCAACGACGACGACCACCGCACCAGCAACTACCACCACGACGGCCCCACCAACCACCACGACCACCGCACCAGCAACGACGACCACTGCTGCGCCGTCCACCACCACGCCGCCGGCGTCGACGGCGAGTTCGACCACCACCACGACCCTCGCCGCCGCCGGAGTCCCAGGAGGCGACGGACCCGCTGCCCTGGTCTCCACCTGGGTGCAGACCGCAGAGCTGTGCAACGATCCCGACTGCGGCGGCGATCAGATGCTGCTGGCGCTCATCGGCGGACTACTGCTCGGCGGCAGCGCCATCACGACGAGGGCGTTGAAGATCTGACGTCGGCCTGCGGATCTTCGACGAGACCGGCGGCGTCGGGAAGGTCTGTCTCGAGATCCCGGATCGGTCGGTAGAGGTATCCGGCTGCGGCGACCGCACTCAAGGCGAGCCCCATCAGGATGAACATGAGGGCGATCCCGCGTCCCTCGCCGGTGCCGATCACCGCACCGACCGAAGCAGCCAGCGGACCGGACATGAGCGGTTCGAACACCCGGTCGGCAAGCGGTCCTGCCAGCAGATACGACACCGGAGCGGCGGCCTGAGCGAACATGCGGCGAAGGGCGAACACCCGGCCCTGCATGTCGAGATCCACCTTGAGCTGCCACAGCGCCTGGCTGGTCCCGTTGATGACGGGAATGAGCAACATGAAACCGAAGAGGGCTGCGGTAACCGGCACCACCGCGGCTCTCAGACCGGCGGCGGCTACCAAGACGCCTCCGGCAGCGAGCAGCCCCAGCATGCCCCGGACCCTGCGCCTCGGACCGCCCCACGCTCCCATGAGCAGCGTGCCGAGCAGCATCCCGATCCCGGCCACCGAAAATGCCGTGCCGAGTGCCAGTTCGTTCGTGAAACTGAGGAACAGCGGCACGAACAGCACGTTGACGAAGCCGAACAGGAAGTTGATGGTCGACATGACCACCAGCAGCCCGAGCAGGCCGCTGCGGACCCGCAGGTACCGCCACCCGTCACGCGCCTCCTGCACGACCGGTTCGATGGCTCTGGTCCGCTCGGGGCGGGGGATGCGCACGGAGGCGACGGTGACGACCGCCACGATGAACGTGGCAAAGTCGACGAGGAGCACGCCCCACAGTCCGGTCGTGACCAGCAGGGCGCCCGCCAACAGCGGCGCAACGAGATGACCGACGGCCTGCCCCGTCTGCGCCAGCCCGTTTGCCCGTCCGAGGTGCCGTTTGGGGACCAACATCGGGATCGACGCCGTCCACGCCGGTTCCTGGAAGGCACCGGCCACCGAACCTACGAGCACGAGCAGGTAGATGGGACCGAGTGACAGGTGGCCGGTGAACAGCAGCCACGCCACCGCCCCCGTCGCCAGACCGGCGGCGGTGTCCGACGCCAGCATCACGGTGCGGCGGTCCCAGCGGTCGACGAGGGCACCGGCGAACGGCGCGATGACGATGCCCGGAACCGTGGCGGCGACCATCACCATCGCCAGCATCGTCACCGAACCGGTCTCCTGGTACACCCAGATCGCCAATGCGAAGCCGGTCAGGCTCGACCCGACGATAGAGACGAGCTGACCGGCCCAGACGACGAAGAACGTCTTCATGCAGCGTCGGCGCAGACGGTATCGACGCGCACGACGACGTCGAAAGGCACCTCGTGTTCGAACAACTCAGGGAGCCGGACGCTCCGTTCGACCTCTTCCTGCTTTGCCCTGGCGTAGAACTCGGCCATGGCCATCATCCCGCATCCTTCCGTATGACATCATCATGATGTCACAATGATGTCACCCTGTCAAGAGGGAAGATGGACCTCGTCGACGATCCCCACCACGACGGCGCGAATGGGGGCAGTCTCCCACCCGACGATCTGGCGGGCGGAGTTGCCTTCGTCGAGGATCAGCACGGTCTCTCCGGCCCCGGCGTCGACGGCATCGACGCAGATGAGGTAGTCGCCGGTCGGCTCCTGGTCGGCGTCGAGCAGGTCGCAGAGCAGCAACCGGCGGGCGTCGAACACCTCCGAGTTGATGGTGGACACGACGGTGCCGACGACCTTCCCGATCTTCACGACAGCTCCTCCACCGCATCGACGATCCCGACGATGGCATGGTCGACCGGAACGAACGGCTCCGGCAGCGCCTGGGCGGCCTCCCGGGATCCGACGATGTAGACGAGTTCGCCGGGGCCGGCCATGTGGACCCCGTCGGCGGCAACGACCGGTCTCCCCTTTTCGGTCAGGTCCCGGTGGAGCGGTTGCACGATGAGGAGCTTGATCCCTTCGAGTCCGGGGGTCTTGATGGTGGCCACCACGGTGCCGACGACCCGGCCGAGCTGCATCAGCGCTCCTTCACCCGGTCGGCGAATCGAGCAGCCGCCCACAGGTTCTCCCCCATCTCCGGGTGCAGCTGCGGAATCACCGCGTTGATGACGTTCGCCTCCACGGCCTCAGAACCGATCTCGACCGCCGCCTCCACCTCGGCCACCGAACCGACGAATAGCACATAGCCTTTGCCGCCCAACCCGTCGGCGAGTCGCAGTTCGGCGATGACCACGTCGGCTCCTTTGATGCCGGCGTCGGCGGCTCTGATCACCGTGGCTACCGTGCGGGTCTCGATGACGCCGAGCGCTTCGCCGTCGCCGGTGCCTGGCCGGCCCCTGAGGGCGGCGACGACCCCCGGATGGATGTCAGGGAGTAGCACCTCGTCGACGAGGGTCGGTATCGTCTCTCCGGCCGCAACCGCTTCTTCGACGTCGGCGACCTCACCGGCGACGAGCACCAGGTACCGACCTGGCTGGACGGTCCCGGCGCGGATCACCTCGACCGGGGCTCGTTTGACCATCTGATCGCCGGCCTCGATCCCGCGGGCGATCGAGTCGAACTCGAGCAGGGCCAGAGCGGGACTGCTCATACGATCCTCAGCGCGCCGACGACCGTGATGCGGCGCTCCCGGGAGAAGGTGCGCGGCCTGGTAAGACCATCACCCGTCGGGCTGGCGATCGAGAACGAGGTGAATCCTTCGCCTCCTTCACCGAGCCCGGCGACGTTGGGGCCGTTGGCAACGAAGATCGAACAGTTCATCGCCCGGGCCATACGGGTGATCGTCTCCACATTGGTCGAGTGGATCGACGCCGTGTGCCGGAACCGGTGTTCGGAACGAACGGCGAGGTCGATCGCCTGGTCGACCGTGTGCACCCGGGTCACCGGCAGCACCGGCAGCATCTGCTCGGTCCACACGAGGTTGTGGTCGACCGGCACTTCGGCGACCGCCAGGCGCACTTCATCCGACACTTGCACACCGATCTCGGCGAGGATCGCCGAGGCGTTCTTCCCGATCCACCGTTTGTCGATGACGCCTGGCTTCGACGGGGGACCCATCTCGGAGAAGATGACCCGCTCGACTTTGCGCAGCTCGTGCTCTTTGAGCACGTAGGCGCCGGCGTCGGCCATGTGCCGGACGAGCGAATCGGCGATCGTGTCGACGGCGATCACCGTCTTCTCATCGACGCAGACGATGTTGTTGTCGAACGAGGCGCCCCGGATGATGTCGCGCGCCGCTCGGGCAAGGTCGGCGGTCTGGTCGACGACCGCCGGCGGGTTGCCCGGTCCCGCGGCTACCACGCGCTTGTCGGTGGAGAGCGCTTCTCTGACGACGCCGCCGCCTCCGGTGACGAGCAGCACCGGCACATCCGGGTGGCGCATCACCTGCTTCGCCGAGTCGACCGTCGGGTTGGCGGTGGCGGTGACCAGGTTGGGAGGGCCTCCTGCGGCGACGATCGCCCGGTTGATCAGCCGGACGTTTTCGGCCGACACCTTCCGGGCACCTGGATGCACGTTGAAGACGAGGGCGTTTCCGGCGGACACCACCGAGATGGTGTTGTTGATGATCGTCGACGTCGGGTTGGTGGTCGGGGTGATCGAACCGACCACCCCGAAGGGGGCGTACTCGGTGACCATCATGCCGAGGTCGCCGGTGGTGGCCACCGGTTCGAGATCCTCGGGTCCCGGCGCTTTGGTCGTGACAACCCGATTCTTGACGATCTTGTCGGCGATGCGGCCAAGGCCGGTCTCGGCCCAGGCCATCTCGGCGAGTCGTTCACCGTGCTCGAGCATCGACGCTCGCACCGCGGCGATGATCGTCTTGCGGACTTCGAGCCCGGCGTCCCGGAACGCTGCGAAGGCGTCCTTTGCGGCGGCGACGGCTTCGTCGACGGTCGCGAACACGCCGTCACCGAGTTCGGCTTCGGCGACAGCATCGAGTTCACGGCGAGCTACCAGCGCTCCACCGGAGCCTTCGAGCTCGCCGAGACGCCGCTGCACCCGTTCGATGATCTCCTGGATCTCGTGCTCGGAGATCATTTCCGGTACTTCTCTTCTCCGCCGACCTCCCACGTGTCGACGATCGCCATGACGACGGCGTCACATGGCCGATTGTGGGTGAGCTCGGTCTGCCGGGCCGACGAGCCGGTGGCGTACAGCACCACCTCCCCCACCCCGGCGCCGACGGCGTCGGCAGCGACCACATACCCACCGGTCTCGGTGTCGTCCACGTCGAGCTGGCGCAGCACCAGGAACTTGAGCCCGTCCATCGTGGGCTCCTTCCGGGTGGCAACCAGCGTCCCGGCGACTCGCGCCAGAAGCATGCCGCCTCCTCTCAGCCGATCTCGGCTTGGGCCTCCTCGGTGCGGCCGAGGGGCAGCACCAGGTCGATGTTGACGTGCGGCCGGGCGATCACGTGGGTGGCGATCACTTCGCCGACCTTCTCGGCGTTGCGCACGCCGGCGTCGACCGCCGCCTTCACCGCGGCGACGTCACCACGTACGACGGCTGTCACATAGCCGCCTCCGGTCTTTTCGTAGCTGACCAGCTCCACTTTGGCGGCTTTCACCATCGCGTCGGCGGCTTCCACCATGGCGGCGAACCCGCGAGCCTCGATCATTCCCAACGCTTCGGCCATCAGTGCTCCTTCCGTTCTCTTCCTTCGATACCTTCGAGGGCGGCGACGGCGGCCCGCCA
>JANTGE010000109.1 GCA_024763085.1 Acidimicrobiia bacterium
TCGCGCCGCAAGGTACAGGAGCGGGCCGTCGAGATGTACATGGAGGCGATGTCCACCGACCTGTTTGCGCTCCTCATCCTCGACGCCGGTGTCACCCCCGAGTACGGCTATCTGCTGGATCAGGGCACCAACGATCGACGGCTGATCAACGAACTCGACGTCACCAAATCCACCTACATCCGTCAACTCGAGACGCTGCAAGCCGCGCAGCAGGAACAGGCCGTCGTGAGCGAAGAGCTGGCGTCGCTGGCCGCCTCGCTGTCGGCGCAGATCTCCGAAGCGTCTGCCGTGTATGCCGATCTGAAAGCCCGGAAGGCCGAACAAGAAGCGGCAGCCCGCCGGGCGGCCGAAGAAGCGGCTCGCAAGGCCGCCGAAGAGGCGGCGCGGAAGGCTGCGGAAGAGGCCGCGAAAGCCACCACCACCACCACCACGGCGTCGACCACGACGACGTCCGCGGCGGAGACCACAACCACCGGTGCGACCTCTACCACGACGACGGCGTCGACCACGACTACGACGACGGCGTCGACCACGACTACGACGACAGTGCCTCCAGGTTCCCAGGTGTGTCCCGTCGACGGCTTCACCACGTTTAGTGACACCTGGGGTGCCCCCCGTTCCGGGGGAAGGACCCACAAAGGCGTCGACATGATGGCGGAACGGTGGACGCCGCTGGTGGCCATCGAGTCGGGCACGATCCGCAGGATGGGGAACGGCGGTCTGGGCGGCATCACGATCTGGCTGCGAGCCGACACCGGCGACGAGTACTACTACGCCCACATGCAGGACTGGGCAGAGGGACTGACCGTCGGCCAACACGTCGCCGCCGGTGAACTCGTCGGCTACGTCGGGTCGTCAGGCAACGCTCCCGACTGGCTGCCGCACCTCCACTTCGAATACCACCCTGGCGGCGGGGATGCGGTCAACCCGTATCCGCTGGTGAAGGGCCTCTGCGGCTGAGGCTCGCGAAGCGAGCCAGTGACTGGTACCTGGTACCGGGTACTTGGTACCTGCGAACGAAGTTCGCCATAGCAATGAGGACCGGGGTTCACCCGGTCCTCATCAGGCCCTCCTCTGACCGCCCAAGCCTCCCAGCTGTGACAGGCACGTTCTCTGCCGTAAGTATCGACGGAAACCCCCGAAAAGTTGGGGTCCGTTTCGGAGTCGCCCCTGCGGACTAGTCAGCAGCCGTGAGGTCGTCGACGAGTCTGGCGATCCGGCCGGTGCAACTCTCCCCGTCGACGGGCGGGAGCGCCTCGACGATGCGGTCGGCGAGGGAGCGAAGGGCCAGCCCTGCAGGGGTGTCTGTTCGAACGACCGGGGCGCCGCGGTCGCCTCCTGAAACGACGGCGGCGTCGAGGGGAATCGATCCGAGGAGCGGCACACCGAGGCCGTCGGCGAGCGCCTGGCCTCCGCCTTCGCCGAACAGCGCATAAGTGGTGCCGTGGTCGCATGTGAACCCGGCCATGTTCTCGATCACTCCCAGAATCGGCATGAAGGAACGTCGGGCCATGTCTGCCACCCGGGCAGCTACCTTCTGCGCGGCCGCCTGTGGGGTGGTGACCACCACCATTTCGGCTTGAGGCAGCATCCGTGACAGTGCCATCTGGACATCACCGGTGCCGGGCGGCAGGTCGATGACGAGATAGTCGAGCGGACCCCAGGAAACCTGCTTCAAGAACTGCTCGAGCGCTTTGGACAGCATCAAACCTCGCCACATGAGCGCGGTGTCTTCCGTTTCTACGATGAGTCCGGTCGACACGACCTCGATGCCGTTGACGACGGCGGGGATGATCAGCTTGTCGTCCCCTGCCGAGAGGTGCTCGTCGGTGCCGAGCATGCGGGGGACTGAGAACCCCCAGATGTCGGCGTCGAGGAGACCGACCCGGAATCCGAGGTCCCGAAGACCGACGGCCAGGTTGACGCTCGTCGACGACTTGCCGACGCCGCCTTTTCCTGAGGCGACCGCCACTACCCGCGTGGTGGCCGGTATCCGGGTCTCCTCGGCGTTCTCCCGTGCCCGCTTGCGGGCGACCGCCATGAGTTCGGCCCGCTGCTGGGCGTCCATGCTGGTGGTTTCCACTTGAACGGCTTCGACCCCGTCGAGGGCCAGCAGCTTTCGCCGGACGTCGCCCTCGATCTGGTCCCGCATCGGGCAGGCGGCCACGGTCAGCGCCACACCGACGGTGACGTGCCCGTCGTGTTCGTGGACGGACTGCACCATGCCGAGATCGACGATGTCGGCGCCGAGCTCCGGGTCGAGCACGCCGCGTAGTGCCGTGAGGAGACGCTCCTGGTCCATGGGGGCATCGTAGGCGGGGATTTCCCCTATCGGGGTGGTGCTATCCCGGCGGGTGGGGTAATCTCTGCTTCTCAGCGAAACTAAGGAGCATCGATGCAGTTCCTCGAGATCAAGTCCGCGATGCGGGCAGTGACCCTGACCGACACGGCCGTTGCCAAGCTGCGCGAACTGATCCAGGCCGAGGGTGACCCGTCGCTGATGTTGCGATTCGGGGTGCGTCCGGGTGGCTGCTCCGGCTTCTCCTATGAGATGTATTTCGACACTGCGACCGCCGAGGGCGACGTCGTCGAGACGTTCGAAGACGTCAAGGTCGTGGTCGATCGGGAGTCGTTGGAGCACGTACGCGGTTCCACGCTCGACTACAAAGAGGATCTCATGGGTGCCGGGTTCGCCATCCAGAACCCGAACGTCACCTCCTCCTGCGGCTGCGGCAACAGCTTCAACTAGTCGCCGCCGGCGACGTACTGAGTGCTGAGTACCGGGTGCCGGGCACCCGGGAGGCCGAAGGCTGTCCGCTGGTTACCATTCACGCCGTGAGACGAAAACTCCTGCTTCCCTTGCTCGCCGTCGGTGCCGTGTACGCATTCCCGGCTGCCCTCAAGGTGGCGTTTCGCCCACCACGACGTGAGATTCCGCAGACACCGAAGGATCTTGGCCTACCCGAGGAAGAAGTGTGGCTGACCGCGACCAACGGCAAGCGCCTGCATGCCTGGTTCATCCCTGTCACCGGTCCTGCTCCCGCGGTTGTGGTGTTGCACGGCTGGGGTGGCAACGCCGGACTGATGCTGCCGCTGGCGCCGCATCTCCATCGTGCCGGGTTTCATGCGCTGTTTCTCGACGCCCGCAACCATGGGATGAGCGACCGAGACGACCACTCTTCGCTGCCCAGATTCGCCGAAGATCTCGACACGGCGATCGACTGGCTGCGGGGACGTGACGACGTCACGTCGGTGGGGGTGGTGGGCCACTCGGTCGGGGCCGGTGCCGCGATCTTGGCGGCCTCCCGGCGAACCGATATCGGTGCGGTCGTGTCGCTCTCCGCGTTCGCCCATCCGGAGGAGATGATGGACACGTCGCCACCGCTCAATGTGCTGCCGACACCGTTGCGACGGGTCACGTTGCGGACGCTCGAGAGGATGATCGGGTACGACTACGACGAGATCGCTCCGCGGAACCGTATCGGCGACGTTGTGGCTCCGGTGTTGCTCATCCACGGCGACGCCGACCGTATCGTGCCCGTCGAGAACGCCTACGACCTGGCCGACCATATGGCAGAACGGAGACTCATCGTCGTGCCGGGAGCCGGTCACAGCGACCTGGCTTCGTTCGAGGCGTACCTCGGCGACGTGATCGGGTTCCTGGCGGAGCACCTCAAGGCATAGGCGGCCAAAGGCCGCCAGTACCCAGTACCCAGTACCTTGTACCGTCGCCCGCGGCCTCCTGGCTTCTGGCTGCTTTCGTCGCGGTAGCCTGGAATCCGAACCCGCTACCGAGGAGCAGTCATGGCGAAGCGAGTGTTGGAAACCCCGAGCGCCCCGGGGGCGCTGGGCCCCTATTCGGTGGCTGTCGAAGCCGGAAACCTCGTGTTCATCTCCGGCCAGGTGGCAATCGACCCGACGACCGGTGACCGCGCCCCCGACGACGTCGCCGCCCAGACTCGCCAGATCATGGCCAACGCCGAACGCATCCTCGCCGACGTCGGCTTGGGTTTCGCCGACGTGGTGAAAACGACGATCTTCCTCGCCGACATGGCCGACTTCCCGACTGTCAACGAGATCTACGGAGCGAACTTTCCGACCGATCCGCCGGCCCGTTCCACCATCGAGGTGGCCGCCCTGCCCGGCGGGTTCCTCGTCGAAATCGACTTCATCGCCAGCCGCTAAGGAGGACACATGGACACCGCACAGGTACTCGAAGCGCTCGGTATTGCCCCCGTCAACTCGGGCGTGTACGCCTCCGGATGGAAGGAGGCACATGGGCGGGAGTTGCAGAGCGTCAACCCGGCGACCGGCGAAGTGATCGCCACGGTGGTTCGCGCCACCGGCGACGACTACGAGCTGGTCGTTCAGGACTCGCTGGCCACGTTCGAACGGTGGAAGACGCTGCCGGCGCCGGAGCGGGGCCGGTATGTGCGTCAGATCGGCGACGCCCTCCGCGCCAAGAAGGAGGCGCTCGGCGCTCTGGTCACGATGGAGATGGGCAAGATCCTCCCCGAAGGCGAAGGCGAAGTGCAGGAGATGATCGACATCGCCGACTTCGCCGTCGGCCTGTCCCGGCAGCTCTACGGGGTGACGATGGCGTCGGAGCGTCCCCGCCACCGCATGTATGAGCAGTGGCATCCCCTCGGCCCCGTCGGGATCATCACCTCATTCAACTTCCCGACGGCGGTGTGGTCGTGGAACTCGCTCATCGCGTCGGTGTGCGGCGACACGAACATCTGGAAGCCGTCGAGCAGCACCCCGCTGACTGCTATCGCCGTCACCAACATCGTCCATTCGGTGATGGAGGGATCCGGGTTCGAGGGCGTGTTCAACCTGGCGATCGGCAGCGGCTCCGACGTCGGCGACCTGATGGTGAAGGATCACCGGGTGCCGCTCGTGTCGGCGACAGGGTCGTGCGACATGGGCTACAAGGTCGGTACCGAGGTGGCGAAGCGTCTCGGCCGGTCCATCCTCGAGCTGGGCGGCAACAATGCCATCATCGTGATGGACGACGCCGACCTGGAGCTGGTCGTCCGCGCTGCGCTGTTCGCTGCGGTCGGCACCGCCGGTCAGCGGTGCACGTCGCTTCGGCGACTTATCGTCCAGCGTGGCGTCTTCGACGAGGTTGCCCGCCGGATGGTGGACGCGTATGCGCAGGTGACGATCGGCGACCCGCTCGAGGAGGGGATCCTCATGGGGCCGCTCGTCGACGAAGCCGCCGTCCACAACATGATGACCGCGATCGACGTCGCAAAGTCGCAGGGTGGTGAGGTCTTGTATGGCGGGAACCGTCTCGAAGACCTCGGTCCGACGTATGTGGAACCGACCATCATGAAGATGCCGGCCGACGCCGAGATCCTCCAGGAGGAGACGTTCGCGCCGTTGCTCTATCTCATCGAGTTCGACGATCTCGACGAGGCGATCGGCATCCACAACGGGGTGCGCCAGGGGCTGTCGTCGGCGATCTTCACCGACTCCGTGAAAGCCGCCGAGCGGTTCCTGTCGGTGGAAGGGTCCGACTGTGGCATCGCCAACGTGAACATCGGGACGTCCGGTGCCGAGATCGGCGGCGCCTTCGGCGGCGAGAAGGAGACCGGCGGCGGCCGTGAGGCCGGGTCGGATGCCTGGAAGGCCTACATGCGCCGGCAGACGGTGACGATCAACTGGGGCGACGAACTGCCGCTGGCTCAGGGTATCGAGTTCGGGTAGGCGGACGAAGGTCAGCCGGTATCAGGTACCAAGTACCAGGGACTGGGTACCGTGGTTAAGGGCGTCTCGAGCTCCCAGGGGCGTGCAACGACGCCTGGTTGGTGGTGGCCGCCACGCTCGCCCCGCGGTCGCGTCTCTGACCCCACATCGCGATACCGGGTACAAGGTACGGGCGAGCGCAGCGAGTCCCAGGGTTAGGGATGTGGGTGCTCAGCAGAAGGTGGCTGTGGTCCAGCCGCCAACTCAGAACTCAGAACTCAGAACCCATCTGCGAGACACCCCCATCGCCTCGGCTGCGCCTCGGCACTTCCCCCGGGAAGGATTGCGCTCATTGGCTCCGACGCCTGGTTGGTGTTGGCCGCCCCGTTCGCCTCGCGGTCGCGTCTCTGACCCCACATCGCGATACCGGGTACAAGGTACGGGCGAGCGCAGCGAGTCCCAAGGGGGATTGGGCGCCCACCAGAAGACGGTCGTGATGGAACTCATAACCCAAAACCCGAAACTCAAAACCCACAACCCGCAACCCAAGACCCCAACCTGGGCTCCGGTAGGCTCGCCCCATGACTTTCTCCATC
>JANTGE010000110.1 GCA_024763085.1 Acidimicrobiia bacterium
GGCATGCCGGCAGCGAGTTCGCCTGCCCCGGAGACGAGGCCTTCGGACTGGTCGACGGTGGTGGCGGTCTTGCCGGTGCGAAGCCGGTTCCCGTCCCAGCAGACGAGGTCGGTGAAGGTGCCACCGACGTCGGCTCCGAGAATCGCTGGGTCGTGCAAGGGACGGCCAGTGTATCGGCGGCACCGGAGGGTCGACGTCCCACGGCTAGCATCGCCGTATGAGCGTACGTATCGAAGCCACCCCGAATCCGAACGCGCTGAAGTTCTCCGTCGGCGTCGACGTCGGCGGCCCGAAGACGTTTGTCGCCGGCCGCGAGGTCGACGACCCGGTGGCGTTGGAGCTGCTCGTGCTGCCCGGGGTGACGAGCGTGTTCATGACCGCCGACTTCGTGACGTTGACGAAAACCCCGGACGGGGATTGGAACTCGATCGCACCGGCGGCCCAGGAGATCCTGGAGAAGCACTTCGGCTCCTGACGACCTCCGGCAGGAACCGGGCTACGTCGTCACGTCTGCCCAGACGGCTCCGCTCAGCCCGCCAAGGTCCTCGATCGAGATGGGGAAGACCGTCGTCGGGGTACCGCCGGCGGCCCACACCGGGTCGTGGCGGCCAAGCGACAGATCGGCGAACACCCGCAGCCCATGTCCGAACGGAGGCGTCCCCCCGGCGACGTATCCGGTTGCCTGGCGTACCTCGTCGAGGCTTGCCCTCCTGGCCGACGCACCGCC
This sequence comes from Acidimicrobiia bacterium, assembly GCA_024763085.1. Classification (GTDB taxonomy): domain Bacteria; phylum Actinomycetota; class Acidimicrobiia; order Spongiisociales; family UBA4744; genus JANTGE01. The sequence goes on from JANTGE010000110.1 coordinate 728, forward strand.
GGCGACGGCGGCGAGCTTGCCGGGGTCGAGACGGAGGTCGCCGGGCACCAGCGCCACGACTAACTCGTCGTCGACCACGAACACCAGTGATTTGACGATGGCGGCGACGTCACAGCCGATGGCCCCGGCGGCGTCGGCCGCGGTCTTGGTTCCTTCCGGAAACACCCGGACGCCGAGCTCCAGACCATGGGAGGCGGCCCACTCGATCAACCGGCGCGACGCCGAAGGAAGCTCCATGTCTGCAGGGTAGATCCCCTACCGAAACGGGTCGACCGCTTCAATACCGTCGAACTTGCGGAAGTCGCGGTCCCGCGTCCAGATGGTCCGCACCCCGTGTTCCCGCATCAGGGAGACAACGTGGGCGTCGGGAACCAGGTTGCCGCGTAGCGGGACCGTCCCGGCAACCTGCTCGAACACGTTCCAGAATCGCCGACCCTCCCCGACCACACGGATGTGCGGCCTCGCCAGCAGGCTTGTGATGTTCGCCCGGGCGTCCTCAGGATCAAGCGGGTCGGTGAACAGACGCGGGTGGGTGACGATCCTCAGGTATGCCATGATGACGGGCCAGAACACGTAGACGAGGTCCGGACCGCGAGCTACCCGGTCGAGCAGACTGCGCGCCGGTGCGTGCAGAGGACTGGAGGTGTCAGACGCGTAGATCAGGACGTTGGCGTCGAGCGTGACACTCACGACTCGTCCAGGATCCGATAGACGGCATCTTTGTCCTCGAGGTCGACCAGGGCGCCCATCTCCTTCGTGCGCCACGACAGCGGCTCCGGTTCGTGGCCCTCCTCAGCCAGCGCCCGGGCCAGCAGTTCGGACACGAGGCGACTCAGCGTCTTCCCTTCGACCGCCTGTCGCCGCTTCAACTCCTCGAGGATGGAGTCGTCGAGATCGATGGTGGTCCTCGGCATACACACGATGCTACTCCTCACTGCATCTGATGTCAGCCGCCCACCTGCCACGGAGGCACGAGCGCCGACCCGGACGGGTTGATCCACACCGCCATCGGCCAGCGGTTGCCGTCCTTGTCTCCGACCAGCAGCACCACCCGCCATCCGTCGGGCGACTGGGCCGCTTCAACCACCTCCGGGTCGGCTCCCCACCTGGCCGCCTGCTCTGTCGCGGCCGCGCCGACGCCGGCAGGGATCTCGCTCGCCGGTTCCGGCCATGGTGCTGCCACCGCCCGGCCGGGCGGCTCGGAGGGCAACGGGAGCTCCACTACCGCCGCGGCGTCACCGTCGACCTGCACCACCACGTCGACCGCCTCCGGTTCCAGTCGGTTCAACGTCGACAGGTCCGGCCCGGACAGCAGCCCAAACATCACCCCGACCCGATACAGGTCGTCTCCGAGAGGATCGATCCGAAACGCCCGGGCCCACTCCACATAGGTCACGCCACCCGACCCGGCAGGGACGACAGCGCCGTCGGGGAGCGCCCCCATCACTGCCAGGCTCGTTGCCGGATTCCCTGCCGTCGAGAAGTAGCCGCGGACAAACACCTCTGCTTCGATCTCGGCGAGCTGCTCCTGCCGTCCCGGCGCCAACGCCATCAGATCGGCTTCGGCGTACACCTGCGGCGCGGGAAGCGTCGACGGAGGCGCCGTCACCGCCGTGGGTGCAACCGTCGCCACCGGCGCAGCGGCCGTCACCGGTACCGCTACACGGCTCGGAGTGCCCATCAATGAACGGCCGGCGAAGAACCCGACAGCCGCCAGCACCACCGCCCCGGCCGCCAGGTAGGCGACCCGGTTCTGGGAGAACGTCGAGGACTTTGCGAGCTCGGCCCAGGGGATCTGCTCGAGTCGTTCGTCGAGGGTGTCGTCGTACCGTTCCATGCCTGCTCCCAGCTAGCCCGCCTGAACCGTATGTGCTGCGACCCGCCTCGACAAGGGGGTTGCACGGGAACTTCTGCCGCATCCGCTAACGTTCCAGATTGCGATGACGAACCCCGATCCGAAACCCGGCCGCTGGATCCTTCCGCTGATCATCATTGGGATGGTCGGCTTCACCTACTTCTTCGTACAGAGCCTCCCCAGCCCGGAGCCCGAGGTCACCACCACCACCTCGACCACGGCGCCGAACACGTCGACGACCGAGGGCACCGAGCCGACCTCGACGACCACCACGACGCTGCCGGCCGACGTGCAGGCCTACCTCGACAAGATGGAAGGCCTGAAAGCCGACCTCGATAGCCTGTCGGCCGACCTGCTCGCCGCCAACGAGGCGTGGAACAACAAGGCCGACACCGGCGCCACCTACAGCGAAACGGTCGACGCGTTCAAAGACGTGATCGCCCGGGCGACCGTGTTCGCCGACAGCGTCCAGGCGACCACCCCACCGGCCGGCTACTCGGACCTGGCAGCGTTGCACGCCGATTTGGCGACGGCCGCAGCCAAAGTCAAGACGGCCACCGAGACGGCCCTTGCCGGACTCCAGTCGTCCGACACCGGTCAGGCACGGGCTGCGGCGATCACCGAGTTCAACGACGCCGTCGCCGAGTTCAACGCCGCCTACGAAGGCCTCCAGGCCGCTGCCGCCACCCCACCGGCGTAAGAACTACACCGGCTGCAGGCACTCCGGCACGTCGTTGCGGGCGTCGTTCACGATGGGCGACACTTCGAACCACTCCAGGGCGTCTTCCGGGACGTTCCGCATCAGGGAATACACCACGTCGGGATCGGTGACATCGCCGTCGAGCCACGCATCCCACGCCTCGGGGTGCAGCATCACCGGCATCCGGCGATGGATCTCCTCCAGTGCCGGGTAGGCGGCGGTGGTGATCAGTGCACACTCCCCCCTCGTCCACAGCCCGCCCAGACCGAGCGGCTCTCCGTCTCGGCTCCGGATGAGATGCGGCACCTTCCGTCCTGCGGCTGACTGCCACTCGAAGTAGCCATCGGCCGGCACCAGACAGCGGCGATTCCGGAACGCCTCGGCGAACAGCGGCTTGGTGTCGACCGTCTCCAAACGGGCGTTGATCACCCGGCGGCCCGACGCCGTCGACAACCCCCACGACATCGCACCGAGGGTCCGTCGATCGGCACGCTCGACCACCGCGGCCACCGTCGCCGTCGGGGCGACGTTGTACGACGGCGGCACCGACGCCTCGATCTGGTCGACACCGAAGCGACGGGCGTACCGCTCCGGGTCGGCAAACTGTACGAACCGGCCACACATGGGCGGCAGCGTAGCCGTCACCGGCGGGCCCCCCTACCCCCGGAGCTTCGCTCCGGCGGTACTTTCCCGGGAAGCGGGCTTCGCCCATGACCCCCCTTCCCCAGCGCCTACGGCGCTGCGGTACCTTCCCTCCAACGTCGCCCTTCGGGCTCCTGGGGGGACCAAGGCCGCCTACATGTCGTAGTACAGGTAGAACTCGTACGGGTGGGGCCGCAGGCGCATCGCGTCGACCTCACTGGTTCGCTTGTAGTCGATCCACGCCTCGATGAGCTCCTCGGTGAACACCTCGCCGTGGAGCAGGAAGTCATGGTCGGCTTCCAGCGCATCGAGGGCCTCCTCGAGGCTCCCCGGCACCGACGGCAGGTTCTCGAGTTCCTCCGGTGGCAGGTCGTAGATGTCCTTGTCGACCGGTGGTGGCGGCTCGATGCGGTTCTGCACGCCGTCGAGGCCCGCCATCAGCATCGCCGAGAACGCCAGGTACGGGTTCGCCGACGGGTCGGGGCAGCGGAACTCCAGACGCTTCGCAGCCGGCGCCTGCGAGTACAGCGGGATCCGCACCGCCGCCGACCGGTTCCGCTGGCTGTACACCAGGTTCACCGGCGCCTCGTATCCGGGTACGAGACGGCGGTACGAGTTCGTCGTCGGCGCGGCGAATGCCAGCACGGCCGGGGCGTGCTTCAGCAGACCGCCGATGTACCAGCGGGCCATGTCCGACAGGCCGGCGTAGCCCGACTCGTCGTAGAACAACGGCACGCCGTCCTTCCAGAGTGACTGGTGGGTGTGCATCCCCGACCCGTTGTCTTCGAAGATCGGTTTCGGCATGAACGTCACCGTCTTGCCGTACTCCCATGCCGTGTTCTTCACCACATATTTGAACAACGTCACCTGGTCGGCCTGCTGCAACAGCGGCGCATATTTGATATCGATCTCCGCCTGACCGGCGGTGCCCACCTCGTGGTGATGCACCTCCACCTCGATGCCGAGCGCCTCCAAAGTGGCGGTCATCTCCGACCGTAGATCCTGGAAGTGGTCGGTCGGCGGCACCGGGAAGTAGCCCTCCTTGTACCGGGGCTTGTACGCCAGGTTGCCACCCTCCTCGTCGGTCCCAGAGTTCCAGGCGCCCTCCACCGAGTCGACCTCGTAGAACGCCGAGAACTGATTCTGGGCGAACCGGGCCGAATCGAAGATGTAGAACTCGGCTTCGGGACCCCAGAAGGAGGTGTCGGCGATACCGGTCCCCTTCAAATACTCCTCGGCCTTCTTGGCGACATACCGCGGATCCCGATCGTACGGCTCACCCGTCGTCGGATCGTGCACGAAGCAGTAGATCATCAGCGTCTTGTGGGCGAGGAACGGGTCCTCGACGGCGGTCGCCGGATCGGGCCGCAGGATCATGTCGGACTCTTGGATCTCTCTGAAACCGCGGATCGACGACCCGTCGAAACCGAACCCATCGGTGAACGACTCGACGGTGAGCTGCTTGGCGGGAACCGTGAAGTGCTGCACCTGCCCGGGCAGATCGCAGAACCGCAGATCGATGAATTCGAACCCTTCATCTTCGACGAGCCGGACGACATCGGTGGGGCTGTAGGTCATGGACTCCTCCTTCGGACGGCACCGTTCTAGCCGAAGACGGTTTCCCTCCCGTTGCCGAAGTGTGAACAGCTTGTTTCGGACTCCGGCGACGGAGGTCTGGAGACGATACGATGCAGACGTCGAAAGGAACAGAATGGACAGACAGGCCGAGTATGTGCTGCGTCAGGTGGAGGAACGCGGCATCCGCTTCATACGCCTCTGGTTCACCGACGTGCAGGGGTTCCTGAAGTCGGTGGCGATCAACCCGGCCGAACTGGAGGTCGCCTTCGAAGAAGGCATGACGTTCGACGGCTCGGCCATCGACGGGTACGCCCGGGTGCAGGAGGCCGACATGCTGGCCCGACCCGACCCGGCGACGTTCCAGATCATCCCGTGGCGGCCCGAGCAGCAGGTCGCCCGCATGTTCTGCGACATCCTCACCCCGGACGGCGAACCGTTCGAAGGCGACCCCCGCTGGGTACTGAAGCGGAACCTTCGTCGTGCCGCCGACCTCGGGTTCAGCTTCTATGTGGGGCCGGAACTCGAATGGTTCTACTTCGAGGACGCCGAACCGGAACCGAAACTGCTCGACAAGGGTGGCTACTTCGACCTGACCCCCCTCGACGTCGCCC
>JANTGE010000111.1 GCA_024763085.1 Acidimicrobiia bacterium
GACCTCGTTTGGGTTGGACTCGGCATGCCCAAGCAAGAGATCTGGATGAACCGAGCAGCTGCCTTGCTGCCCGGAATCGCGGTGCTGGGAGTCGGCGCTGCGTTCGACTTCCTCGCGGGAACGCAGCGCCGGGCCCCTCGGTGGATGAGATCTGTCGGCCTCGAGTGGCTGCACCGCCTTGCTCAGGAGCCGAGACGCCTCTGGCGTCGCTACCTCGTGAACAACCCGGCGTATCTGGCGCTCCTCACCGCAGAGTTGGTGCGAAGCCGAATGTCAGTCGGAAGCCGCCGATGAGCTGCGGGTCTGTCGCCTCCCGATAGCCTCGCGGTACACGTCGACGAGGCGGCCCAACCCGACCGCCGGCGTGTAGCGTTCTTCATACAGCCGGCGCGCAGCCGAGCCGGCGGCATCGACCCAGTCGTCGGACAGGTCTTGCATCGCTTCTTTCAGAGCGCCCTCATCTCCCGCTGCGAACATCCTCGCTGACTCAGGGGACACGGTCTCGGGCAACCCACCATGATCGCTGACGACGATCGGGAGCCCGGCGGCGAGAGCTTCAAGGATGACCATCGGTTGACCTTCGTACAGCAGCGAGGGGAAGACCAGGGCCCGGGCCGTCCTCATGAGGTCGGCGACCTCGTCGGCTGTGACTCTCCCCAACAGACGCACCCGAGGCATCGAGAGCGCCTGCAGTTTCCCAAAAAGCGGCCCGTCGCCGGCGATCACCAACTGGGCATCACCCATGTCGGCCTGCCGGAACGCGGCCAGCATGAGTTCCACACCCTTCTCGTCGCTGAGTCGTCCGACGTACACAAGCGTGTCGCTAGCGGACGGCGGTCGGGTCCGTGGCCCCCTATCGACTACGAAGTTGGGCTTGATCATCAGATGTCCTCTGGGAACTCCACCTTCCACCAGCCGGTCGACCGCAAAGCGAGACAGCGTCACGACGACATCAGGACGTGACCAGGTATCCAGCGCCTCGTGCAGCGCGACCGAAGCGGCCGAGAGTGCCGACAGCGCCACCGACCCCCGATAGCAGCGGTGCCGCACCGCATGCCACGGATGGGATCCGACGCAGTCGAGACAAGGCCTCCCATCCCGGAACAACAGTCCGTTGGGACATACCAGCCGGTAGTTGTGGGCCGTCACGACGGTTGGGATCTCCCAGCGGTCGAGTCCTGCAACGACCGCCGCACTCAACGTCCACCACGTGTTGTGTACGTGCGCGACATCAGGACGAAACTCCTTGACGACTCGGTGCAGCCTCCTCACCGACATCGGGTTCCACGGGGCGGCGGGGAGGCCGGCAGCGGCGCGAGTGACCCCGTCGGGGTTCTCCACCTGAAAGAGATGGACCGAGTGACCGGCCGCGCGCAGGACCTCCGCTTCGGCAGCAACGACCGAATCTTCGCCTCCTCGCTCCCGATAGGCGTTGTGAACCTGGAGTACGCGTAGGCTGCGCACGGTACGTCCCCGTATCTACTTGGCGTCCGTTTCGTCCTCGCCCGATTCGAGCAGCCCGAGGTCGCCGAGGATGTCCGCCATGGATCCTTCGGTGAACGTCATCTCCTTCCGCAACGGAGATCGGTTGTAGACATACCCGCCGACAGGAACGTCGATGAGGTCGAGGCGTGAACGAGCCTCGCGTACCTGGGAGACCGACCCGCCATGTTCCACAACCAGCATCGCCGAATCCGCATAGCTGGCGAGCGTGCTCGCGTAGGCAACCTGCAGGAGTGGTGGTGCGTCAACGAAGACGACGTCGAAGTCGTCCTTCATTTCCGCGAAGAGCTCCCGGACCTGGGGTGAGCGGACAAGCTCGGCAGCCGTCACCGGCTGCCGTCCTCGGCCAAGCAGGTTGATCTCCACACCCGGAGCCGCCTCGATAGCCATGACGGCGTCGTTGAACTCGACCTCGCCGCTCACAACATCGGTCAGTCCCATCGGAAGTTCGTCGCCCCCGACGGGAAGCACCCCATCTTCCCTGAGCAGAGCCGTAAGAGCCTGATTGCCGAAGTCCGCATCTATCAGCAACACCCGGGTGCCTTTGCGGGCAGAGGCAAGAGCAAGGTTGGCAAGCACGGTGCTCTTGCCTGCGCCCAACGTCGCCGACAGCACCGCGACCGTCTGGACCCCCCTATTGAGCATCTTGAGCTCCACCGAGGTTGCTAAAAAGCGGAACGCCTCGGCTGCTGCTGAACGAGGTTGATCTCGTACCGGAAGTTTGGTTTCGAGGCCTTCGTCAGCGAATTCGGGGATCTCGGCAAGCATGGGCGCCCCGAGCACCTGTTCGGGTTCCAGCCGGTCGTGAAAGACGTTCCGTCGAGTGCCGAGTATGTAAGCGGTCCCGACGCCGGCAAGCAACCCGAGGACCAGAGACACGGCAAGTACCCTGCCGGGACCGGAACCACCGCTAGGCACGGCCTCTCGCGCAATCGACTCGAACGCGATCGTGTCAGGCGCCATCTCGGCATCTACGGTCACGTTGTCCCGCCGATCCAGCAGTGCTGCTTTCCGTTCGAGAACTTGGTTGAGTTCGGCTTGGAGAGCATCGAGGTCCGGGTTGCTCCGGCCGATACCCTGGATCGTCTGGTAGACGGCGATGAAGCTGCGCACATCGGCGAGGCGCGCCCGGACCTCGTCGAGGCGATCACCTTCGGCCGTCTGCAACTCGCTGTTGAGGGCCACGACCTCGGCAATGGCGTCCTCGTATTGGCGCCCCAAAGCGAGAAGGTCGGTGTCTCTGGCCAACTCGGCACGGATCTCTCGGGAGAGGCTGTCGGCACGTTCGTTGAGCGTCGCGAGCTCCGCGTCGATTCGCTCCAACACCGCCGAAGTCGACGCCGAACGCTCCGAAGACAGCAACCGCCGGTAGGCATCGACAATGGCGTTCACCACCGCCACCGCGGTGTCGGGATCATCGGCCGTGTAGGCAAGCTGGATCAGGTCGGCACTCGACGAGGCGAACACCTGGAGCCCGGCGGCGATCTCTTCGGGGCCGACTTCTACCGGCGGATCTGCCTGCTCGACCAGCGAAGAGGCCAGGTCGGCAACGGCCGCAGACTGCAGGATCGCGACTTGGTTCGATACGAATCGTTGCGGACTGCCGGAGGTTCCAAGATCGAGTCCGCTCGTGCCGGCCTGAACGACAAGCTGAGCCCTCGCCGTGTAGGAGACAGAGGGCGGCCGAACGATCGAATACAGGTAGCCAAGCCCGGCCACGAACACGGCTATGGAGAGCGCTATCCATCGGTAGCGCCATGCCGCTCCGAACAGGGTCTGTTCTCCCAGGACGTCATCCATGATCAGCCATCTCCACGAGGGAGGCTACCCGACCGCTCACGCGACCTCGACGTCGGCATCGACACCGAGCGAGCGGAGTTGGGCGCCAATCTCATCTCGATAGATCTCGTTGGCGATCACCACGGTGTCCACCGGGTACTCTCCTAATACTTCCGGGGATTGAATCTGCTGACCGGTCCCGGCGATGAATCTCCCCCACTTTCTCGGATTCACATCCACGACCAGAGGGATCTCCTCGCGAGCGTCGAGCACGTTCAGGAAGGTATCGCCGCGAGCACCGGCGCCCCATAGGGCAACCAGGCGCCCGTCGGTCCGCACATCGGCCAGGAACTTCTGCCAGCGAAGGACACGGTTCCAGTAGGCGGCCGAGAACCGTTCGACCGCCTCGACCAATTCGGAGCCGGCGTGGAGATCCTCACTGCTTGTCGGCGTCTCGCGCCGCAAGCCCTCGGCGAGGAGATACAGACCTCCGTAGACAGGGCGCATCGCCAGCATGTCGAACCCTGCGGACACCATCAGGTGGCGGAGCGAGTGAGCCGTGTAGTAGACGGGGTGTTCATAGATGACATCCCAGACATCGGCACGCTCCAGCATGTCGTCGGCATTGGGCACCTCGATGACCGCAGCGCCCTCCGAGGCGAGTAGGTCCCTGACCCGAGCGAGGAACACCCGCGGGTCGTCCACATGTTCGAGCACCTGCCGAGCAACCACCAGGTCGGCCCGGTCAGCCAGCACGACATCACCGAACGGTTGCTTCACGAACGCCACACCGTCAATTGGCGGTGCCGACGGATCTGGCTCGTATCCGGGGTCGATGCCGACCGCCCGGTTGCCACCTCTTACGGCCAGCATTCGGAGGAAGTCGCCTTTGCCACAGCCGACCTCGACCACCAGTTTGTCGCGAAGCCGGTGGGTGCGGATGAGGTCATCTGCCAGCCATTCGGCATACTCTCGGAAGAGCCCGGAGAAGTGCAGCGAGTTCTCGTAGTGCTCGTCGTAGTCCAACGAGGTCGGGTCGAACAGTCGGTTGAGAACCAGACCGCACGAGGCGCAGAGCGCCAGAGCGATGTCTCCACGCGGGCAATTCTTCGCCGACTCAGGGTCAGGCCACAGCCGGCAACTGAGGGTCGGCACGCGCACCGGATCGGTGAACGGCCGCAGGTCACTCGAACCGCACACCGGACACGAAGTCACCCGGGCCGGAGTTACCGGGTTCGGCCTGGCCGCGCGCAGATCTGTCATGGGACCGCGACGGCGGACACGTCACCGATGAGCACATCGACATGGTGGACGAGGATCAAGAACGAACCGGACAGAGGATCACCGGCGTCGCCCTGCTGGTCGGTGAGCTGCCAGGTGCCAGGCTCCGCCGTACCCTGCTTCCAGACCTTCAACGAATACAGCGGTCCGGTGCCGTTGACCTCCACCCGCATCTTGAAGTTGTAGGTGGCGCCGATCTCGATCGACTGTGCGATCTCCGAAGAGGTGTCGCTGTACGAGTTGAGCCCGACGAGACGGATCCCTTCGAAGGTGTCGGTCCACCGCAGCTCGCCGAGTGCCCCGGATGGCGCCCAACCCCAGATCGGCTGGGTATTTGGATCCGAACAGATGGGACTGCAACTCTCGTGACCGTCCCACCCCATGAGAATCCCCAGCGCCGGTCCGTAGCTCGGGGCGTCGTAACCGTTGACCGTGTCCAGTCCGAGAATGGTGATCGGCACCGTCACCTCATAGCTGTCCCACGTGATGTCACCGATATCGATCAGTCGGTCATAGCCGACGTCGACCGTCAACAGGCCGCCCGGGATGACCTCCCACTGGCCGTCGACCACCTGAACGACGTCCTGGACATCGGTCACGGTGTTCCAGACGATCGGGTAGGGGAGCGACCAGGTGTTCGTGCTCGTCCAGGTGAAGCTCACGGTCTTGGTGGTCACGTTGGCGGCACCGTCAGTTGCTGTGATGACGAGCGTATTGCCGCCGCTGAGTAGCTCTCCGTCATCGATAGGGATTTGCACATCGAAGTCCCCCGGCATGAGCAGGCGGCGGGTATCGGGGCCGACGGAGAGCGCATGCGATGGCCCACCGTTCAGCCGGTAGCTCAGCGTGCTGATCCCGTCCGGGTCGTCCACGTTGCCGAGGATGTCGATAAACCGCTGGGCGACGCCGACGTTGCCGAAGGTTTGGTTGTCGCCATACCAGATGTCGAATGTGGTGGCTCCGCCGTCCTCAGGCGAGATCGGTGCGGCGCCGTTAAAGAAATAGTCGACAATGACACGGTTTCTTGGCGCCGGGTTCCCGGTGGACCCCGGATTGGCCGCGAACACGCCAACCTGGGTCACGGTTAACGGAAGACTGAACGTGAGCTGCTGGTTCCAGCTCGTACCATCGGTCGATGTGTAGTAGGTCCAGGTGTCGCCGATGCGGGTCACCCGGAGCCAGATCGGCTGGTGGTCCAATGGCTCGACATTGGAGTACGGAGAGGTGTCAGGTCCCCCATCGATGAACGCGGCGAACGCGACGGTGTTGCGACCGGTTGCGAACGTGTCGAACCGGAGGAACGTGTCGGCATCCTGCTGGACGATGATGCCCTGTGCCTGTTCGGGGATCACCATCTGCGACTGGAACTTCGCGATGATCTCGAAGTCGGTGTCAGTTGCCGGCTGCATCAGTCGGGGAGCGTTGAAGGTGAGCCCTTGGCCAGTGTCGATCCACGCGTCGTGCCTGGTCCCGGCCGGCACGTCGATGACGAGTTGGTTGCCTGCCCTCGACAGCGAGAACGAAGATCCGCCGTCAGG
>JANTGE010000112.1 GCA_024763085.1 Acidimicrobiia bacterium
GAGGTTGAATGTCTCGGCGAAGCGATCCACGGGGCGATGCTACCCCTCTTGCGCCCGTCGCAAAGCCCGAGGCCATGGCACTAGCCTGAATCTATGACTGCACTCGGCATCATTCTCATCGTGTACGGCCTGTTCGTGATCTGGGTCACCTACGCCAAGCCGGAGAAGATCTGGAACATGGGGAAGATCCAGGGTTTCGTCAAGGCGTTCGGAGAGAAGGGCACCTCGATCTTCTTCTATGTGTGGGCTGTCGCGGCGATCGTCATCGGAGTCATCCTGCTTGTCTGACGGGCCGCATGCCTTGTCGCCTATCCTCGGTCTGACCGAGGAAGGATGAGCATGCTCCAGACACGTATCACCGACCTGTTCGGGGTCGAACACCCGATCATCCAAGGTGGCCTCATGTGGGTCGCCACCGCCGATCTGACCGCAGCGGTTGCCAACGCCGGCGCCATGGGGTTCATGACCGCGTTGACGTTCGAGACCCCGGAGGCTCTGCGTTCCGAAATCCGACGGGCCAGAACCATGACGGACAAGCCATTCGGGATCAACTTCACGTTCCTCCCCTCACTCCGGCAACCCGACTACCCCGGTTACCTGCAGGTCTGTATCGAAGAGGGCATCGAGTTCATCGAAACCGCCGGCCGCAACCCCGAACCGTACATGCCGATCCTCAAGGACGCCGGCATGAAGGTGATCCACAAGTGCACCTCGGTGCGCCACGCGTTGAAGGCACAATCGATCGGGTGTGATGCCGTGTCGATCGACGGGTTCGAGTGCGCGGGTCATCCCGGCGAAGACGACGTGACATCCCTGGTGCTGCTGCCAGTTACCGTCGACGCACTCGACATCCCGGTGGTGGCCTCCGGCGGCTTCGGCGACGGGCGCGGTCTCGTCGCCGCCCTGGCGCTCGGTGCCGACGGGATGAACATGGGCACCCGGTTCGTCGCCACCCAAGAAGCGCCCGTGCATCAGGCGTTGAAACAGGCGCTCGTCGACCACGACGAGACCGATACGACGCTCATCATGCGGTCGCTGCGCAACACGGAACGGGTCATCGACAACGAGGTGGCCAAAAAGGTCCGCGAGATCGAAGCGACTGGTGAAGCGACCATCGCCGACATCGCCGAGTACGTCTCCGGACGCAGAGGACTCGAAGAGGTGCTGAAGAAGGGAAACATCGAAGGCGGCACGATGGCGGCCGGCCAGGTGATGGGACTCATCCACGACATCCCGACCGTGCAGGAACTCATCGACCGCATCATGACGGACGCCGAATCCATCATCACCGAGCGTCTTCCAGGAATGCTTCGATGACTTCAAGCCTCCAGGATCGGTTCGCCCCCGACATGATCTGTTTCGGATGCGGCCCGGCCAACCCGAGGGGGCTGCAGATCAAGAGCTATGTCGCCGGCGACGAACTCGTCTGCGACTGGAAACCGGAGCCACATCATGCCGCCTATCCGGGGTTGCTGAACGGCGGGATCATCGCCACGATCCTGGATTGCCACTCCGACTGGGCGGCCATGTGGCACTTGCGACGGGTGCGCGGCGTGGAAGAACTGCCGTTGGCGGTCACGGCCGACTTTTCCCTCCGGTACCTGCGGCCGACGCCACTCGACCAGCCGGTGCATCTGAGCGCCCGGGTGGTCGCATCGGACGATCGCAGCGCGACAGTCGAAGCGTCACTGAGCAGCGCCGGCGTGGCCACGGTCACCAGCAAGGGCAGGTTCGTCGCTGTCGCCGAGGGCCACATCTCGCATGGCCACTGAACGGTTGGGCCTCAAAGAGGCGGTCGCCATGGGTATCGGAGGCATGGTCGGCGGCGGGATCTTCTCGGTCCTGGGGCTCTCGGTTGGGCTATCGGGCCACGCCGCGCCGCTTGCGTTTCTATTGGGCGGCACGATCGCCCTTGTCACCGGGTTGTCCTACGCGAAGCTTGGTCTCACCTTCCGCTCCGACGGCGGCAGCTTCACCTACCTCGAGCGGGCGTTCCGCAACCGAAACGTGGCCGGTATCGGTGGGTGGCTGCTGGTCGCCGGCTACATCGGCACCATGTCGCTCTACGCCTTCACCTTCGCCGCCTACGGCACCGCCCTGTTTGGGCAGGCCCAGGGCTCGGCCCTGAATCACGGCCTCGAAGCCGGCATCCTGTTGGTGTTCCTCGGCATCAACCTGCTGGGCGTGCGGGCCGCCGGCCGCACCGAAGACATCATCGTCGCCGTCAAAGTGGCGATCCTGGCGGTGTTCGGCGTCGCCGGCCTGGCGACGCTTCACAGTTCCGCATTCACCCCGCTGTTGGACAAGGGCATGTCCGGCCTCCTCATGGGAGCGGCACTCATTTTCGTCGCCTATGAGGGCTTCGAGTTGATCCCCAACGCCGTCAAGGAACTCGGTGCACCGGAGCGCAACCTTCCCAGAGCGATCATCATCTCGGTCCTGATCACGACCGCCATCTATGTGCTCGTGTCGCTGGTGGCAGTCGGCAACCTCACCCCGGACGAGATCGCCAAGCAGAAGGAGTACGCGCTGGCCGTTGCCGCCCAGCCGTTCCTCGGTCAGGTCGGGTTCCTCCTGATCGGCATCGGCGCACTGCTGTCGACGGCATCCGCTATCAACGCCACCATGTTCGGAACCGCCCGCCTGACGACCGTCATGGCCGTCGAGGAAGAGCTGCCAAAGGTGTTCTCCTACCGGGAACGAACCCGTGATATCCCGTGGGTTGCCCTGTGGGCACTGACACTCGTCACCATCGTTTTTGTTCTCACTGCCAACCTGACAATCATCTCTTCGTTTGCCAGCGCAACGTTCCTGCTGATCTTCGCCGAAGTGAACCTCTCGGCGTTCCGGCTTCGCCGGCAGATCGGCATCCATCCGGCGATCCCCTTGCTGGGCATGATCGCCGCCGCGGCTGCCTGGGTGGTTCTCGTCATCTACCTGGTACGACAGAGCCCCTCGACGCTGGCCTACATCGGCGGTTCGTGGGCGGCGATCGCACTGGCCGAACTCATGTTCAGTCGACGGGCACCAGTGAAACGTCCGGCAACCTGATGACCGTCGGGCCACAAATACGCCCGGCAACACCGACGGATCGGGACGCCGCCGCCTTCGCTGAGCTGACGGAGCTGGCATCAACCGGCATTTTCGGCCTGCTCCTTGGTTCCCGAGCAGAGCGGTTCTTGCGTTCCGTGTTCGTCCTTCCTGGCCATGAGCTGAGCTACGACCGCGCCTACATGGCGGACGTCGAAGGCGAGACCGCCGGCATGCTCGTCGCCGCGTCCGGGAAACGCCGCCGTCTCGAGCGAAGCAGAACCAGCCGGGTCGTGCTGCACCATGCAGGCCTGACCCTCCCCCGGATGGGCATCGTCGCCGTCCTGCTGACGCCGGTGCTTCGGCTGCAGAACGAAGTATCCGATGACGAGCTCTACGTCCAGATGGTTGCGGTCGAGCCCCGGCACCGACGAATGGGTATCGGCGCCGAGCTGATGCGCCACGCCGAGTCGGTGGCCAGAGAGACGGAATGTCGCGCCGTGGTCCTGGATGTCGAAGAGACGAATATCCCGGCGATCTCGTTGTATCGGCGGCTCGGATTCGACGTCGAACGTCGCAGCAAGGCGCCTTGGATTGTCGACAAGCCTCCGGTTTTGCGGATGGTCAAGCCGGTTTAGGAGACCCCGGCCCGTTCGGATCCCATCCATCGGAAGAACATGACCGCCAGGGTCCCCCACACGACGGGAACCATGCCGAGCTTCATCATGACCCCGGCGAGCTGCTGATCTTCGATGGCGGTAATCGCCCCGATGCGGGGCGCCAGCTCATAGGTCGAGTAGAGCGGGAACTTGGCGAAGGTGAGGAAGCTGGCCGGAAGGATGGCGACAACCCCGGCGGCGGCGAACAGGTACACCATTCTCGCCGGCACCGACCGGCTGCGATGCTCGAGGAGCGGCCCGACGATCGGCAGCCACAACACGAGACCGGAGATCAACCACGTCATGTCCATGGCGAACGATCCGAGCTGGGTGGAGCGAAGCGCATCGACCGTGAACGGCGCGTGGGTGACGACCAGCACCAGATTGAAGACCAGGCCGCTGATGAGCAGGTTGTGACCGAGTTTCCTGGCGACGCCTCGAAGCCGCAGACGGTCGAGGATACGGGCCGCCATCCAGTCGGGGATGCCACGCAGCAGCAGCGGGGCAGCGACGAGAACATACAGCACGTATTGGCTCATGTGCACCCAGGCGAGATAGCCGGCTCCGAGCGTCCCGACCGGCCAGTCGGAGGCGATCCAAAACACGGCCATGCCGGCGAGGAAGGCGAGCCGGGTACGCCGGTCCGTCGGCTCTTGACTCCGGGCCACCGCCCGTAGATAGGCGACGACCGGGATGAGCACGGTCAGCCACACCCCCGGGTAGGCGATCCACTGCCAGGTCCACGGCTGGTCGGTCGAAGCACACCAGAGGTTCATGGGGTCTCGATTTCCACCACCGGCACCTCCACGGTGACGGTGCCGGCCTGTTCGAACAGCAGGCGGAGCTCGACGGTGTCGCCGACGCCGAGGGGCGGAACGTCCATCAGCATGACGTGGAGACCGCCGGGGGCAAAGGACACCGTCTCGCCGACAGGAACGGCGACCGGACCGGCAGGCTGCATCATCATCTGGCCATCCTGCATCATAGTTCGGTGGACCATGGCACGGGCGATGTCACTTTCGACGCCGACCAACGTATCGTCACCTGGCCCGTGGTTGGTGAGATCGAAGTAGGCGGCGGTCGTGGATCCCGGTGGCACCCAGACGCGAGCGTTGGAGACCTCGATCCCCTGAGGAGTCCCACTGCAAGCTGCGGCTACCAGAACGAACAGCACGAGGAGACGTTTCATCGTTCGAGCAGCTTAGGAAGGTCGGACGCCCATTGGGTTTGGCGGGTGCCGAACGGGTACTCGGTGTACATCAGGCCGCCTGGCGTATACGCGAGTACCTGGCCGGAGTGTCCCATCGTGTAGTCGGGCCCGTCACCGATCTTGGTGGCGACTGGCAGCCCGGCTGCCTGCTGGGCTGCGGCGATCTGGGAGGCGGTGCCGGTGAGACCTATGAAGTCGGTGTCGAACTTGTCGAGGAAGCTGCGGATCACCTCCGGCGTGTCGCGCTCTGGATCGACGGTGACGAACACCACGGTGGTGTTTCGCCGAACGTCGGGGAGCTGATCGAGGACGGCGGCGATCTGCGCGAGCTGAACCGGGCAGATGTCCGGGCAGTAGGTGTAGCCGAAGTAGAGCAGCGTCAGCCGGCCGTCGGTGTCGGCCCGAAAGTCGAAACGCCGACCGGTGGTGTCGGTGAGCACGAAGTCCGGCTTGGGCTGCGGCGGATCGACGACCATACCCTGAAACGGTGCCGCCGCAGTGCCGGCCGGCGGTGACGCACAGGCGGCTGCGATGACGGCAATGGCGACAAGGAACCCGATACGTGGCACGTTCGGGCATGGTAGGGCACGGAGTCGACAAGGCGTAGGCTGTCGGTATGAAGACAGTGACGACCACCATCGGCTTCCTGGCGGCAGCGGTTCTCGGTTTCCTGCTGACCACCGGGGTCATGACCCTCATCGAGCAGTGGACCGGGCGCACCGCGGAGCAGTTCGGTCTCCTCTACGGGATCCTCCAGCTGGTCCTCTGGGTCGGCTTCACGTCGCTGCTGATCTGGGGCGCATCGAAGTTCGGCAGACGGCCCCCAGAAGCACCGTGAGAGCGTTGGCCGATCTCGTCTCGGTCGGGCCGGCAACCCTGCGAGACTTCACCGACCTCGGCATCGAAACGGTATCCGAGCTCGCCGCAGAGGATCCGGATGACCTGTACCGACGCCTCTGCAGCTTGCGTGGCGAACGCATCGATGTCTGCTGCCTCGACGTGTTCAGAGCGGCGGTGGCACAGGCACAGGACCCGAATCTGCCTGAGGAGCAGAAGCGCTGGTGGTACTGGTCGCGGCTACGGAACGGGGAAGCCGGCTAACCGGCCTCCCCGATTCGAAGGGAGCCGTCAACGCCGACCTCGAGGGGCATCGGATTCGAGATCCGACCGACGAACCTTCCTT
>JANTGE010000113.1 GCA_024763085.1 Acidimicrobiia bacterium
CTCCGAATCAGCGGAACGCCACCGTAGGGAAGCGAACATATGTTCGCAACCGCTGCGGCCGTCTGGTTTTCGCGACCTTCCATACAGACAAGCATGTTCCTCCACTCGTCGGGTTCGAGATCCGAACGGCGCGTCAAGTCTCCGGACGATGGACGAGGAGCAACCCATGCGGGCAGGGGAAAGACGAACGGGTATCGTCGCTCCGATGAAGGTCCAGATCGACATAGACATCGAGCGCCCAGCAGACGAGGTGTTCGCGTATCTGTCCGACTTCTCGCACAACCCGGAGTGGCAACAGGGCATGGTCAGCGCCGAGTGGACTTCGCCCGCGCCGTACGGGGTGGGGTCGACATATCGCCAGCTCGCCCGCTTCTTGGGCCGAAGGGTGATGTCTACCTTCCAAGTGGTCGAGTGGGACCCGCCGCACCGCGTCACGATTGAGACGCTAGAGAGCTCGTTCCCGATCCGCGTGACCCGCACCGTGGCCTCTCTCGGGCCCAGCCGCTCCCGGGCCTCGGCCTACGTCGCAGGCGACGCATCTGGCTTCTTCCGCATCGCGGAGCCGATGATGCGGTGGATGGTGCGCCGCTCGGTGGCGGCGGACTATCGGCGTCTCAAGTCCCGCCTGGAGTCAGAACAAGCCTGAGGCGGCTGGTCATTCTCCGCGTTGCCAACCCCGTCCCCGTGCCGTTACCGGCGTCAAGCCGGGCCGGGATATCGGCTGCCACCACACCAGGGTGATCCCCAACCCTGGGTTCGGGTCAGGGGTTGATAGCATCTCCCGTATGGCTGAAACCATCGGCATCCTCACCGCGGGTGGCGACTCCCCCGGCTTGAACGCTGCGATTCGCGCCGTCGGCAAAGCAGCGCAGAAGACCTACGGCATGCACGTCATCGGATTTCGGGACGGCTTCCGCGGCCTCATGCACGACCAGTCGATCCGCCTCGACTCCCAATCGCTGGCCGGCATCATCACCAAAGGCGGCACCATCCTCGGGACCAGCCGGGACAAGGTCCACAAGATGCCGGTAGGCGACGGCCGGAAGATGGACATGCGACCGCTGATGAAGCAGGTGGTGGAGCGCCACGGCTTGACCGCGCTCGTCGCCCTCGGCGGCGGAGGGACGGTCAAGAACGCAGCCCGACTCGCCGAGGTGGGCATCCCGATCCTGGTGCTGCCGAAGACCATCGACAACGACGTCTGCTGCACCGACACCACATTCGGCTTCGACACCGCCCTATCGATCGCCAC
This sequence comes from Acidimicrobiia bacterium, assembly GCA_024763085.1. Classification (GTDB taxonomy): domain Bacteria; phylum Actinomycetota; class Acidimicrobiia; order Spongiisociales; family UBA4744; genus JANTGE01. The sequence goes on from JANTGE010000113.1 coordinate 1,253, forward strand.
CGAGGCGATCGACCGGCTCCACTCGACGGCGCACTCCCACCACCGCATCGTGGTCGTCGAGACGATGGGTCATCGCACCGGCTGGCTGGCCCTCGGCGCCGGTTTGGCCGGTGGAGCCGACGTCATCCTCATCCCGGAGATTCCCTATCAGATCGAACCGGTCGCCGAGGCGATCCTCCACCGGAAGGCGTCGGGGTCGCCGTTCTCGATCGTGGCGATCTCGGAAGGCGCCATGACCGTCGAGGCAGCCGCCGAATACCGCCGGCTGAAGACCGCCCTTTCAGAGGCCGCCACGCCCGAAGACCGACAGGCCGCCAAAACGGCCCTCGCCGCGTTCGACGAGCAGCAGGCGGTCGCTACCCGCGACCTGGCCAAGGCGCTCGAGGAGCGAACCAAGCTCGAGTCGAGAGTGACGATTCTCGGCCACGTGCAACGCGGCGGCACCCCGTCGGCCGCCGACCGGCTCCTCGCCACCCGTCTCGGCACCGCGTGTGCCGACTACATCGCCGAAGGGGTCAGAGGGGTGATGATCGCCGCACGAGGCGAAGGCACCGAACCGATACCCCTCGAAGAGGTGGCAGGCAAGCGCAAGACGGTCCCGCTCGACCATGCGTGGATCTCCAGCGCCCGCCACATCGGGCTATGCCTCGGCGACTGATCGGCTGCCTCTGCGCTCGGTGGACCTTGCCTACTTGTTGGCGACGACGGTGACACACACCCCGTCGCCCTCGTCGGTCTGGCAGGTCTGCACCTGGATGCTCGTGCTGTCAGAAACCCAAGACTCGCTCTTGAGGTCGGAGGCGCTGTAGGACACGTTCTCGAAGTCCTCTGAGCTGGAGTCGGCCCAGTCCTGGTAGAACGCAACGATCTCATCGAAGTCCGCACCCGGATACTGCAGCATCACCGTTGCCCCGTCAGGAGTCTCCATCGACATCGACACGTTGCCGCCCTTCGGGAACGGTACCCCGATGCCCTCGGGGACTTCGCCGCCACCGATGTTGATCGTCCCCTCTTCCGACTGGATCTTTACCGAGCCTCCCTCATCGGATAGGTCCACATCTACATCGCCGCCGCTCTGCTGCTCGAGTGACTTCTCGACGATCTTCTCCGCTGCCTTTTCCGAAGCTTTCTCGGCCACGTTGCCGCAGCCTGACGCCACCACGACCAGAGCTACGGCGAGTATCACGATGAACGTGCGTTTCATACGGTCCTCCTGCGGATGAGTCCTGACGCAAGGCTAAAGCTACCAACCCGAACCGACGTCGGCGCACATGGCCCGGGTGGCACGCCCTGATGTCCGCAGGGGCGAAGCAGACCCGGCCCTTATGCCGCTGCCAGAGCGTGGACCCGTTCTGGATCATGCCCTTCGAGCATCCACATCGCCGGAGTCTTGCCGCCAAGCTCATGCCGTGGTTCGTGGAACCATCCGATGATCTCGAGGTCGGGCAGGTCGCCGAGCTCTTCGACGACCCACCGGAACTCGTCAAGGAGCTCGGACCGCACGAACAGAAACCCCGGATACACCTCCTCGACAGCGAACCGGCCGTTCACCCGTGGCAACCCGGCCATCTGCACCAGGCGGCGCGCACTCGTGTGAAGCCGGCGAGCTGCCTGAGCGCGAGTGAGATAGTGACCAATGCTCGTCATGCGACTCCTGTCGACCGGCTTAGAAGTATCGCAACGTTTCTCGCATGTCGGAAGTCCCGGCAGCCGGCCGGTGTGCGTTTGATCCACGAATGGAGTTGAATCGGGGCTCCATGAAACGCTTCACCCTTCTCCTCGTCCTCGCCCTCGTGGCAGCGGCGTGCGTCGCCCCCGCAGCCTCGACCACGGCGCCACCCGCAACCACCGCCGCCACAACGACGACCACCGCACCTCCACAAACCACCACCACGGTCATCGCGGGTTTGCAGGTAGACCTGGTCTCCTGCACCGGGGCACCTGCGGAGTTCGATGCACTCTGCAACGCCTACCAGATCATCTCCTCCCACTACGTCGACCCGGTCTCCGACGAGACGCTGGCCGAGGGCGCCGCAAAGGGAGTCGCCGAGGCAGACCACGAGGATTCGATTCCCGAGCCAGACCGGCTGACCTGCGCGCTTCCGACACCTGACTTCGACGTGTTCTGCGACGCCCTCGCCGAACACCAGCGGACAGACCCCGAACCGGTGCCCGAACTCATCGAGTCGGCTATCTCCGGCATGATGGAGAGTCTCGGCGACCCCAACAGTGTCTACTTCACCCCGGAGGCGTTGTCCCGGTTCGAGGAGGAGACCACCGGACAGATCGAAGGCATCGGTGCCCTGGTCCGGGCCGAGGATCCCAGCAAGCCGGAAGACGGTGTCTGCCAGGAGATCTCCGACACCTGCCTCATGACGATCGTCTCGCCCCTCGAGGGCAGCCCTGCGGAGGCGGCCGGCATCAAGTCGGGCGACGTGATCATCGCGGTCGACGGCGAGTCGATCAAAGGCTGGCTGGTCGACGAGGTCGTCGCCGCGGTCCGCGGACCCAAAGGCACCAAAGTGACCCTCACGATCGACCGTAGCGGCGAAACGCTACAGATCACCATCACTCGCGACGAGATCAAGATCCCGGTCGTCACCCACCGCATGATCGAACCGGGCATCGGCTACGTCGAGCTGTCGATCTTCTCGACCACCGCGCCGCCACAGTTCCGCGCCGCCCTGGAGGATCTCCTCGCACAAGGGGCAGAGACGATCATCTTCGATCTGCAGTTCAACCCGGGTGGTTCTCTGAACGCTGCCATCCAGATCACCTCCGAGTTCCTCGACGAAGGCCTCGTGCTGCGTACCCAGTCGCGCACAGAGACCAACGAGTACCGCGTGGTTCCGGGCGGGGTCGCCACCAACCCGGACATCGCCGTCTACGTCCTGGTGAACCGGGGCAGCGCTTCGGCATCTGAGGTGGTCACCGGCGCCCTCCAGGACGCAGGCCGGGCCACGGCGATCGGCGAACACACCTTTGGCAAGAACACGGTGCAGCAGCAGTTCGATCTCTCAAACGGCGGCGCCCTGAAGTTGACCATCGCCCGCTGGGTCACCCCGAGCGGCCACGACTACGGCCATGTGGGCCTGACCCCCGACATCCTCATCGAGATCCCGGGTGATGCCGAACCCGACTACCTGCTGAACAAGGCGCTCGAGATCATCAAGCAGCAGTGATTCTCAGGTAGCCAGACCGGTCGGGCAGGCGACGCCGGTGCCACCGATCCCGCAGTAGCCGTTGGGGTTCTTCGCCAGGTACTGCTGGTGGTACGCCTCGGCGTAGTAGAAGGGCCCGGCCGACGCGATCTCGGTGGTGATCTCCCCGTAGCCGTATCCGGCGAGCTCCCGCTGGTAGGCGTCTCGCGTCATCTTTGCGGCAGCGAGTTGCTCAACAGAGTGGGTGTAGATGGCCGAACGGTACTGCGTGCCGACATCGTTGCCCTGCCGCATCCCCTGCGTTGGGTCGTGTCCTTCCCAGAACACCTTCAGCAGGTCCTCGTAGGAAACCTGTTCCGGGTCGAAGGCGACCAGGACCACCTCGGCATGACCGGTCCTACCCGAGCAGACCTCCTCGTAGGTGGGGTTCGGGGTCGTGCCGCCCGCATACCCGACCGCGGTGGTGTACACACCCGGGATGGTCCAGAACAGCCGCTCGGCGCCCCAGAAGCACCCCATCCCGAACACCGCGCGTTCGTAACGGTCGTCAGGTTCCAGTGTTGAGCCGAGCACATCGTGACGATCTGGAACGGGCATGCGGTCGGCCCTGCCCGGCAACGGTTCAGTGGACGGGGAACGTCTGAACATACGAACAGCGTAGAGCCAGCCGAACCTCTATGCATTGCCGATTCCTTCACGTAGATTGCTTCCATGGCACGTTCCTTCACCCCGGCTCTGTTTTCGTTTCTACGCGACCTCGAAGCCAACAACGAACGACCCTGGTTTCAGGCCAACAAGGACCGTTACGAACGGTCGGTCAAAGAACCGGCCCTCGGCTTCGTTCAGGACTTCGCCCCGCATCTGGCCAAGATCAGCCCGCACTTCGTAGCCGACCCCCGCCCGGTAGGAGGTTCGATGTTTCGCATCTACCGGGACACCCGCTTCTCGAAAGACAAGACCCCGTACAAGACCTACACCGGCATCCAGTTCCGTCACGAGGCGGGCAAAGATGTCCACGCCCCGGGCTTCTACCTTCATCTCGAACCAGGGGCCGTGTTCGCCGGTGTCGGCCTCTGGCATCCCGACGCGACGACTGCCCGCATGATCCGCGAGGCGATCGTCGCCGATCCGGACCGCTGGCGAAAGGTTACGAGATCCAAACGGTTCACCGACGTCTACACCCTCGAGGGAGATACGCTCAAGCGGCCACCGCGGGGGTTCGACCCGGAGCATCCGTACCTGGAGGACCTCAAACGGAAGGACTTCATCGCCACCGCGCGGCTTACCCAGAAGGCGGTCACTTCCGACGGGTTCGTGGACGAATACGCCAAACTGTTGAAGCGGGGGGCACCGTTCATGGCGTTCCTCTGCGACGCCGTAGGCGTGCCGTTCTGACCGGAGTCGCTCAGCCGGGAAGGGCCACCCGGACGACGACCGGAAGATGGTCGGAGGCGGTGCTGTCGATGACCGACACCCCGTCGACGGCGAGGTCGGAGCTCACCCACACGTAATCGATCCGTTCGCGCTGGAGCATCGCCACTGCTGTTGGTGCCCATGAACGCAGTCT
>JANTGE010000114.1 GCA_024763085.1 Acidimicrobiia bacterium
TCTCACAGTCCCTCCTCCAGCCGGCGTTCGATCGCCGCGACCAGCCGGTCGTCGGCTTCCGGACTGCGGACGGTGATTCGCAGGTAGTCGGCGAGCGGCGAATCGCCGGCAAATGATCGGACGACGAGTCCCTCGGCCATCAGCGACCGGCTCAATGCTTGAGCCGACGGACCGACCTCGCACAGCACGAAGTTGGTCACCGACGGCAGTACCCGGAATCCGAGGCCGGCGAGCCGCGACGCTAACCGTTCCAGTTCGGCGGAGATCGTCTCGACGGTCGCTCGCATCCGCTCCTGGTCCGCCAGAGCAGCGACGGCAAGGTCGACCGAGAGGGTGCCGATGCTGCCAGGCGGCCGGATGGCGTCGATGGCATCGATGAGGTGCGGCTGTCCGACGGCGTATCCGACCCTGGCGCCGGCCAGGCCGTACGCCTTTGACAGAGTGTGCAGGACGAGCACGTTGTCGTGCCGTTCGACGAGGGGAACCCACCGGTCTCCGGAGAACTCGGCGTAGGCGGCGTCGACGACCACCACCCCGTCGGCAGCGACGGCGACCGCTTCGATGGACTCGAGCGAGATCTGGTTTCCGATCGGGTTCGACGGGGCGCAGATCCATATGAGACTCGCGTCACGGGCCGCCTCGGTGATTCGCCCGTCTGGCAGGTCGAACGTCGGAGGCTTCGCCGGGACCGAGACGACCTCGGCGCCGACCTGCCGGGCAGCGATTTCGTAGAGGGAATACGTCGGTATGGGAAGCACGGTCCGCTTGCCGGGGCCGAGGAACGCCCGGGCGGCGAGGAGGATGAGCTCGTCGGCGCCTGCTCCGGGCACGACCCGGTCGGGCTCGACGTCGACGACGGCTGCGGCAGCCTTCCGTAGGTCGAGGTAGTTCGCCGCCGGGTAGGCATTGAGCCTGCCGGCCGATCGGGCGACGACCGGCTTCGCCCAGGACGTCGACATCGGTGATGTGTTCTGGTCGAAGCGTTCCACCTGTGGCGGGTCGATGCCGGCCCTGGCGGCGATCTCGGCGGTGGTCGGCTGCCACCGGTAGCGGGGCACGGTGGTCACGGCCGCTCCTCGAACCGGATCTCGACGGCCAGCCGGTGCGCGGTGAGCCCTTCGGCAGTCGCGAGTGTCCCGACCGTCTCACGAATCGACGCCAACCCTTCCCGGGTGAGCCGTTGCACCTGCCGCCATGATCCGAAGTCCTCCACCGACAGCGGCCCGTAGGCCCTGGCGAGACCACCGGTCGGTAGCACGTGGTTGGCGCCGGTGGCGTAATCGCCGGCCGACTCGGGTGACCAGTGACCGACGAACACGGATCCGGCGGCGGTGATCCGTTCGCCGAGCGCCGCGGCTTCTGCGGTGTGGATCGAGCAGTGTTCGGGCGCGTATCCGTTGGCGAACTCGACGACGGCGTCCAGGTCGGGGGCGAGAACGACGGCACCGTGGTCGGCGAGCGCCTTGCGGAGGATGGCCTCCCGTTCCAGGCGGGGAAGCAGTTCGGCGACAGCCTCCAGCACCGGGTCGACCGCTTCAGGTTCTACGGTGACGAGCAGCACCGGCGAATCGGGACCATGCTCGGCCTGGCAGAGCACATCGGCGGCGACGATGTACGGATCGGCCGTGGCGTCGGCAATGACGAGCGCTTCACTGGGCCCAGCCGGCAGATCGACCGCGCAGTCGCCGTAGACGGCGAGCTTGGCGGCCGTCACCCAGGCGCTGCCCGGGCCGACGATCTTGTCGACTCGTCGGATCGTCTCGGTGCCATACGCGAGGGCGCCGATGGCCTGGGCACCGCCGACGGCGTAGACGGCGTCTGCTCCGAGAAGCGCCGCTGCGGCGAGCACTACACGGTCGACCTGTCCGTCTCCATCGGCCGGTGAGGCAACGACGATCTCGGCGACGCCGGCCACCTGCGCAGGAATCACCCCCATGAGCAGCGATGAGGGATACGCCGCCTGGCCCCCGGGCACGTAGACGCCGACGCTCCTGAGCGGGCTCCACCGCCGATCGACCTGGATGCCGGGGGCGACCTCGAGTGGCTGGTCGACGGGCCGCTGCGGTTCGTGGGCGGCCCGGATGTTGGCGATCGCCGCTTCGAGCGCGTCGACAACGTCGCCGTCGACTCGCTCCAGGGCCTGCCTGATCTCATCGGCAGGGACCTCCAGCAGCCCGTCTCGGCGGCCGCCTCCATACCGCTCGTTGGCGGCCTGGACGGCGGGGTCGCCGCCGCTGCGGACCTCATCGACGATACGTGCCGCGCCGGTTCGGACCTCTAGGTCGGGTACCGACGATCGGGACAGATACGGTTCCAGATCACCGGGCGAGGCTGCGGCAAGGTCGAGGCGCCTCATGGGATCATCTGTTCTATCGGCAGCACGAGCAGGCCGGAGGCACCGGCGTCCCTGAGCCGGGGCAACACATCCCAGAGCCGTTCGCGTTCGACCACCGAGTGGATGGCGACACGGCCGTCGTGGGCGAGCGGCATCACGGTCGGGGCGTCGAGGCCGGGAATAATCGCTTCGATCGCCTCGACGGCCGACTGTGGAGCGTTCATGAGCACGTACCGTTTCGTCCGGGCAGCGACGACCGAACGCACCATGGTGACGACACCCTGCGCGATTTGTGATCGATCGACGGCACCGGGCCTGGCGACGAGCGCAGCTTCGGACTCGAGGATCGACACAACCGGTCGAAGCCCGTTGATGAGCAACGTCGATCCGGACGAAACGAGGTCGGCGACCGCGTCGGCGACGTCGAGTTTGGGGGCGACCTCGACCGATCCGCGGAGCGGCACTGTCGTCACCTCGATGCCCTTGTCGGCAAAGAACCGTTCCGTGGTCCTGGGGTGTGAGGTGGCGACCCGCATTCCGGCGAAGTCGGCGACCCGGGTGATCAACGACATGGCGGGCACGGCGGCGGTCAGCGTCGCACGTCCGAAACCCAGCGGCACTTCGACGGCAAGTCCGGTGTCGCTCTCGGCGAGCAGGTCGAGTCCGGTGATCCCGAGGGTGGCGACCCCATCCGCGACGAGCTCGGCGACGTCCTCGGTGCGGACGAACAGCAGCTCGACCTCATCGCCTCGAACCCGCACCGAGAGCGACCGGTCGGTCTTTTCATATCGCAGACCAGCTTGTTTCAGCAGCGCCGCGGTGGGCGGCTCGAGCCGGCCTTTGCTCGGAATGGCCATCCGGAGGGTCATGCCGGGCCTCTGAGCCGCTCCAGAAGGGTCCGGTACCCCCCGGTACCGTGCTGCACCCACTGGTTGATGCGGGTGATCGTGGCCGTCGACACGCCGGTTCGCTCTGCGATCTCGCGGTACGGAAGCCCCTCGGCGAGCAACCGGACGACCGCCCAGCGTTGACTCATCTCTTCGAGCTCCCGGCGGGTACACAGGTCGCGGAAGAAGGCAGCGGCCTCCTCGCGATTTTCGAGGAGGAGGATCGCGTCGAACAACGCTGCGGTGTCGTCGTTGCGCCAATCGTCTGCTGCGAGCGGTGTACCCATGTCGTCGCCTTTCCAAAACTGTGTAACTGTTTTAGCATGTTAAAACATTTAGACGCAACCTGGGAACGCCCATGAACATCATTCCGGCCGTCGACGTGCTCGGCGGCTCAGTCGTTCGGCTCGTCCGCGGCGACTACGAAGCAGTGACCACCTACAGCGACGATCCTGCGTTCCAGACGCTCGCCTGGAGTCGGCAAGGCGCCGAACTCGTTCATGTGGTCGACCTCGATGGGGCCCGCAGCGGCGTACCGAACCGTGAGCTGTGGCGCCGCCTCGGCGACACCGGGGTGCGCTTCCAGGTCGGTGGAGGTCTCCGCTCCCCCGACCTGGTAGCCGAAGCCGTCGACGCGGGAGCCGAGCGGGTGGTCGTGGGCACGGCAGCCCTCTGGGAGCCCTCGACGCTGCGGGAGATGCTCGACGTCGTCGGGCCTGGCCGGGTCGTTGTGGCGATCGACGTACGTGACGGCCGAGCGACGGGCGCCGGCTGGCTCGACGAGGGCCTGCCGCTGGCAGCGCTCCTCGACCGGCTCGGTGCGCAGGGGGTGGTCCGGATGTTGGTGACCGGCATTGAACGGGACGGAACGATGGTCGGACCCGACGTGGGGCTGCTTGCCCTGGTTCGCGCTGCTGCTCCTGATATGGCGATCATCGCCAGCGGCGGCGTCGGCTCACTCCCCGACCTCCGGCTGTTGGCTTCGATCGGCGTCGAGGGGGTGATCGTCGGCCGAGCCCTCTACGAGGGACGGTTCACGCTGGAAGAAGCGTTGGCGGTGCGGCCATAGAAGATCGGATGGTGGCAGAGGACCTTGCGAAGGTCGTTCCCAGCACCTGGTACCTCGTACCTAGTACCCGGGCCTGCTAGCGATAGCGCCAGACGATACGGCCGCGGGTCGGATCGTAGGTAGAAACGTCGACTTCGACCTCGTCGCCGGGAATGATGCGGATGAGGCGACCCCGGCGCATCTTGCCTGAGGCGCGGGCGATGACCTGGAGTCCACCCTCGATCTCCACGCGAAACGTCGCATTGGGGAGGACCTCGAGGACTTTCCCTCGCATCCTTACGTATTCGTCAGAGCCTGCCATCGATTCCTGTCGTAGCCAGGAGAGAGCTTACCGGATCATTCCGGGCTCGCATCCGGTGGCGGCTCCTCATCCGAGGAGGGCCCGGGTTCGTCGTCCAGCCCGGGTTCCTCGTCCAGCCTGGCTCCGTCGGTCCCCTCCCCTGACCCGCGCTCACCCAACGCCCAGAATGCGAGAAGGGCCAGCGCCGCAGCTCCGAGTGCCAAGCCGAGCCATCCCCATCGGACCGTCTCCTGGGACAGGCCCTGCTCGGGAGGCGTCGTTGTCGTCGGGCTCAGGCCGAGCAGGGTCGGGTCGAGGCCGAGCTCCAACAGCGTGGCCGGCTCTGAGACATCGGAATCCGAACCGCGGATCGCCTCGAAGACGACCACCAGGTTGGCACGTTCGACGGTGGCGACCCCGCCCCAGCGGCCGGCACCCTGTGCGGCCAGGCTGACGGTCGCCTGTGTGTTGCCGGGGTCGATGAGGTGAGCCACGACCGCGTCGGGCCTGCCGGCAACCTCGACACTGATGTCGAGCTGCAGCTCATCGGGCGACGACCGGGTGCCCACCACGGTGCCATCTCGGAACGAAGGACCGAGGGAGACAGCGAACAGCAACAAGGCGGCGATGACCTGCACCCGGGCAGCATACGCCGTTGGTACTCTCACCGTGTGGAGATCGGATCGACGAGAATCGAAGCCGTTCAAGGCGACCTGACAAGGCAAGACGTCGACGCCATCGTTAACGCGGCGAACGAGCATCTCGCCCACGGCGGCGGTGTGGCCGCCGCGATCGTGCACGCCGGAGGCCGGGTGATTCAAGAAGAGTCCACGGAGTGGGTTCGTGCCCACGGACCGGTCAGAAACGGCCAGGCCGCGGTCACCACCGCCGGGACCATGCCTGCCCGGCACGTCATCCACGTGGTCGGGCCACGCTACCGCTCCGGTCAGGACAACGAAGGCATGCTGCGAGCCGCAGTACGGGCAGCCCTCAACGCTGCCGCCGCTGAAGCCGATCATTCGATCGCATTCCCGGCGATCTCTGCCGGGATCTTCGGGTATCCGAGGAAGGAAGCGACGAGCATCATCGCCGACGAAGTCGTCAGGTGGGTGCGACAGCATCCTGGCGCACTCGAGAAGGTCCGGTTGGTCGGCTACGACTCGGCAACGGCCGAGGACTTCGATGAAGGGCTGAGGCTGGCGCGTTCCTGACCCTCGACAGTTTCGGTGTCGCGATACCCTGACGGCATGGAAACGGCCCGTTGGACGCTCGGCAAGATGCAGAACCCGATTCGCGGGCTTCTGCATGGCAGCGC
>JANTGE010000115.1 GCA_024763085.1 Acidimicrobiia bacterium
ACCCGAACATGACCGTATTGGACTCGATCCCGGCGATGCCGTTCGCCTGGGCTATGGCGACAGCTCCATCTTCGAAGTCGGAGACCACGTCGACTTCAGCGAACGCAACGACGCCGAGCGTCTCGAGGGCCTCGTCGATCTCGGCCCGGCGTTTCGGGATCCACCCGGCGAGCTCAGCGAGGTTGCCGACGGTGAGCTCGCAAACGGTGAGGATGCCTCGATCCTGGACGAGCCACGCGGCGAACCTGACCAGGAGGGGACGCCGGGCCACGTCGCCGCTGAACAGCAAAATGTTCGGCCGCCAGTTCCTCGGGTCGTTGGGAAGGCGGCGAAGTTGGATGACGGTGGAGCGGACCAGCGACATCATGGCTCCCCGGCGGAGATCCCCCCAAGGAGCTATGAGGGCGCGGCGGCGCATGAGCAGATACACCCCCACTTCGACGACGACGGCGACGGCGAGCGCCGGTGGAGAGATGAGGAACATCACCCAGAAGCTGCCGAGCGCCCCGAGGAGCGAGACGGCCCAGTGAACGTTCATCGTGGGCCGATACGACGGGTCGGCGGTCAATCGTTCAACGCCGGCGACCAGGTTAACCATGCCGTAGGTGGTGAGGAAGAACATCGTCAGCGCGGGAGCGACCGCGTTGAGGCCGCCCAGCAGGACAGCGCCGAGCGCGACCGCCAGCGTGACGAGGAGAGGCACCCCGGGTCCCGAGACCCTTCCGATCCGGGCTCCGAGCCAGCGTGGCAGCACGTGGTCGTTCACCATCGCCTCCAGGGTGCGAGGTGCCGACAGAACGCTCCCGACCGCCGAAGAGAAGATCGCGCCCCATAGACCCGGGAGAATCAGCCACTCGAGTGGGCCGGCGATCTTGAACCAGATGAGCGGGTCTTCGACGAGGTCCCGCGGGTCGGCTGCGGCGGCAAGCGCTATCGCCACCAGCACGTACACGACGAACCCGGTGAGCACCGCAGCGATCGAACCGCGCGGGATCGCCTTGTCGGGTCGACGGAGGTCCCCGGACAACGAAATGCCGGCGAGGATCCCGGTCACCGCGGGGAAGAACACCGCGAAGACATGCCAGAAGCTCGGCGGCTCGTCGAACACGCTCACCAGATGCACGGTGTGGGCACCGCTGCGAGCCACCCCGATGAACAGCACGGTCAAGGCGACACCGATCGCGGCCATGATCGGCAACTGAAGCTTCAGCGCCAGCCCCGCCCCTCTCGCCGCCAACAGCGACACGACCAGGATGACAATGGCGGCGACGAGACGTTCCGGCACATCCGCCCACACGATCTTGAGGCTCTCGGCGAGACCGAAGGCGTACAGGGTGACCGAGAACGCCTGGGCGAGGAACAGCGGGATGCCGATGGCTGCGCCGATCTCGACTCCGAGACTGCGGGAGATGATGTAGTAGGCGCCACCCGCGCCGACCCGCATGTTGGTGGCGACGGCCGACACCGACAACGCCGTCGAAATGGTGACAACGTGCGCGATCACGATGATGGCCAGCGCCCCGGTCAGTCCGACGTTGCCGACGACCCATCCGGCCCGCAGAAACAGGATGACGCCGAGGATGGTGAGGATCGACGGCGTAAAGACGCCGATGAAGGTGCCCAGCTTTTCTTCGTTCCTCGCCCGGGGTATCGCCTCGTGCATCGGTCCTTCTCTCGCGAGCGCAAGGCTAGGTGACCGCCGGGCGCGGCACACATCTATCCCACCCCGGAGTCGCCAGCGCCCCTGAGCCGCAGGCGGTGAACCGTGGGCCCCTACTCCACTCTGCTACAACCCCAACCCAGGGTTCGAGCGCGCGTATGGGCGCGTACCGGCCCACGGTACGGGTCCGACCGCCGACAGCCGACCCCTGCGCCAGGTATCCTTATGAGGGATCGAGAGGAGGTGCCTATGTACGTCTTCGCGATTGCGCTTCTGTTCGGGCTCGGCATCATGGCGCTGAGCAAGTTGGCCGCACGGGTGCTCAACACCGAGACCTGGGCGCTCACCACGGTCGTGCTTGGCATCGCGCTTGCCTGGCTGGCCAACTTCGACGTCTGGTCGGCCTGGGGAGTCGATGTGCGAGCCTCCTGGATCGGCGTCACGCTGAGCGGCCTCGCCCTCGGCGGGATCGGCTTCTTCTGGCATGTGACGCTCGACTATGTGGAGTCGCTGTATCGCAAGCACATCGACGAGGCCGTCGAGTTCGAACGGACCCACAACATCAGGCGAATCGCCTGAGACGCGACCGCGCCGGGTGGTTCCCGGCGCGGTCGACGCGCCGATAAGCTGCGGGGTGTGCGTCGCCTCGTGATCCTTCTGTTGCTGATCTCGACTTCGTGCGCGCCCCCCGAAACCGTCCACGTCGACGGGACGGTGGTGGTGTTCGACTTCCTCTATCACTACACCGCGGTCGTGAACCAGGCGGAGCGCCTGGCCGGTGTCGATTTCTTCTCCCAGCCGGAGGAGGCAAGAGATGAACTGTGGGATGAGGCGCTGCGCCTCACCGTCGGACAGCCGTGTGAAAGCATCGGCGACTTTCCCGACGTCCGTTCCGACACCGCAGTCACGGTCCTCACCGACGGCGAACCGGTCGGATCGACCACGCTCGGTCAGGGATTCACCGACCTCCTCGAGGATCAGCCGGGTCACTTCCTCGTCGTGTGCCGCTTCGACTTCGACATCGAGGTTCCGGCGGCTGAGCGGTATGAGGTGGTGGTCGACGGGATATCAACGACGACCGCCGCGGCCGGCACACCGGTGAAGATCTTCCTCGGTTTCAGCACTCCACCGGAGGGGTAGGCTCAACGGTGGCCGAATCGGAGGTCAACGTGTACATAGGAGTACCCAAAGAGTCGCGGCGACATGAGCATCGGGTGGGTCTGACCCCGGACGCCACTGCGCGGCTCACCGCGAAGGGGCACATCGTCGTCGTCGAGCAAGGTGCCGGGCTGGCAGCGAGGTTCCCCGACCGCCAGTACGAACATGCAGGGGCCAAGATCGTGTACTCGCCGGAAGAGGCCTACAAACGGGCCGACGTCGTCTGCAAGGTGGGACCGCTCACCGTCGACGACCTGTCGCTGCTGCGAGACGGCACCACCGTCTTGAGCTTCCACCACCTTGCCGTCGCACCGACCGAACTCATTCAGGGCCTCATGGAGCGTCGGGTGACGGCGATCGCCTACGAACTCATCGAAGATGCCGACGGCGAACGGCCCGTGCTGGTGCCGTTCAGCGAGATGGCCGGCCAGATGGCCGTCCACCTGGGTGCCTACTACCTCCAAAACGACGCAGGCGGTCGCGGAATCCTCCTCGGTGACATTCCCGGGGTCACTCCTCCGACCGTCGTCGTGCTCGGCGCCGGCACCGCCGGCAGGACGGCTGCCCGCCATGCCCTCGCCGCGGGAGCCCATGTGGTGGTCGTCGACACGGACCTGGGGAAGCTCCGACGGCTGTCGGAGAACTGTCGGGGACAGGTGGCGACCGCCCATGCCGGACTGGAGCCGTTGGAGAAGTACACCACGGTGGCCGACGTGCTCATCGGTGCGGTCCTCATCCCGGGAGCGGTCGCTCCGATCGTCGTCACCGAAGACATGGTGCGTTCGATGCGGCCGGGAAGCGTCATCATCGATCTGTCCATCGACCAAGGCGGCTGCGTGGAGACGTCCCGGCCGACGACGCCGGATCGCCCGACGTTCGTCGTGCATGACGTGGTCCACTATTGCGTCCCCAATATGACGGCGAATGTGGCGAGGACGGCCTCGAAGATGCTTGCCAGGGCGGTGCTGCCGGTGTTGTCGGAGATCTCCGATGTCGGCGTCGCCGATGCGGTCACCCGGGACACCACGGTCGCGTCGGGGACGGTGCTCTATCAAGGCCACATCGTGAAACCGCAGATCGCGGCGGCTCACGGGCTGGAGGCGACGCCACTCGAATCCCTGACCGTCGGGGAGGCTTCATGAACTGGTACGACGACTATCGGTCGAAACTCGAGCCTGCCCATAAGGCCGTCTATCGGATCAACAGTGGAGACCGGGTCTACTACGGCGGCAACGCCGCCATCCCCTGGGCGCTGGTCCGTGCGCTTGCAGAACGCGGCGACGAACTCGACGATGTCCAGCTCAGCCACGTGCTCCTGCTCGGCGACGACCCACTGTCCGCTCCGGCCATGGCCGGGCACTTCCGACACAACTCGCTGTTCGTCGGCCCTGCGGACCGAGAGGCAGTGAACGACGGCCGGGCCGACTACGTGCCCATCTTCCTCCATCAGATCCCCCGCCTCTTTCGCGAAGACATCGTGCCCCTCGACGTCGCCATGGTGATGGTGTCACCGCCGGACGAGCACGGGTTCATGAGCCTCGGCGTCGAAACGCTCGCCTCGCTGGCCGCCTGTCAGACAGCCAAAACCGTCATCGTCCAGGTGAACGCCAAGATGCCACGCATCCTCGGCGACTCGTTCCTCCACGTCAGCAAGGTCGACGCCATCGTCGAACACACCGAGCCGCTCCCGACGCTGGAACCGAAGCCTGCCACCGAGGTGGAACGGCGCATCGCCGAGCATGTACTCGAACTGATCCCACCCGGATCGACCCTGCAAATGGGCATCGGCGGGATCCCCGACTCGGTGTATGAGGCGATGGAAGGCGACCTCCAGCTGGGCATCCACACGGAGATGCTGTCCGACGGGGCGATGCGAGCCATCGAACGGGGCGTGGTCACCGGTGCCCAAAAGTCGCTACATCCGGGAAAGAGCATCATCACGTTCGCTCTTGGCAGCGAGCGTCTCTACGAGTACCTGGACAACAACCCATTCATCGAGGCGCATCCGGTCGACTATGTGAACGACCCGTTCGTCGTGTCCCAGAACGACAACATGGTGGCAATCAACTCGGCAATAGAACTCGACCTCACCGGACAGGTGTGCTCCGACTCGATGGGGCCGTACATCTATTCAGGGTTCGGCGGGCAGGTCGACTTCATCCGGGGTGCAGCCCGCTCGAAAGGCGGCCGCCCGATCATCGCGTTGCCGTCCACCGCGAAGAAGGGCACGGTGTCACGGATCGCTCCCTTGCTGAAACCCGGCGCCGGCGTGGTAACCAGCCGAGCCGACGTCCACTGGGTCGTCACCGAGCACGGAGCTGTCAACCTGTTCGGCAAGAACCTCCGTGAGCGGGCCGAGGCACTCATCTCGATTGCGGACCCGAAGTTCCAGGACGATCTGGTCGCCGCAGCCAAAGAGCGCAAGTTGATTTCTTAGTACCTCGTACCTGGCACCTGGTGGCTGGACGGTCGCGTGAGCCGCGCCTGACGCGACGTCCAACCACCGAAAGGCGGTGACGCGGCCGGACAGCCCTGATCGGCTAGCGTCCAAATCATGCCTCGCGTACAACTGTTCGCCACCTGCCTCGTCGACGCGTTCGCCCCCCAAGTCGGAGCGTCGGTACAACGGATCCTCGAACGGAACGGCATCACGGTCGAAGTGCCCGCCGAACAGACGTGCTGCGGACAGCCGGCGTTCAACGTCGGTTTTTGGGACGAGGCACGCGAAATGGCCGTCCACACCCTGCAAGTCCTTGACGAGACGGAGGGGCCGATCGTCCTCCCTTCGGGTTCCTGCACCGACATGATCGTGCACCACTACGCCGACCTGGTTGCCGGTGATCCGGAGCTGGAAGCGGCGGCCAAGCGGGTCGCAGCCCGCACCCGGGAGTTCACCACCTACCTCGTCGACGACCTCGGCGTCGAGGATCTCGGCGTCGAGAAGTCCGGTTCCTGCACCTTGCACCACTCCTGCCACGGCCTCAGGAACCTTGGGATCAAGGAACAGCCGGCGGCGCTGCTCGGGCACGTCGATGGACTCGAC
>JANTGE010000116.1 GCA_024763085.1 Acidimicrobiia bacterium
CGGATCGGGCGGGCCCTCGAGAGCTCCCTGGAGCGTGCGGGGCTGCCCGGGGTCGTGCACAAGGTCGGTGGCATGGTCGGCGTGTTCCTCGGCATCGATCGTGCCGAAACCTGGTCCGACGTCGCCGGCCTCGACCCGGACCTGTTTGCCCGCTTCTTCCACGCCGCATTGCGGAGGGGGGTACTGATCCCACCGTCGCCATACGAGAGCTGGTTCCTCACCGAAGCCCACCTGGATGGAGACCTCGAGGTTGCGGTGGAGGCGCTCGGCGACGCGATCGAAGAGGCGGCGTCGTGAGACTGCTCGATGCCATCGACCGCAAGCCGCTGGACCGTCCGCCGATCTGGTTCATGCGCCAGGCGGGACGCTACCTGCCCGAGTACCAGGCTTTGCGGAGCGAGTACAGCTTCTCGGAGGCCGTCCACAACCCAGCCGTTGCGGCCGAAATCACGCTGCAGCCGGTGCGGAGATTCGGCCTCGATGCCGCCATCGTGTTCGCCGACATCATGACCCCTCTCGAAGCCTTGGGTATCCCCATCGAGTTCACGCCCGGGCCGACGCTGGATCCGCTGCCGCTCGAAGCGATCGTTGAGCTACCCGATCTCGACCCGGAGAGCGTGAGCGGCGTCGCGGAGACGGTCGCCGCCGTGCGCGAGGCGCTCGACCCGAATGTTGCGGTCATCGGTTTCGCCGGAGCACCTTTCACCCTGCTCGTCTATCTCCTCGAGGGTGGCGGCAGCAAGACCTTTGCGGTGGCCCGCGCCGAACTGCGCCGTCGACCGGACCTCGCCGAGCAGGCGCTCGGCAGGCTTGCGGCAGCCATGCAGACCTACCTGGGGGTCCAGATCGGCGCCGGCGCGAACGTCGTGCAACTCTTCGACTCGTGGGTCGGGCTCCTGCCCGTGGACCAGTTCGTCACCCTCGCGGGGCCGGCAGCGGATCGATCCCTGGCGTCGCTGCCGGCCCCCGCGATCTACTTCGCGCCTCACGGGCCGCACCTACTGCGATACCTCGAAACGGTTCAGGCGGACGTCTACGGTGTCGACTGGCGGCTGCCGCTCGACGAGGCCTGGCTGCAGATCGGCGTCGACACACCCATCCAGGGCAACCTCGACCCTGCGGTACTGCTCACCGACCCGGAGACCGTCAGGGCAGCGACCCGAGAAGTACTCGGAAGGGCTGGAGATTGGCCCGGGCACATCTTCAACCTTGGGCACGGGATCCTGCCCACGACATCGGTGGAGAACGTCGAGGCGATGGTTGCCGCCGTAAAGGAGTACCGATGAACGTCACCCCAGAGCTCCTCGCCCGCTACGACCGGCCCGGCCCCCGCTACACCTCGTATCCGACCGCCGTCGAGTTCCACGACGGGTTCGGACCTGGCGACTATGCAGATCGGCTCGCCGAAGCAGCGACCGATCCGACCGGTCCGCTGTCGATGTACGTGCACCTGCCGTTTTGCGAGGCTCGCTGCTCGTTCTGCGGCTGCCATGTCGTCGTGGCCCGTCGCCAAAGCGTCGCCGATGCGTACCTCGGCAGGGTCATCGAAGAATCGCGCATCGTGGCAGACCATCTGGGAGAGCGCAGAACCCTCGTTCAGTACCACTGGGGCGGCGGCACCCCTACGTACTACGAACCGCAGGACCTGCGCGTCCTCCACGCCTCCATCCTCGACTCGTTCGAACTCGCCCCCGACGCCGAGGTCGCCGCGGAGATCGATCCGCGGGTGACCACCGTTGAGCACCTCGAGGTCCTCCGGGACCTCGGCTTCAACCGCCTGTCGATGGGCGTGCAGGACTTCGACGCCGAGGTCCAGGACCTCATCGGTCGCCATCAGACGGCGGAAGAGACCGTGTCGAGCTTCCAGACGGCAAGAGACCTCGGGTTCGAGTCGGTCAACATCGACCTGATCTACGGCCTTCCAGGGCAGACGGTCGAGTCATACCGGCGCACCCTCGAACAGGTCCTGGCACTGCGGCCCGACCGGCTGGCCGTCTACTCGTTCGCCTATGTGCCGTGGGTCCGCCCCAACCAGAAGCGCATCCCGTCCGAGACGCTGCCTGGCCGGGACGACAAGTTCGCCCTTCTCGCGTTGGTTTCCCAAGGCCTTGTCGACGCCGGCTATCGAGCCATCGGGATGGACCACTTCGCCCTTCCCGACGACGAGCTCGCCGTCGCCGCCAACGACGGCACGTTGTCACGAAACTTCATGGGCTACACCACCAAACGCGGAACCGAGGTGGTCGCCCTCGGCACCTCTGGCATCTCGGATGTCGCCGGAGCGTACGCACAGAACCACAAGCGGCTCGCTTCGTACTATGCAGCGATCGATGCCGGCGAGCTCCCGGTCGAACGTGGCGTTCGTCTCAGCCCCGAGGACCGGCTGCGACGTCATGTCATCACCGAGCTGATGTGCAACGCCCGCCTCGACTTCTCCGACGTGGAACGGCGATTCGGCGTCGATTTCCGGACCCACTTCGCTGCCGAGCTCGATGAGCTGACCGCAGCCGGAGGCCTCGTCGACGAAGGTTTCGTACGAGTCACGGTAGACGGGATCCAGGCTTCGGAGCTGGGGACCGTCTTCATCCGCAACGTGGCCATGGTCTTCGACACCTACCTGCGAACCAAGACATCGGAACGTCCCGTCTTTTCCAGGACGGTGTAGCGAAATGGCACGTACCGGCATCGTCCTCGCTCAGCTTGGCGGCCCACGGGACCTGCAGGAGGTCGAACCGTTTGTCCGGGCGATCTTCGCCGACCCCGACCTGGTGCCGATACCTGGAGGCCCGCCGGTCAGCCGCTTCTTCGGCTGGCTGGTGGCGAAGCTGCGGGGACCGATCGTCCGCCGAAATTACCGGCTCATCGGCGGGGGTTCGCCGATCCTGGAGATCACCGACGCTCAGGCGCGTCTGCTCGAAGACGAGTTACGACTTCGAGGGCACGACGTCGTCGTGGCTGTCGCCATGCGCTACACACGTCCCGACACCTACGACGCCGTACGAATCTTGCGACGGGCCGGTGTCGACCGGATCGTGCTGCTGCCGCTCTACCCACAGTATTCGACCGCCACGACCGGTTCGTCAGCCCATGAGCTGACCCGGGTCATGGCCGAGCTCGGGTTCGAGGTGCCGCTGACCACGATCGAGGCCTGGCACGACCATCCCGCCTACCTGGAGGTCCAGACTCGTCTCGTCACCGAGATGCTCGAAGCTCACCGGGAGGATGCCGACGGCGCGGCCGTGCTGTTCTCGGCACATGGCCTCCCGGAGCGGATAGTCGCCAAAGGCGACCCCTACCCCAAGCAGACGGAAGAGACCGTTCGGCTCGTCGTGGAGCGCCTCCCGTTCCGCGTAGATGGCCGAATCGGCTACCAGTCCCGCACCGGACCGATCGCCTGGATCGGCCCAGGCACCGAAGACGTGCTGGAAGACTTCGCCCGGGAAGGACACGACACCGTCTTCATGGTCGCCATCTCGTTCGTGTCCGACCACATCGAGACCCTGTACGAAGTCGACATGCTGTTTCGTGATGCCGCGAAGAAGATCGGCATCGTCAACTATCACCG
This sequence comes from Acidimicrobiia bacterium, assembly GCA_024763085.1. Classification (GTDB taxonomy): domain Bacteria; phylum Actinomycetota; class Acidimicrobiia; order Spongiisociales; family UBA4744; genus JANTGE01. The sequence goes on from JANTGE010000116.1 coordinate 3,566, forward strand.
GAGCGAGATGATGAACGATCGGCCCGAAGTAGGACCGATGCTCGCCGACATTGCAGAGGAGTACTTGTGAACACCATCGCCATCGTCGGTGGCGGCCTCGGTGGGCTGCTCACCGCAGCAGAGTTCAAACGCCGTGGAGCGGAACCCATTGTGCTCGAAGCTTCAGATCGGCCCGGCGGCGTCGCCCAGACCGTCGTCGAGGACGGGTTCCTGCTCGAACCGGCAGCCAGTTCGATGCTGCTGCCGAAGCCCGACCTCAGCCCGATCCTCGACGCGGCCGGCGCACAGGTCACACCGGCCACCGAGGCGGCCAAGACAAGGTACGTCTATACGAGGGGCCGCCTGATCGAGATCAACGAGTCCCCCGCGGCGTTGCTCGCCCCAATCGTGTCGGTGCGCGGAAAACTGCGTGCAGCCGCGGAGCCGTTCGTCAAGCACCCGGCCGAAGCCCCGGAGGAATCACTCCTCGATTTTCTCTCCCGCCGGTTCGGCCCCGAGATGGGAAGACTGGGAGCCACCCTGATGGCACATGGGGTCTTCGCCGCCGACCCTGCCGACTTGTCGGCGCGAGGAGCGTTCCCGGCGATGGTCGACCTCGACGATGAGGCAGGATCGATCATCAGAGGCGTCCTCCGACGCCGCAAGGAGCGCCCGAAACCTGCAAGCCCAAAGGTGAGGGCGTCGGTCCACGTGCCCGTCGGTGGGATGGCCGGCCTCGCCCGGACCCTCGCCGACTACCTGGGTACGGCATTTGTCCCGAATACTCCGGTGAAGTATGTCAAACCGTCAGGCACCGGTTGGGTCGTCGAAACCGAAGGCGACTCCGTTACTGCCGACATGGTGGTGCTGGCGGTTCCGCCGCATCAGGCCCGGTCGATCACCCCGCCCGACGTCGCCGAGGCACTCGACGGAACCCAGGTCGCCCCGGTCGTCGTCGTCGGAATCGGCGCTCCCGCCTCGGACCTGCCGCTCCCCGAGGGTTTCGGAGTGCTCGTTGGTCCCGACAGTGGCTTCCGCACGCTCGGTGTCCTCTTCGAGTCTGCCTATGCCCCCGGACGGGCTCCCGAGGGGTTCGCCCTCGCCAAAGGCATCTTCGGTGGCAGCGCCGACCCGGCAGCCTTCGACCTCGCCGACGACGCCCTCGTCGAATTGCTGACAGAGGAAACGTCCCGCATCGTCGGCACACCGGTACGCCCCACATGGTCGAAAACGGTGCGGACCTTTCCCGGAATACCTCAGTATCGGATCGGGCATGCCGCATGGTTGCGACGACTCGACGAGGCGCTCGGCGCCCATCCCGGACTCCACGTAGCCGGCTGGGGATACCGCGGTATCGGCGTGTCAGGTCTGGCGAAAGAGGCCAACCGACTCGCGACGCTTTGGGAGCAGCAGGCAGAACGTACCTAGCCTATGCGGCCATGCCGATAGGCCCTTCTTTCGATGGCGTGCTTGCCGCCGCCCAGACCGGAGCTGCCTGGGCTTGGGAAGTCCTGTACCGGGAGTTCTCCGGACCGGTGCTCGGCTACCTGCGCACTCGCGGCGCCGCCGACCCCGAGAACGCCCTTGGCGAGGTGTTCCTCCAGGTCGCCAAGAACATCAAGACGTTCTCGGGGGACGAGGCCGGGTTTCGATCCTGGGTGTTCATGATCGCCCATCACCGCCTCATCGACGAACGCCGCTCGCGTCGCCGCAGAAGTGAGACCTTCATAGCCGACGCGGCCGCCCTCGACGGCGCGACCGAACCGGCACGAGCCGCCGAAGACGACGCCGTCGAGGACCTCACCGTCGAAGACATCCGCCGGCTGTTGTCGACGCTGTCCCCCGATCAGCAGGATGTGTTGACGTTGCGGATCATCGGCGGCCTCACCGTTCCGGAGATCGCCCACATCCTCGGCAAGCGCCCGGGGGCCGTCAAAGCCCTGCAACGCCGCGGCCTCGACAAACTGAGAAAGAATCTTGGAAAGGGCGTACCCTTTTGAGCCTGTCGAACGGTAACGAACACGAGATGGCAGCCAAACGTGACTTCGGCGATGAGCAGGTGGACGGGATCCTCGACGGGATCTCCGACCCCTCGCTGACGAGCTTCATCGAGGCGTTGCGTGCCTCCGGCACCGACGCACCGGGCCCGGAGCTCGCCGAGCAGCACATCGCCATGGCCGCAGAAGCTGCCCGTCTCTCCCCAAACCGGCTCCCGCTTCGGGAACGGATTGCACACAGATCAACCTCTTGGAGGAGACGTACCGTGTTTACCAGTTTCTTTACGACCATCCTGGCGAAGCTTCT
>JANTGE010000117.1 GCA_024763085.1 Acidimicrobiia bacterium
GCCCGGTACGTCACCACCGACTGCACCTCGTGTGGGGAGTGCCTCAAGGTGTGCCCGGTCGAGGTTCCGGATCCGTTCAATGAGTACACCACCACCCGTCACGCGATCCACAAAGCGTTCCCACAAGCGATCCCGAGCACCTATGTCATCGAGCGGCAAGGGAAGCCGCCATGCATGGAGGCCTGCCCGATACACCAGAATGCCGCCGGCTATGTGGCCCTGATCGCCCAAGGTCGGTTCGAAGATGCCGCCCGCCTCATTCGACTTCGCAACCCGCTGCCGTTCATCTGCGGCCGGGTCTGCTACCACCCGTGCGAGACCGCCTGTTCCCGCGGCAAGGTTGACGATCCGGTCGCGATCCGGGCGCTGAAGCGGCTCGCCATGGATTGGGAACGTGAACACCTTCCCAACCCGGAGCCCCCGCCGCCGGCACACGACTACCCGGAGCGGGTGGCCGTCGTCGGGTCGGGACCTGCAGGCCTGACCTGTGCCTTCGACCTCGCCCAGCAGGGCTACAAGGTCACCATCCTCGAGCGGCACTACCAGTTCGGCGGCATGCTGGCCCTCGGCCTGCCGGACTATCGCTGCCCTCCCGAGATCATCGAACGAGACCTCGACTACATCCGAAGAGCAGGGGTCGAGATGCGCGCCGGCCAGGCGCTGGGACGCGACTTCACACTCGACGACCTTCGCCGTGACTACGACGCCGTCTTCCTCGCCATCGGTGCGCACCGTGGCCTCCGGCTCAACATCCCCGGCGAAGACGCCGAAGGCGTCGTCCTCGGCATCGAGTACCTGCGCAGCGTCAACCTGGGAGAGCCGATCCAAACAGGAAGGAGTGTGGCGGTCATCGGCGGTGGCAACACGGCCATGGACGTAGCCCGAACTGCACGGCGAGAAGGAGCTGACGTCACCGTTCTCTACCGGCGGACTCGCAACGAGATGCCGGCCGACGAGGAGGAGGTCGAAGGCGCAATCGAAGAAGGCGTCCGATTCGAGTACCTGACCGCCCCAACACGGATCATCGTCGAGAACGGCCGTGTGACTGGACTGGAGTGTGTCCGGATGGAGCTGGGCGAACCGGACAGGGGCGGACGACCCCGCCCGGTTCCGGTCCCCGGTTCCGAACACGTCCGGAGCTTCGACATGGTCATCCCGGCGGTGAGTCAGCAGCCCGAAGACGACTGGTATCACCAGCCGTCCCGCGGCGACCTCTCCTTCACCAAATGGGACACCGTCGTCGTCGACGAAACATCTCTCCAGACGGCCGTTCCCGGCATCTTCGCCGGCGGCGACCTGGTCCTGGGACCGGCGTCGGTCGTCGAGGCGATGGGTCAGGGCAGACGAGCCGCCGAGGCGATCGACAAGCTGCTACGAGGCAAGCCGCTCAGCGACTTCACCACACACATGGTGCCTCCGGATCCGACTCGGGGGTTCGTCAAGCGGCCCTACGCCCAGGGACCTGCCTACGACGAGATCGCCGCCCAGCCGCGCATCACGCCCGAGATGCGGGAGGCCGACACACGGGTCGCCGACTACGCCGAGGTCGACCTGGGACTCACCGAAGAAGAGGGCATCCGCGAAGCAAATCGCTGTCTCCATTGCGGCGTGTGTGTCGAATGCCGCTCCTGTGCCGATGTGTGTCCTCCCCAGGCGATCCGACTCGACATGAAAGACACCATCACCGAACTGGAGGTCGGACAGATCCTCGTCGCCACCGGCTACCAGTCCTTCGATGCCACCGCGATGACCCCGTATGGATACGGTCGCTATGACAACGTGGTGAGCAGCCTCGAGTTCGAACGCATGCTCAACGCTACGGGACCAACTGGCGGCAAGGTGCTCTGCAAGAACGGCAAGCCGCCACGGGCCGTCGGCATCGTCCACTGCGTCGGGTCCCGCGACGAGCACTACCACCGGTACTGCTCTCGCGTGTGCTGTATGTATGCCCTCAAGTTCGCCCACCTCGTGAAAGAGCGGACCGACGCCGACGTGTACCAGTTCTACATCGACATGCGCGCGTTCGGCAAAGGCTACGAGGAGTTCTACCTCCGAGTGCTCCGCGAAGGGACAACGGCGATTCGCGGCAAAGTCGCCGCGGTGGTTCCGTCCCACAACGGCACCGGAGACGACGGATTCCTCATCGTCCGAGTCGAAGACACCCTCATTGGCAAGTTCCGTGAGATCCCCGTCGACATGGTGGTCCTGTGCAACGCCATCGAGCCTCAGGCCGACGCCGACGAGGTAGGCCGGATCTTCTCCCTGAATCGAAGCCCCGACGGGTTCTTCATGGAACGGCATCCGAAACTCGACCCGGTCGGGACCACCACCGACGGCGTGTACGTGGCCGGTTGCAGCCAGGGACCCAAGGACATCCCTGACACGGTCGCCCAGGCGCAGGCTGCCGCATCAAACATCCTCGCCTCGATCGCCAAACGGGAGGTGGTCATCGAACCGATCAGAGCCACCGTCGACGAGCGGCTCTGCGGAGGGTGCAAGACCTGCATCGGCCTCTGTCCCTATGCAGCGATCAGCTTCGACGAAGAACAAGAGGTCGCCGTCATCAACGAAGCCCTCTGCAAAGGCTGCGGCACCTGTGTCGCTGCCTGCCCGGCATCGGCGATCACCGGTGCAGGCTTCACCGACGAACAGATCCTGGCGGAACTCGAAGGCGTGCTGGCGCCTATCGGTTGAAAGGTGATACCCATGGTGATGACCGCTGAACACGAAACCGCACCGCCACCGTCAGACTGGCAGCCGCGCATCGTCGCGTTTCTCTGCAACTGGTGCAGCTACACGGGTGCCGATCTCGCCGGCATCTCCCGCATCCAGTGGGACCCGGCGGTGAGCATCCTCCGCGTCATGTGCTCGGGACGCATGGATCCGACCTTCGTCGCCAAGGCGTTCCAACTCGGCGCCGACGGGGTGATCATCTCCGGATGCCACCCAGGCGACTGCCACTACCAGGAGGGCAACTACAAGACGCTGCGCCGTGTACACCTCCTGCGCCGGCTCGTCGCCGAGTTCGGCATCGAACCGGAGCGGGTGAAGCTCGTCTGGGTCTCGGCAAGCGAAGGCGACCGGTGGGCCGAGACCGCCAATGAGATGGCCGAGCAGATCCGGAAACTGGGACCGCTGAGGTTGGCATCATGAAACCGAAACTCGCACTGTATTGGGCGTCCTCGTGCGGAGGATGCGAGATCGCCGTCCTGGAGATCAAGGACAAGATCCTGGACGTGGACGCCTTCTTCGACGTGGCCTTCTGGCCGGTCGCCGTCGACTTCAAAGTCAAGGACGTGGAGGCGATGGACGACGGAGAGATCGACCTATGCCTGTTCAACGGGGCGATCCGGAACTCGGAGAACGCGGAGATGGCCGAACTGCTCCGCCGCAAGTCGAAGATTCTCGTCGCGTTCGGATCGTGCGCCTACGAGGGATGCATCCCGGCGCTGTCGAACACAACGACCAGAGAGGCGACCCTGCGCTGGATCTACGAAGAGTCCCCATCCACGGTCAATCCGGACGGCGTCAGGCCGCAGTTGGCCACCGAGACTCCCGTCGGCACACTGCGGCTCCCGGAGTTCTGGGAGACGGTACGGTCCCTGGACCAGGTCGTCGACGTCGACTACTACGTTCCGGGATGCCCGCCCCAAGCCCATCAGATCTGGGGCGTCCTCGAGGCGGTGATGCAGATCCTTGAAAAGGGTCTGGAGCTTCCGCCGAAGGGAACCATCCTCGGCGCCGGGGATCGCACCTGCTGTGACGAGTGTCCCCGCGAACGCAAGGAAAAGAAGATCTCAGGATTCGTCCGTATCCATCAGACGATCCCCGACCCGGATCTGTGTCTCCTCGACCAGGGGATCCTCTGTATGGGACCGGCTACCCGCAGCGGCTGCGGCGCCCTGTGCGTCGCCGCCGGCATGCCATGCCGAGGCTGCTACGGACCCCCGCCCAACACCAAAGACCAGGGCACCAAGATGATCTCGGCCTTGGCGTCGGTCATCGACTCGGACGATCCGGATGAGATCGACCGCATCCTCGACGGAATCCTCGACCCGGTCGGAACCTTCTACCGGTTCTCGATGGCCAAGGCCACCTTGGGTCGAGTGCAGATCCATGACGCCAGAGCAGCATCCGAGACAGCGGAGGCGCACGCATGAAACGCATCCAGATCGATCCGATCACCCGCCTCGAAGGCCACGGTAAGATCGACATCTTCCTCGACGAGGAAGGCGAGGTTGCCGAGTGCTACTTCATCGTGCCGGAATTGCGCGGCTTCGAGGCATTCTGCGTCGGTCGCCCCGTCGAGGAGCTTCCCCGCATCACCTCCCGCATCTGCGGGGTATGCAGCGAGGCACACCACCTGGCCGCTGCGAAGGCGTGCGACGACGTCTACCACGTGGAGATCCCTTCGGCGGCGAAGAAGCTGCGTGAGTTGATGTACTCGGCGTTCTTCACCGGCGACCATGCCACGCACTTTTACATCCTCGGGGGACCTGACTTCGTCATGGGTCCCGATGCCCCACCGGCCGAGCGCAACATTCTCGGCATGATCCACAAGCTCGGTATCGACACCGGCAAACAGGTCATCGAGGCTCGGGCCGCCGCTCACGAGATCGTCAAGATGCTCGGCGGCAAAACCATCCACATGATCACGGCCCTTCCCGGTGGCGTATCCAAGGGATTGACCGAAGAGGAGCGTGAGCGCATCGTCGAACTGTCCGAACAGTTGCTCGAGTTCGGCAAGTTCACCTTGGGCATCCTCGACTCGGTGGTGCTGGCCAACGAGGAGTATCTGGAGCTGATCCTGTCCGACACCTATACCCATCGATTCCATTCGATGGGCACCGTCGACGACAAGAACCACATCAACTTCTACGACGGCATGATCCGAGTGGTCGACACCGAAGGAGAGGAGATCGTCAAGTACCACCCACGCGACTACCTGGAGCACATCGGCGAACACGTCGAACCGTGGAGCTACCTGAAGTTCCCGTATCTCAAGGAACGGGGCTGGCGCGGGTTCGTCGACGGGCAAGAGAGCGGGTTGTACCGGGCGACACCGCTGTCGAGACTCAACGCAGCCGAAGGCATGGCGACACCCCTCGCCCAAGCCGAATACGAACGTTTCTACGCGACCTTGACCGGTGACGCCAGTGGGAAGACCCCGGTCCATCAGACACTCGCGACCCACTGGGCCCGGGTCGTAGAACTCGTCTACGCGGCGGAGCGAACGCTCCAACTGGCCCTCGACGAAGAGATCACGAGTCCGGACATCCGTACGGTTCCGACCGAGACCCCGACCGAGGGAATCGGTTCGGTCGAAGCGCCCCGGGGCACCCTCACCCACCATTACGTCACCGACGAGCAGGGTCTCGTGCGGCAGGTGAACCTGGTCGTGGGCACCACGAACAACCACGGACCGATCAGCATGTCGATCAAGAAGGCGGCCCAAGGACTGATCCGCAAAGGGGTCAAAGTGACCGAGGGGACGCTCAACAAGATCGAGATGGCGTTCCGTGCCTATGACCCTTGTTTCTCGTGTGCCACCCACACCCTTCCGGGACAGATGCCGTTGACGGTACGGGTCCGCGACGCGGACGGGACGATCCTGTCGGAAGGAAGTCAAGGCTGATGCACGATCTGGCCACCGCCGAAGACATTGCGGGAACCGTGCTGGAAGTGACGGAGGGGCACGGCGGCGGCCGGATCGTCCGGGTGTTCGTCGAACTGGGTCCACGCAGCCACCTCGACCCGGACCGACTCAGCGAGGCGTTCCGACTGGCAACGGCGGGAACTCCCGCCGAATCCGCCATCCTCGAAGTCA
>JANTGE010000118.1 GCA_024763085.1 Acidimicrobiia bacterium
GCGGGAGCCAGCCAGCCCCACGTCCATCGACGCTTCGTCGGTTCCGGCCGGTCCGTGGGGAGCGCGGCAAGCATCGCCGCGAGTTCACGGGCACCGATGGATCCACTTCTGGCAGCTTCGAGTGCCGTGTCGATATGCGGAGATGCCCCGTCGATGAGTTCGGAAGGCGGAGTGGACCCTGGAGGCGCGCCGGTGAGGCTGGTTTCCAGTGCGTCGGCCAAGGCTGCGACGTCCTCTGCTTCCGAGTGGCTGACCGGCGGACGGCCGAACGCACCGAGCTTCGCCGGGTGGGCTTTCGAGAACAGGAGAGCGGACACGTCGATGTCGCCATGCAGCACCCCTTCGTCGTGAAGGGCGGCCAGGGCGCCCGCCAGACCGGGTGCGTTGACCGAGAACTCCTCCAGGTGCATCGGTTCCCCGGCGAGGAGCCGGTCCTCCATCGTGACGCCGCCGGTCCACTCGGTGACCGAGTAGGCGCCATCAGGGATTTCGGCGGCCGCATACACGGCGGCGAGGTGAATGTGGGTGACCGCTGCTGCTCCTCGCACGGCGTCGAGGAACTCGAGACGTCGCTCCCGGGTCGTTTCGGGCCCGAGGACCCGCACGAGCACCGGCCTGTCGAGGGCGGTGTCTGTGGCCAGCCACGCCTCGATGTCCCGGTCTCGTCCGAGACGGAGCTCCAGTCGGTAGCGGTCGGGCAGAGGCGGCGGCATGGGGGAAGTCTCGCAGGCGGGGAGCGGCTACTTCAACCGGTACGCCACGCCGATCGTGCCCGGTCCAGAGTGGGTGCCGATGACGGGACCGACGAGGGCCATCGTCGGATCGATTTCCGAGAAGCGCTGTCGCACCCTTGTTGCCAGTTCCTCGGCTGCACCAGGGTTGTCGCCATGGACGATGGCGACGTCGGCCAGTCGGTCGGCTACCGCATCGAGACGACGGACCAAATCGTCCAGCGCAGCCCGAAGGGTCCGCACCCGGCCGAGGGGAACCACTTCGCCGTGGAGTACTTCGATCACCGGTCGAATACGAAGCGCGGACCCGAGGAGTGCCTGCGCCCGACCGATCCGACCGCCCCGCTTGAGAAACTCGAGGGTTTCGAAGACGGCGACGACATGCGACTCGGCAGACGCTGCGGTGGTCACGTCGGCGAGGGTTCCTCCGGCGGAGGCGACTTGTGCCGCGTGGATGGCTCGAAGCCCAAGGGCCATCGACACGGTTCCTGAGTCGACGAGCTCGATCGGAACCTGGGGGCGCTCCGAGGCGGCAGTGACCGCGGCCTGGTGGGTGGCGCTGAGCGCCGCCGGTAGCGTGACCACCACCACTCCGTCGGCGCCGCCCGCAACCGCCTCGTCGATGGCGGTACCAAAGGCGACCGGCGACGGAGCGGAGGTCGTCGGGAGGTCTTCGAAGGAACGAACCTTCGACCAGAACTCCTGCTTGCTGAGATCGACGCCGTCGAGGAAGCTCTCGGAGCCGAACTGGATACCGAGGGGAACCACCCGGATGCCATAGGTGGCTGCGACGTCCGGAGGAAGGTCGCTGGACGAATCGGTGATGACGGCGATTTTGGGATTACGCATAGCGGTAGAGACGGAGTTCGTCGTCGATGCGCTCGAACCCTTCATCGCCATAGAGCTTGGCGGCTGCCGAGTTGCCGGGCAGGGTGTTCAGCAGCATGTGGCGCGCCCCGCGGCGTTTGGCCCATTGGAGCGACGCTCGAACCAGGGCCCGCCCGAACCCTTCACCTTGCCGATCGGGAACCACAGCGATTCGCTGGAGGTACCCCGCAATGGCGCCCTGACCGACGATGGCGAATCCGACTGGCTCGGGCTCGCCGGTCACGATGACCGCAGCAACCGGGGTGGCGGAAAACGCGTCGCGGAGGCCTTCGGTATCCAGCCGCCAGCGTGGTTCGAACGCCGGCCGGTCCAGATCCTCGATAGCCTGCCAGTCCGGATGCCGTATGACCCGGGTCGGCCGTTCTGCCTCAGGAATCCTCTCGGAGAGATCACGGGAGAACACCTCGAGGCTTTCTGCGGGGCGGTATCCGGCCTCGACCCAGGGTCCGGCGGCGTGCTCCGGCAGTGGCGGCGACGATACGGCCGGTGCTCCGAGCGAGCGGAGTTCGGCGCCACACTCGGCAAGGAAGCCGGGACCACCACGTATGAGAGCGAGGTGGGCTTCGTCGACGTCCCGGTTCCACGGCCGAGCCACCGCCTTCGAAAGCCCCTGCCGAAGCACGATTCGGCCTGGCCAGGTTCCGGTCCTTCTCACCACTGGGGGAACTCCATGGCTGCATGGTACCGATTCGGTGTGGGAGAGTAGGGGTGATGAGGGTCTTGTTGATGAGTCACCTGGCGATGGTCCGTCACGATGCCGGACCATGGCACCCGGAACGCTCTGAGCGTCTGGCCGCCGCGATCCGGGGCGTGAGGGCGGCGCCGGTCGAGGTCGTGTACCGGGATGCCCCCACAGTCGACCTGTCCTTGCTGACCACGGTTCACCGTCCTGACTACATCGAAGCGGTACGCCGCACGGCTGAGCACCGAACCGAACTCGACCCTGACACGATGGCCGGGCCGGGAAGCTGGCCCGCGGCGTTGCACGCGGCCGGGGCAGGTCCGGCTGCGGTGGAATTTCTCCGTTCGGGCTCCGCCGACGTCGCGTTTCTCGCGGTGCGGCCACCAGGCCATCATGCACTTCCAGACCGGGCGATGGGGTTCTGCCTGTTCAACAATATCGCCGTGACCGCCCGGCTGCTCGCCGACGGTGGCGCCAAGGTGGCGATCCTCGACTGGGACATCCATCATGGGAACGCGACTCAGGACGAGTTCCTGCTCGACCCGAACGTGCTCTATGTGTCGCTGCACGAGTTTCCCTTTTACCCGGGGACCGGCTGGGTGGAGGAGGTAGGTGTCGGCCCTGGTGCCGGGACGACCGTGAACGTGGCCGTTCCGAAACACACCGGCGGTGATCTCTACCGGGAGGCGTTCGAACAGGTCATCGAACCGGTTGTTTCCCAGTTCGGTCCCGACTGGATCCTCGTCAGTGCCGGCTACGACGGTCACCGGGGAGACCCGCTGGCCGACACCCACCTGCTGGAGGTCGACTACCAGTGGATGGGGTCACGGGTGGCGATGCTGGTCCCGCGAGGCCGAACGATCCTCTTCCTCGAAGGTGGCTACAACCTGGCTGCGATGGAGCGGTCGATCACGGCGACGATGGAGGGTCTGTCTGGGGCGGTCCCGGCGGTCGTTTCAGAGACGCCTTCGCCGCGCGGCGCGCGCCGGGTCCTCGACCTTCTCGTGGGCGCACTGAAGCCGTACTGGGACCTGTAAAGAGCCCGGAATCGGTCAAGGCTTTGGAGGTTTGAGCCGATAGTCACCCTGGCACAAGGAAGGTGGCATGACGGTACCGATCGATGACCTACTCGCGAAGATGAACGACGTCGACGCATCCGACCTGCACCTCAAGGTCGGGTCGCCTCCCGTCATGAGGATCGACGGGGAGCTGCATCCGACGAGCCTCGAAACGTTGACACCGGAAGACACGGCAGCCTACGCCGACGCTGTGTTCACAGACCGTGCCGCCAAAGAGTTCGGACAACGCGGTGAAGCCGACTTCGCGTACGGCAGGTCCCGTCTTGGCCGCTTCCGGGTAAACGTCTTTCGACAGCGAGGTTCGATGTCCCTGGTGATCCGGCGGGTGCTGTCGGCCCCGGAGAACTTCGAAGAACTCGGATTGCCTCCGGTACTCGCCAAGTTGGCTTCTGAGCCCAGGGGGCTCGTCCTGGTGACCGGGCCGACCGGATCGGGAAAGACGACCACGCTGGCAGCGATGGTCGATCACATCAACCGGTCACGGAGAGTGAACATCCTCACCATCGAGGATCCGATCGAGGTGCTGCACTCCGACAAGATGGGCATCGTTTCGCAGCGGGAGATCGGCGTCGACACGGATTCGTTTGCGGAGGCGCTGAAACGTGTCCTGCGACAGGATCCCGACGTCATCATGATCGGGGAGATGCGGGATGCCGAGACGGTGCGTGCCGCGCTCAAGGCAGCAGAGACCGGCCACCTCGTACTGTCGTCGCTGCACACGATCGACGCCACCGAAACGATCAGCCGAATCGTCGATTTCTTTCCCCCGTACCAGCAGAAGCAGATTCGTCTCCTGCTGGCCGGGACGCTGCGAGGGGTCGTGAGCATGCGGCTGCTGAACCGTGCCGATGGTCATGGTCGGGTCCCTGCTGTCGAGGTGCTGACCATGAATGCTCGGGTCTTCGACCGGATCGTCGAAGAGACCGCCACCCACACCTTGGCGGACATCATCGCCGAAGGCGAGTTCTACGGCATGCAGTCGTTCGACCAGGCCATTCTGCAGCTCTACCAGAGCGGGCTCATCAGCTTCCACGAGGCGATCGGAGCGGCATCGAACCCGCATGACTTCCGGGTGCGGGTCGAAAAGGCAGGACTGGCGTCAGCCTGACGATGGAGTAGGGGCACTTGGGGGACCGGCACCTGCCGGTCCCCTGCCTATCCTCTGAGGGTGATCCCTGAGCAACTCACTGCCCTGGCCGACTTCTCCGGCACCTTGCGCGAACTCGCCGAGCGATTCGCCGCAGCCGGCCACGAACTGTATCTCGTAGGTGGGACGGTGCGTGACCTTCTCCTTGGTCGGCCTCACGAAGACCTCGACTTCGCCACCGACGCACGACCCGACGAGATCGAAGCCATCGTCTCGGACTGGGCCGACTCCGTGTTCACGGTCGGGGCGGCCTTCGGGACGGTTGGTGCCGTACGGGAGGGCATCGTTCACGAGATCACGACCTACAGGAGTGAGATCTACAGGAATGACAGCAGGAAACCACACGTCGAGTTCGCCGACGACCTCGAGACCGACCTGTCCCGGCGAGACTTCACCGTCAACGCGATGGCGGTACGGATCCTCCCTGGCCCCGAACTGATCGACCCCTTCGGAGGGATGCGAGACCTCGAACGGAAGGTGCTTCGGACCCCGATCGGGCCGGATGTGTCCTTCTCCGACGATCCGCTCCGGATGCTCCGGTTGTTCCGTTTCATGGCGACGCTGGGGTTCGCGCCTGCAGAGCCGGCTCTGTCGGCGGTCCACCGCATGCACCATCGACTCGAGATCGTGTCCGCGGAGAGGATTCGCGACGAGTTTTCCAAGCTGATCGTCGCTCCGGCTCCCGGAGCGGCACTCGCCCTCACCGTCGCGTCGGGTTTGGCAGGCGAATTCATGCCGGAGGTGGCCGCTCTCACCGAGGCCAGGGACCCCTATCACCGGCACAAGGATGTGTTGGCCCACACGTTGGCGGTGGTCGACAATTGCCGAGAGGGCCGCCTCGTGCTGCGCCTCGCCGCACTGCTGCATGATGTCGGGAAGCCCGACACGAGAAGATTCGAGGGTGGAAAAGTCACGTTCCACCACCATGAGGTGGTTGGAGCTCGGATGGCCCGGGCTCGTCTGGAGGCCCTCCGTTATCCGAAAAAGGTCGTCGAAGATGTCGAGCGGCTCGTATTTCTCCACCTGCGGCCACACACCCTCAAGATGGGGTGGACGGATTCGGCGGTACGCCGGTACGTGCGAGACGCCGGCCATCTGCTCGAAGACCTCAACCAACTCGTCCGCTGCGACGTGACGACGGCGAACCCGGCTCGGGCTCGGGC
>JANTGE010000119.1 GCA_024763085.1 Acidimicrobiia bacterium
ACCAGTTCGTTCTTGGCGTCCGAGATCGCTGCCCGCACGTTGCGAGGCGGGAACCGTTTCGGATCCATGTCGAGATCGCGGATGCACATGGTGACGAGGCGGATCGAGTCGGCGTCGTCGTAGATGGTGAACGAAGACCGGTACCCGAGGCGGGGCGCCTCCCGGCGCAGAATCCGAGCACACATCGAGTGGAACGTCGAGATGTTCATCGCCCGCACATGCCCGCCGACGAGCTGCTCGACCCGCTCTCGCATCTCGTTCGCCGCCTTGTTCGTGAACGTGATCGCCAGGATCGACGGGGGCGCCACCCCGTGGTCGTGGATGAGATGGGCGATCCGGTAGGTGAGCGCCCGCGTCTTGCCCGAACCGGCGCCGGCGACGATCAACACCGGACCTTCGGTGGCGGTCACGGCCTCCCGCTGGGCCGGGTTGAGATCTTCGAGCAGGCGCGAATCTGCGGAGTGGAGCATGCGGGCGCATGGTACCCGCGCCCTGGGACGAAATCGCTCAGGCCGTCTCTGCCGACTCGCTGATAGCCGCTTCTTCCTCTTCGTCGAGCGGCGTGCCGGCCAGCGTCACGGTGAAACAGAGCCTCGAGCCTGTCGGGAACCGATGCTCGTACCAAAGATCTCCACCCATCGCCCGGCTCAGCTGCAGCGCGATCGGCAACCCGAGACCGATCCCCTGGTCCGACCGGGCGTCCCCTTTTGACCGCTGCTCGAAGCGGACGAACATGCGGTCCACCTCTTCTTCGGCGATGCCAGGCCCGTTGTCCGACACCACCACGAGGTACTGCTTGCCGTAGGGTGACCCTTCGATGAGCACCTGATCGCCGCCGTACTTCACCGCGTTCTCGTAGAGGTTGCGCAGTACCTGCATCACCCGGCGACGGTCCGCGTACACCATCACCCCGCCAGGGATCGACACCGATGCTTCGCTGGCGAACCCTGGGGGCGACACGAGCTGGACGACCTCGTGAGCAAGCGGGCCCAACTCGAACACCTCCGGGTGGAGCGGCAGCCGGTTGGCTTGCAGCCTGGGCAACACGAGCACGTCCTCGACGAGTTCGTGGAGGTGTTGCGACTGCTTGCGGATGATGTCGAGGAACTCGTTGACCTCGTCGACCGGAAGCGTCTGCCACCCGTCTCGGAGCGTGTCGGCAAACCCGGCGATCGACGTCAGGGGAGTGCGCAGCTCATGGCTGACCATCGAAACGAACTCGTCTTTCATGCGTTTCGCATGATCCGCTTCCGCGCGGGCTGTCTGCTCCCGCCGGCGGGCGGCGGCATTGGCGTGTAGCGACCAGAGCACCGCCGTCACTGCAAGAACGATGGCGGCACCGGCGACGAAGTTCAGCATCCGGCCCTGCCTGTCATACCTCTAGATATCGTCACCGTGGCCTCCCATCCTGAGGTGAACGTCGATCAGATTTCTGGATCTCCGTACAGCGACGACAGGCTCAACCTTGCTTCCTGCTCGAGGAGCCGTTGATGATGCGACGCGGCGTCGACCACCGCAGCGATCGGGAACTCGACCATGCGCAGCGTGCGAGCTACCTGCGGCGTGTAGATACCAGGCCGGTGAGATGCTACGGCGAGGATGCCGAACACCTCACCGCGGCTGCGCAGCGCCATCGCGAAGAACGAAGGCCACCCTTCGATCGGGTCGTGTTCGGAGAAGGACGGTCGCTTCTCCAGCCACAGTTTGATGTCCTCAGGGCCAAGCACCACACCCGACATCTGCTGCAGGTGCCCGACGGCAAGCCTCCGGAACTCTTCGAGGTCTGCACGGGAGACCGGATGGTCGAAATGCACCGCCATCTTCCGCTCGTTGATGAGGGCTATGGCAGCGATGTCGTAGGCCACGAACCTCCGCAGGATGCCAAGCATCTCGTCGAGCGTCCCTGCCAGGTCGCCGGGCCTGGTCGCCATCGTGATGATCTCGTTGACAACGGTGGCGTCGAACAGCTTCCGGTCCAGCAGCTCGGCCACACGGCCAAGCACCTCGAGGTTGTCGAGCTGCTTCGGAGCCATGTCGGTCCTGGTCAGCTCCGACAAAGCCCTGGTGGCCCGAGCCGACGAGATCACCCCGACGAGGTCCTTCGTCAGGGACTCTTTCGTGAGATAGCCGTCGGCACCGGACTTCTCCGACCAATAGCGATCTTCGGCGGAGTCGAGGGCTGTGAGGATCAACACCGGAGTGTGGGCGACTTCGTAGTCCTCCTTGATGAGCCGACAGGCGACATACCCGGACATGCGGGGCATCTTGATGTCGAGCAGCACCAGATCGGGGAGCTCGGCGTAGAACTTCTGGATGGCGTCGATCCCGTCCTCTGCCGTGACGACCTCGAACCCGGCCTCCGTGAGGAGGTTGGTCACAGCTGCCCGGACCACCGGACTGTCGTCGGCGACGAGGACCTTCACCGAGTCACCCCCGATCGCATCGCCAGCAGCGACGACAGGGTCGACACCAGCAGTCCCTGCCGCAGGTCGGCCTTGTCGAGGTAAGCATCGACACCGGCTTCCCAGGCCCGTGCCTGGTCTTCAGAAGTGGCGACCGCCGACACCATGACAACCGGGATGTTGGCGTCGCGTCGCCGGACCGCCTGTACCAGCTCTACCCCGTCGGGGCCCGGCATCTTGAAGTCGACGACCAAGGCGTCGAAGCTGTCCGCCGCCAGCCGCTCGATCGCCTCGTCGGCGTGTCGGGCGACGAACGGGTCGAAGCCCTGGCTGGACAGCACCGAGGCGACGAGCTGTCGTACCCCTTTCGAATCGTCGACGACGAGCACCTTCGGTCGATGCTCCGGCGGTACCGGCAGCTCCTTGACCTGATCGGCGATCTTGTTCGGATCGACCATCACGACCAGTTCGCCACCGCCAAGCACGGCGGCTCCGATCAGCGGCCCATCACCTGCCAGCACAGGACCGAGACTCTTCACCGCCACCTCGCGTCTTCCCAGCACTTCGGGTACCGTCACGGCTACCGGACCGGACCTCGTCGCCAGCACGACGACTTCCCCGGTGTGTTCAGTCACTCCGGCCCCGATCGCCGCACCGAACGAGCCGATCGGGATGCGCCGACCCTGATAGACCAGTTCCATTCGGTCTTTCGTGGGACGAACGTCTGCACCGGCCACCGGGAAGGTGGTGGTAACCGCCGCGGCGGGGATCCCCCACGCCCGGCCGACCGAACGCAGCAGGACGGCATCCTGGAACGCCCACGACACCGGCAGACCGAGCATCACCGTGGTGCCCTTCCCTGGCGTCGATTCGATCGAGATGCCGCCACGGAGCTTCTCGGCCAGTTCGGCGCTCAGCGCGAGACCGCGCCCGTCGCCGGACAGTTCGGTCGGCTCATGAACGGTGGAGAATCCCGGTGAGAACAGCAGACGGCTGAGGTCGGCATCGGTGAGTTCAGGGTCGAGACCTCTGGCCAGGGCGGCGCTCCGGACGGCCTGCCAGTCGACCCCGCGGCCGTCGTCTTGGACGGTGATGTGGAGCTGTGCGTCGGAGACTGCGGCCCGCACGGTGACCCTGCCGCTGGCAGGTTTGCCTGCTTTGACCCGCTCGGCGGACGGTTCGATGCCGTGATCGACGGCGTTCACAATGAGGTGGCGAAGCGGTTCGCGGAGGTGTTCGAGGATCTGCCTGTCGACTTCGACGTCGGCGCCGGTGACTTCGAGTCGGACTTCCTTGCCGGTTCTTCGGGCCAGGTAGTGAGAGAACTGTTCAAAGGTGGCGGTGATCTCCCCGAATCTGGACGACACCAATTCGACGGCACGAGTTTGGAGATCGTTCACCGCCTCTCCCATCGCGTGTACCGCTTCTTCCCAGCGGGCGGCGAGCGAGGCGATCTCCCGAGGATTCCCGGCGGCGAGCCTGAGCGCTCGGACCGCATCGGCGAGCGCTTCGGCATCGAGCCGGGTCTCCGCCGCCCTGTTGATGAGGCGGTACAGCTTCGTGGTCTCGACGCGAGTGGCGGTACCGATGAGTCCCTGCTCGAGCGCGGACACGAGTCCGCCGAGGTCCGAAAGGGCTGGCGGCGCCGCCTCTATCGTCTGATCCTCGACCGGTATGTGGGTACGGTCGGGCGGCGGGGGCGGAGGAGGCGGGTTCGTCTGCGGCTGAGGCGGCTCTACCGATGTGCCGGAGAGGTCGGCGACGGCAGCTCTCATCTCGACGCTGCCACCGACCGGATCGGCTTCGAACACCGGAAGCAGCTGTTCGGTGACGGCGAGAAGCTGAGCCGCGAGCTCCGGCGTGGGTTTGCGAGTCCCGTCGGCGATTCCCCGCCAGGCAAACTCGAGCGCCTGGCCGGCCTCACCGAGCGCTTCGAAACCCATCACCCGTGAAGAGCCTTTGATGGTGTGGGCGTCTCGGAACAGGTCCGACGCGTTGGAAACCGGCCCCCGGGCCAGTGCCCGGGCACCTTCGAGTAGTGCACTCGTCCGGCTCTCCAGCTCCTCGCGATAGATCGCCAGAAGCTCCGTGTCGTGGGACAGCTCCACCTCGTGACCTCTCGTCGCCTCTCGACTACCTATCGGTCCGGGCTAGAGGGTTCTTGAGTGGTCCTACTCCCACTCGATGGTGGCCGGCGGCTTCGAGGAGATGTCGTAGGCCACCCGGTTGATACCGGGCACTTCGTTCATCACACGAGAGGAAATCCGCTCGAGTACGTCGTAAGGAAGACGTGCCCAATCGGCGGTCATAGCGTCTTCGGACGTGACAGCCCGCAGCACCAGCGGATATGCGTAGGTACGGCCGTCGCCCTGCACCCCCACGGTTCGGATGGCCGGCAGCACACCAAACGACTGCCACAGGTCTCGATAGAGTCCCGCGCGCCGAACCTCCTCGAGGATGATTGCGTCGGCGGCCTGGAGGATCTCGAGGCGCTCTCTGGTCACCTCACCGATGATGCGCACCGCCAACCCGGGCCCGGGGAACGGCTGTCGCCATACGATCTCCTCGGGGAGTCCGAGCTCCGCTCCGACGGCCCGGACCTCGTCTTTGAACAGGTCCCGGAGTGGCTCGACGAGCTCGAACTGCATGTCGTCGGGCAGTCCGCCGACGTTGTGATGGCTCTTGATCTTGGCGGCGTCCTTCGTACCCGATTCGATGATGTCGGGATACAGGGTTCCCTGCACGAGGAATCGGGTGTCGGTGAGGTCGTTGGCGACCTCTTCGAAGACACGGATGAATGTTTCGCCGATGATCTTGCGCTTCGCCTCCGGGTCGGTGACGCCGGCGAGCCGATCGAGGAACCGGTCGGCGGCCTTCACATGGATCAGGTTGATCTGAAACGTACGGCGGAAGGTCTCTTCAACCTGTTCGGCCTCGTCGGCGCGAAGCAGCCCATGGTCGATGAACACCGCTGTCAGCTGGTCGCCGACGGCGTGGTGGACGAGCGCGGCGGCAACCGACGAGTCGACACCGCCCGACAAGCCGCAGATCACCTTGCCGTCACCCACCTGCTCCCGGATCGCCTGGACAGACTGTTCGATGATCGAATGGCTCGTCCACGTCGGCCGGGCTTCACACACGTCATAGAGGAACCGTTTCAGGATGTCGTTGCCCCTCGGAGTGTGGGCCACCTCCGGGTGGAACTGCACGCCGAACAGGCCCCGTTCGGGAGCCTCCATCGC
>JANTGE010000120.1 GCA_024763085.1 Acidimicrobiia bacterium
ACGCCGGCCGCCAGCGGGCCGGATGCGGCCACCTCGATGCGGTCCTTGCTGCCGACCAGAGCGACGAGGTCTCTCCGTGTGCCTTCGGCGATGAGCTTGCCCTGGTCGATGATGCCGATGCGGTCGCAGAGTCGTTCGGCTTCCTCCATGTAGTGGGTGGTGTAGAGGACGGCCATCCCGTGCCTGCCGAGCGCTTCGACGTTTTCGAGGATGGCGTTGCGGCTTTGCGGGTCGACGCCGACGGTGGGTTCGTCGAGGATCAGGAGGTCGGGTTCGTGGAGGAGGCCGACGCCGATGTTGAGACGCCGCTGCATCCCGCCTGAGTAGGTCTCGGCTCGGTCGTCGGCGCGTTCGACGAGGCCGATCACGTCGAGGACCTCGTCGACCCTCGCGTCCAGTGGCCGGCCGGTGAGCCCGTACAGCTTGCCGAAGAACTCGAGGTTTTCACGACCCGTGAGGTCGGGGTAGATGGCGATCTCCTGCGGAACGAGCCCGATGTGGCGTCTCGCCTCGATAGCGGTTGCGGCCATCGGGATGCCAGAGATGGTGACCATGCCGGCATCGGCGCGAAGCAGCCCGGCGATCATCGAGATGGTGGTCGTCTTTCCGGCTCCGTTCGGTCCCAGGAGCCCGTAGGTTTCACCGGCGGCGATGGTGAACCCCACTCCGTCGACGGCCACGACATCGCCGAACGTGCGCCGGAGCTCTTCACACAGCAGCACCTGGTCCATGGCCCCTCCTTTCGGCAAGCTACCACAGCCCCCTTCACGGCAGGGGGCCCCTTTCGTAACGTGTCGACATGTGGCGATCCATCGACGCGCCGGCCGCCACTCGATTGTCGGGACTGCTGACTTCCATCGGGAGCGAAGCGAACGCGGTCTGTGGCGCTCTGGCGATCCATCTGACGGCAGCGGGGCGTGACCCTTCCCTGGCCGCCTGGTTGCGCGCCGATGCGGACTGGTGGTTCACCGAGGCCGCCGAGCTCCGCCGTCGGACAGGCAGCCTGGCGCCGGCACCTCTGTCGACCTGGTCGGCACCCCCATCGCCGCGATCGCCTGCGGTCGCCCGGTACTTGACGGACCTCCAGTTGGAGCGTCGCGAGTTGGCCCGGCGAGCCGAACTGTTCCATCGGTTCACCGACTGGCTGCCCTCGCCTGACCTGCGACGCATGGCCGCAGGCCTCGACGAACAGGTCGAACACCTCGACGTGCTGATCGCGCATGCCGAGGCGTGGGGCACGGTGTTGGCGTTCGACGCTGCCGGGGATGGGCGTATCGTCGAGGTATTCGGGGATCTCGACAGGGCGGATCATGTGGCTGTAGTCGTGCCCGGCGTCGGAGCCGGTTTGGCCACCTACGACGAACGGCTGCGACGGGACGCACTCGACCTGTTCTCAGCGATCGACCGGACGGATACCGCGGTGGTCGCCTGGCTCGACTATGACGCACCCGATGCCGTTCCGCTCGCGTTGGATGAGGGTCCGGCCATCGAGGCCTCCCGCCGGCTGACGCCGTTCGTCTCGGACCTCTCCGGAGATCGCCATGTGACGGTGATCGGCCATAGCTACGGGTCCCTCGTTGTGGGTTTGGCGGCCCGAGAGGGGCTGAAAGCCGACGACGTCGTGCTCCTGGGTTCTCCCGGGACCGGCGCCGACGACCGTCGAGATCTGCCGGTGATGAGGGTGTGGTCGGCAACCGCGCCGCTCGACCCGATCAGGCTGGCCCGGGATCCGGCGTCACTGTCCGATCCGTTGAGGGGCGGCCTGCTGTTCGGAACAGATCCTTCCGCTCCTGAGTTCGGTGCCCGGCCGATCGACGCCGGCAACCCCCCGGCGTGGCGCGCCCACTCTTCATATTTCTCAGAACCGACCCTCTCGGAGCTGGGACGGATCGTCACCGGCGAGGCGTAGGATTTGGGTATGTTCATCGATCGTCGTGACGCAGGGCGGCGTCTCGGTCAAGCGCTGGCTCCTCTGCGACAGCGCAACCCGGTGGTGATCGGTCTCCCCCGGGGAGGCGTCGTCGTGGCCGATGAGGTCGCCAGGGCGCTGGACGCGCCGCTGGACATTCTCGTGGTACGGAAGTTGGGCGCCCCAGGCCAGCCGGAGCTGGGTCTGGGGGCGATCGCCGAGGGCGGGGTGACTGCGCTCAACGATCGGCTGATCGACATGCTCGGGGTGCATCCGTCGGCTCTGGCGGCGGTCGCAGCCCACGAACACGCAGAACTCGAACGTCGCGTCCGCACCTATCGAGGCAATCGCCCTCCGTTCGATGTTTCAGGCCGGATGGTCATCCTGGTCGACGACGGCTTGGCGACCGGCTACACGGCCCGGGCTGCAGCCAGAGCGTTGCGGGCGCGGGCAGCCGACTCGATCGTGCTGGCGGTGCCGGTGGCGGCTCCGGAGACGGCGGAGGAGTTGAAAGAGGAGGTCGATGACGTCGTCGCGTTGGAGACCCCGCGGTTCTTCGGAGCGGTTGGGCAGTGGTACCAGGACTTCTCCCAGACGTCCGATGCCGAGGTGTTGGCTATCTTGGAGCGCCGAGGCGACGCGCAGCACCCCGACTGACGAAGCATCGGATTGCGCCTCCGGTCTCCGCGCCGCTGCCCGTCGGGGTGCTTACAGCACCCCCTGGCTATCAGATCCTGCCTGTCCCGTCTAGGGTCTTTCGACCCTAAAGCACCTGGAAGCTGCGGAAGTAGTGGATGGCGAACCCGCCGTAGGATGGACGTTCGCCCCAGGTGGCAGCGACGGCGGCCAGTTCGACTTCGAGCTGGGCGCGTCCTTCTTCGAAGAACGTGACCTTGTCGAGGTCTGGGGCTGTCTGCACCGCCACAATCAGTGTGGTGCCGGTGGCGTCGGCGAGGTCTGCTTCGGTCGCGGCCACGTCGAGGATGCCGTCTGGGCCGTCGGCGTGGTCCCGGTAGGCCATGACGACGACGGCGTCGACGCGGGCCATGACGTGTTCGATCAGAAGCAGCTTGCCACGCCGGTAGGCGGGGTCGTCCCACCAGAACGGTACGGCGGCGGCGGTGGGCATGCCGGTTGTGGCCATCGATTCGAGTCCGCGAAGGTATGACCTGATGACCCGGTTGCGGTCTCGTTTCGTCAACCATTCGGGAAGCAGGTAGGGCTCGACGTCGGCGACGATGCCGTCGAATGCCCCGAAGGCCGCCACCTCATCGATCCATGCCTGCCAGTCGTTCGTTTGGAGCGCCCAGGTGGGATCTCCGGCCATGGCGACAACGAGCAGCCCGGCTTGGTGCGCCTGGTCGACGAATGATCGGTAGGCAGGGTCGGAGCTGAAGCCGGGTCCTGCATGCAGGTAGATGGCGCGGATGCCTTCTGCGACGGAGAAGTCGATGGTGTCAGGTCCGGGTGGCTCCCAGACCCAGAGGTCCCGCCCGGGACCTGGTTCGAAAGCAGCCGACGCTGCGGCGGCGGGCGCCGCGAGACCGGCAACGAGCATGAGTACGAGGAGAGCCATCCCAGCAGTCTTCATGCCGACAACCTAACACAGTGTGGTCATTTCGACCACTATCAGTGACTACGAGGTGGGTACGGTCCGGTCGATGACCCGGAGGAGCGCGTCGATGTCGAACGGCTTGGAGACGACGGCGTCCATACCTGCCCGCCGGGCCTGCTCTTCAACACCGGCGATACCTTCGGGAGCAAGTCCAATGATGGGAACGCGGCGCCCGCCGGTTTCGAAGCCTCTGATGCCTTCGGTGGCGATGAGCCCGTTGACGTCGGGCATCCACAGGTCCATCAAGATGACATCGAACGAGTGCTTGAGCACGAGTTCCTGAGCGGCTCGGCCGTTGTCGACGTCTTCGACATGGTGCCCACGTCGCTCGAGCACCCGTTTGGCGATCATCCGGTGGGTTGGACTGTCGTCAACGACGAGGACGTTGAGGTGGCGACGCCGTTCCCGCAGCCAGTGTTTCGTGACCAGCCGAGTCAGGTCGCCGGGTGCGGGACCTGCGAGTACCGCGGCGATGCCTTCTTGGAGGTCTCTGTCTGGGACCGGCCTGCTGAAGTAGCCGGCGATGTTCAGGGCCCGGCAGCGCGCCGCGTCGCCCCGCTGCCCGAGCGACGTGACAACGACGATGTGCATCTGGTCGAGGCCAGGTCGCTTTCGCAGTTGGGCGGCAATGTCGAGGACGTTGCCCGGAAGTTCGAGCAGAGCAATGGCGAAGGGACGGTCGGCGGCTGCAGCTACTCCGATCGCTCCGATGGCTTCGGTCATGCTGCTGACCCCAACCACGTCGAGCCCTATCGCCTCGGTCGCATGCATCAGGTGATCCCGATTGATCGCCTGAGCGGCGACGACGAGCGCCGGCACCCCGGTGAACTCGGAACGGGCTCGCGGCAGGTGCGGCTCGAGGTCGGTCCGGTCGAACGGCAGCACAACATGGAAGATCGACCCACGCCCCGGGTCTGACTCCACCCAGATGCGGCCGCCCATGAAACCGACGAGCCTGCGGGTAATGGTGAGTCCGAGGCCGGTTCCGTCGATAGGAGCGTGGTCGCCTTGTTCGAACGGTTCGAAGATGCGTCGTTGTTCTTCGTCGGTGATGCCCGGGCCGGAGTCGATCACTTCGAAATGCACCTCGGCCGTTTCATCAGCGACGGCTTCCGCCTTCACCGACACAACGATGCCGCCGGCTTCGGTGAACTTGATCGCGTTGTTGACGAGGTTCAGCAAGACCTGCCGTATTCTTCCGGGGTCTCCGACGACTCCCTCGGGAAGATTGACGTCCAACTCGGCGACGAGTTCCAGGCCCTTCGCCTCCGCGACCGCCCGTAGCGACGAGACGGCCGCTTTGACGAGGTCGGGCAGGCTGAACGGCACCGCTTCGATCTCGATCTTCCCGGCTTCGATCTTCGACATGTCGAGCAGATCGTTCACAAGGGTGAGGAGCGCGTCGCCTGATTGCACGACGAGTTCCAGATACTCTCGCTGCTCTGGCGTCAGTTTCGTGTCGAGCGTCACCTGGGTCATGCCGATGACACCGGCCAATTGGGTCCGGATTTCATGGCTGACCTCGGCGAGAAACTTCGACTTCGCACGATCGGCGGCTTCCACGGCCTCCAATCGACGCCGGAGCTCTTCGAACCGATCGTTGTCGATCCTGGCGTCCACGACAGCCGATATCGGACACTATGTCGGGAAAGTTGAGTCGTTTGCGTACAATCTCGCGCCGGGGCCCGTAGCTCAGTTGGTCAGAGCAGCGGACTCATAATCCGTAGGTCGCAGGTTCGAGTCCTGCCGGGCCCACCGGTTTCCCCGTGGAGCCGACCCCCCTAAATAGGCCGCTGCCCTACAGCAGTTGAGAGACCTCTCCGGTAGCCTGCGTCCACGCTCGAGAGGACACGATGTACGGTTTGATCAGCAAGCTCACGGCAACCCCCGGCAACGCGGATCGACTTGCCGCGGTCTTGGCTTCGGTCGGCCCGATGCCAGGTTGCTTCTCCTATGTGGTGGCCCGCGACCTCAGCGACGCCGATGGGGTTTGGGTGACCGAACTCTGGGAGTCGGCCGAAGCTCACCGCAGATCGCTGGACCTTCCGGAAGTGCAGGCCGCGATCGCCGCCGGACGCCCCATGATCGACGGATTCGAGCATCGATTCGAGACGGA
>JANTGE010000121.1 GCA_024763085.1 Acidimicrobiia bacterium
GAGGCCCGCAGACACGGGGAAGTGACCAGCTTCGAGTTCGAACCGCCGAGCCTGTCCGATCTGTTCCGTGAGGCGGTGGGTCGATGAGTCGGCTTCGCCAAATCGGGTTGATCGCCTGGCGGGACTTCCTCCAACGGGCACGGAGCAGAGCTTTCCTGGTGTCGATGTTCATCATCGTGGCGCTCGTCCTGGGAGTCGGGCCCCTCGTCGCGCAAGAGACGAGGACCCCGGAGCCGTATCAGATCGGCGTCGTCGGTGCTGTCGATCCTCAGCTTGCCGCCGCGCTCACCACCGCAGCGGCCGTATTCGATAGGGGTGTCGAATTGGTCCCGTTCGAAGACGGAGCCGCGGCGGAGGCCGCGTTGGACGCCGACGACGTCGATGTCGTCATCGAGGCCGGCTCTGTCGTGTGGAAGAGCGAACCCCGACTCCAGCTCGGCGCCATCGTCACCGCGGCCTTCCAAACCTTGCATCGGAACCAGGCGATCGCCGACCTCGGCCTGTCTCCCGACGAGGCCGCACGACTGCTCGCCCCCCCACCGCCGCCGTCCCGATCGCTCCACGAGCCAGAACCTGCCGATGTACCGAAGCAGATCGCCTCCTACGTCGGGTCGATCCTGCTGTACATCTCCATCCTCATGTTCGGCCAGTTCGTGATGATGGGGGTCATGGAGGAGAAGCAATCGAGGGTTGTCGAGGTCGTGCTGTCCCGCACCCGACCCACCATGCTGCTGGCCGGCAAGGTGGTCGGCATCGGCGCGCTCGGTGTCGTACAACTCGTCGTGATCGGGGTCGCCGCGTTGCTGATGGCCAACATGGTTGAGATCGTCGACGTCGACCTCGCCGGCCTCGGGGTGCGCGTCGTGCTGACCGTCCTCTTCTGGTATCTGCTCGGCTACACCCTGTTCGCCGTCATGTACGCGGCCCTCGGGGCGACCATCTCCCGCCAGGAGGACGCCCAGGGCGTCGCGATGCTCCCGATCCTGCTCATCGTGCCCGGGTTCTTCATCTCGATCGCCGCTCTCGAGGACCCCAACGGAGCGCTGGCGTACTTCGGCTCTCTCGTTCCGCCGTTCTCGGCGTTCGTCATGCCGACCCGGATGACCGTCACCGATGTCCCGGCCTGGGAGGTGGGGCTGTCGATCGTGCTCATCGTGGCGATGATCTACGCCATCCTCCGCCTCGGAGCTCGCATCTACCAGGGGTCGATCCTCCGATTCGGGGCGAAAGTCCGGCTCCGCGACGCCTGGAAGGCCGGCGGCGAGTAGCAGGCGAGCGGTCGAAGCTCGCCCGCTCGAGTCATGCCACCATTGACAAGGAAGGAGGAGACAATCATGGACAGTATCGGCTACATCGGTCTCGGCATCATGGGTGGCGGCATGGCCCGCAACCTGGTGGCCAAAGGGTTCGACCTCGTGGTGTGGAATCGAACCCCGGAGAAGATGGCCCCGCTCGTCGAGGCCGGGGCTGCGGCGGCATCGTCGCCGGCGGACCTCGCCGGCCGGTGCGACGTCATCCTCATCTGTGTCTCCGACACGGCCGACGTCGAAGAGGTCGTGCTTGGTGAACAGGGAGTCATCCACGGCTTGCGTCCCGGCACCGTCGTCGTCGACCACTCCACCATCAGTCCGAAAGCCACGCTCGCGCTCGCGTCGGAGGTGGCGGAGCGAGGCGGGATCTGGCTCGATGCCCCGGTCTCCGGCGGGTCTGAAGGTGCCGAGAGAGGAACGCTGGCGATCATGATCGGAGGAGACCCGGACGCGGTCGCCGCGGTGCGCCCGATCCTCGAGGCGTACGGCACGTCGATCAACCATGTGGGGCCGACGGGGTCCGGCCAGCAGACCAAACTCGTCAACCAGATCCTCGTCGTCATCAACGGATACGCGGTCTCCGAGGCACTGATCTTCGCAAAAGCGGCCGGCCTCGACCTCGACCGGGTCGTTGAGGCCGTCGCCGGTGGAGCAGCAGGTTCATGGATGCTGTCGCACCGCGGCCCGCAGATGATCGAGCGCGACTGGAGGCCAGGGTTCACCATCGACCTGCAGCAGAAGGACCTTCGGCTCGCCCTCGAAACCGCCGACGAGCTCGGCGTGCCGGCCGTGGGGACCGGCTACGTGTTCCAGCTCTACCGCAGCCTCCAGGCGAAGGGACTCGGAGGAGAGGGAAACCACGCGCTCGTAAAGGCGCTGGAGGCGTTGAGCGGCATCGAGCTGTGAAACCGACCCCGGTGCCCCTCGTTGCCCAGAACGCGGGTCCTCGGTATCCGCTGGTGCGCGTCGGCGCTCAGGCGGACCGTGAAGCCATGCTGAGGGACCTGTGGGCGGCCCTGGAACTTCACGGCGTGCCCTGTCCATCCATCGAAGCGATCGTCGAAGGCAGCGTCGGGA
Source organism: Acidimicrobiia bacterium (assembly GCA_024763085.1). GTDB lineage: Bacteria > Actinomycetota > Acidimicrobiia > Spongiisociales > UBA4744 > JANTGE01. Next base: position 2,388 of record JANTGE010000121.1, read on the forward strand.
TCGACGGCGACGAGCTGGTGGCGTACCTGGGGGAGTGGGTGAGTATTCGTTGAGGGGCTGGCGTTTTAGGACTTCGAGTCTTGGGTTTTGGGTTATGGGTTGTGAGTTGTGAGTTGTGGGTTCTGAGTTTCGAGGCGGTGGCTTGGGGAGCCGACCCCCCTACCCCCGGAGCTTCGCTCCGGCGGTACTTTCCCCCCTTCAGTCGCTCCGCTCCTTAGGGGGGACCGGTAGGCTCGCTCGGGTGAGCGACGTCATGATCAGTCTGCGTCACGTCTCCAAGACGTTTCCGGGCGGCACGGCCCCCGCCGTGGGGGACCTGTCGCTCGATGTTCCCCGGGGTGAGATCGTCGTCCTGGTCGGACCCTCCGGATGCGGCAAGACCACCACGCTCAAGATGATCAACCGGCTCATCGAACCGACCTCCGGGGAGATCTACGTCGACGGCGAGCTCGCCACCAGCGTCGAAGCGCACCTGTTGCGCCGCAAGATCGGTTACGTCATCCAGCAGATCGGCCTGTTCCCACACCGCACCATCGCCGAGAACATCGCCACCGTACCGACGCTGGTCGGATGGGACGAACAGCGCATCGCCGAACGAGTTACCGAGCTCATCGAACTCGTCGGGCTCGAACCGGAGATGGCCGACCGGTACCCGGCCGAGTTGTCAGGGGGACAGCAGCAGCGGGTCGGGGTGGCCAGGGCCCTCGCCGCCGATCCTCCGGTGTTGCTCATGGACGAGCCGTTCGGGGCGGTCGACCCGATCGTGCGCTCGAAGCTCCAGGAGGAGCTCCTTGCCCTCCAAGACCGACTGCGCAAGACCATCGTGTTCGTCACCCATGACATCGACGAAGCGATCCGGCTCGGCAACAGAGTCGCCATCCTCAACGTTGGCGGCGTGCTCGAACAGTACGCCTCACCTGCAGAGATCCTCGCCGAACCCGCCAACGACTTCGTCGCCGAGTTCCTCGGAAGCGATCGTGGTCTGAAACGTCTGTCTCTCATCCCCATCTCCACCGTGGACCTGGATCCCGGCCCCGTGGTTGCACCCGGCGGAACGGTCGAGGAAGCCAGGCGAGTCATGGAACGATACGGCACCGACTGGTTCGCGGTAGTCGACGGGGATCGCATGCTCGGCTGGCTCACCGAGGACGACCTTCGCGGCGCCGCGACGGTGCCGCGCTCCGGAAGACGCTTCCGCGCCTGGCTGACCCGGTCGAGCTCCCTCAGAGAGGCACTGGACGCCATCGTGTCGGGGCGCACCACCATGGCGGCGGTGTTCGACGGAGACCGCTACCTCGGCATGATCGACGTCGACACGATCTCGCGGGAGATCGTCCGATGATCCGGTGGGACTGGATCGGTCGCAACCTCGACGACATCGGTGCCCTGACTGGCGAACATCTGCTGCTCACCGGCATCGCCGTCGCCGCAGGGCTGGTCGTTTCGCTGGGGCTGTCGGCGATCGCGTTGCGGTTCCGCAAGACCTACGCACCGATCACCTGGGTGACCGGCATTCTCTACACGATCCCGAGCCTCGCCCTGTTCGCCTTCCTCGTGCCGATCACCGGCCTGTCGATCCTCACCGCCGAGATCGGTCTCGTCAGCTACACCCTGTTGATCCTGATTCGCAACATCGTCGCCGGCATCGACGGGGTCCCGCCGGCGATCAAAGAGGCCGCCGACGCCATGGGGTACACGAGGCGGCACCGGCTGTGGGCGGTGGAGATCCCACTGGCACTGCCGGTCATCGTCGCCGGTATTCGGATCGCGACCGTCACCACAATCGGCTTGGTGACCGTGACGTCGCTCATCGGTCAGGGCGGGCTCGGCGCTCTCATCCTTCGTGGGTTGGGGACCTTCTACAGTCCGATCGGCACCACGCAGATCATCGTCGGCACCGTGTTGTCGGTCATACTCGCGGTCGCCGCCGACGTCTCCCTCGCCTTCGCCGAGCGAGTATTGACCCCCTGGGCACGTCGACGGGAAGCTGCCGCATGAGCTTTCTCGCCGACGTCCTCGCGTGGTTCGCCGATCCTGTCAACTGGAGCGGATCCGGTGGCATTCCGAACCGGGTGTTCGAACACGTCCAACTCTCGACCTTCGCGATGATGATCGCGGCGCTGCTCGGGATCATTCCGGCGGTCATCCTCGGCCACGCCCGACGTGGCGGTGTGCTGGCAGTAGCCGCGGTCAACATCGCCCGGGCGGTGCCCTCCTTCGCGATCATCGCCCTCGCCTTGCCGGTGAGTATCGCTCTCGGACTCGGCCTCGGCTTCTGGCCGACGTTGCTGGCCCTTGTCGCACTGGCGATCCCACCGATGTTCACCAACGCGTACACAGCGGTCCGGGACGTCGACCCTGGTGTCGTCGAAGCCGCCAGGGGGATGGGGATGACGCCGGCGGGGATCCTGGCGAAGGTCGAGGTGCCGATGGCGTTGCCCATCATCCTCGCCGCAGTTCGAGTCTCAGCGGTCCAGGTCGTCGCCACCGCCACGCTCGGCGCCATCGTCGCCTGGGGCGGCCTGGGCCGCTATGTCATCGACGGATTCGCCACCCGGAACAATGTCGAGGTGTTCGCCGGGGGACTGCTCGTCGCGCTCCTCGCCGTCGCCACCGAGGTCGGCTTCGGTGTGCTGGAACGTCTCGTAGAGCCGAGAGGGTTGCGCATGCTGCGTGGCCAGGAGCAGGTGGTGCGCCCGGCGCCGACGTAAACGGCCGCTGGCCGCTGGCCGCTGGCGGCTTACCCGGAACATTTCGACCTGACCTAGGGTTGAGGCATACGCCGACAGACTGTCGGCTTTCCAAGACAGGGAGGAGAGACCCATGCGGATGACCCGCAGTCGCGCCACTGGGGCGATCCTGACAGCCTTCGCCATTCTGGCGGCGGCCTGCTCAGGCTCGGGTGGTGGCGCCCCGATCACGGTGTCGTCGTTCGACTTCGGCGAGAGCGTGATCTTGGCAGAGATCTACGCCCAAGCCCTAGAAGCCAACGACTACCCGGTGGAACGCCAGCTCCGGCTCGGCAGTCGCGAAATCGTCAAACCGGCACTCGAAAACGGCGACATCGACCTGGTACCCGAATACGTAGGAAGCGCCCTCGAAGTCGGTTTCGGGGAGGAGCCGTCGTCCAACGGTGAGGAAACCCGGGTGAAGCTGGCCGCGGCGTTCGAGCCACTCGGCGTTTCCGTGCT
>JANTGE010000122.1 GCA_024763085.1 Acidimicrobiia bacterium
CCTGCGAGTGGTCGTATTCGAGGACCGGGAGCGTCAACCCGTCGGTGTCGCAACCACGGGACGGCGAGAAACAGTGCAGCCCTTCGGTGATCGGCCATCCGTAGTTGAGACCGGCGGCATCGGCCTGGGCGACGTCGATCTCCTCATAGTTGCCCTGGCCGACATCACCGATGTAGAGCAGGCCACCGGCGAAGTCGAATGAGAACCGCCACGGGTTCCGCAGCCCGTACGCCCACACCTCCGGTGCGCCGCCGCCGTCGACGAACGGGTTGTCCGGCGGGATCGCATAGGAGTCGGCGGGTGATACGTCGATGCGGAGCAGCGTCGCCAGCAAGGTGTCGGGGCGCTGGCCGTTGCCGAACCGGTCGTTGGCCGCTCCCCCATCGCCCATCCCGATGTACAGGTAGCCGTCGGGACCGAAGGTGACCATGCCGCCGTTGTGGTTCGACGCCGGTTGCGGGATTTCGAGCAGCGCCACCGCCGAATCCGGGTTGAGGACGTCGCCGGCGAGCCGGTAGGAGGCGATCACGGTCTTCCCACCACTGCCCGTGTAGTCGACGAAGACCCGCGGGTCGTCCGGGTAGTCGGGATGGAACGCCATGCCGAGCAGGCCCCGTTCGTTGCCGCTGCGGTTCACCAGACCGCGGATGTCGAGGAACAGCGTGCGCTCGTCGCCGTCCACCTTCCAGACGCGGCCCGCCTGCTCGAGCACGTAGACGGCCGTTTCCCCGGGGACGGCAGTGGCGAACAAAGGCTCGTCGAATCCGTCGGCTGCCGGTTCGAAGACGACATCCTGCAGCGGAGCCAAGGTCGTTGTCGTGGTCGGTGCGGTCGTCGATGTCGACGTGGTCGACTCCGGCGGACTCGTCGTCGTCGACGACGTGGTCACGGTCGTAGGGGTGGTCGTGGGAGCGACGGTGGTCGTGACCGCCTCCTGGGCGGTGCTGCACGCGGCGGCCAGGAGAGCAACTCCGAGGACAAACGGCACAACGCGCATGCAGGCACTCTATCGTAAGGGGTGGAGAGGAGCGATCATGCAATGGGACGACACCCTGGAGGGGAAGCGCCTCCATCCGGAGAGCCTCATGATGGGCTACGGCTACGAGCCGGCCTGGTCGGAAGGGGCCATCAAGTCCCCGATCTTTCAGACTTCCACTTTCGTGTTCGAAACTGCCGAAGAGGGCAAAGCCTTCTTCGAGATGGCCACCGGCAAGCGGGAGCCGAAACCCGGCGAGAAGATGGGGCTCATCTACTCCCGGTTGAACAACCCCGACCTGGAGATCGCCGAGGATCGCCTCACCCTGTGGGACAGCGCCGAGGAAGGCGCCCTGTTCAAGAGTGGCATGGCGGCGATCGCCACGACCCTGCTGACCTATCTGCGGCCGGGAGATCTGCTGCTGCACTCGGAGCCGCTCTACGGTGGTACCGACCATCTCGTGAACGAACTGCTGCCCGAGTTCGGCATCCAGTCGATGGGCTATTTCCCCGAAGAGTCCCGGGAGGAGATCGAACAGCGGATCGCCGCCACCGGCAAACGCCTCGGCATGGTGTTCATCGAGACACCTGCCAACCCGACGAACGCCCTGTTCGATATCGAAATGGCCGGCGACATCGCCCATGCCGCCGACGACGGTGAGCGGCCCGTGTTGCTCGCCGTCGACAACACGTTCCTGGGGCCGGTGTTCCAAAAGCCGCTGCTCCACAACGCCGACCTGGTGATTTACTCGGCCACCAAGTACATCGGTGGCCATTCGGACCTCATCGCCGGGGCCGTCCTCGGCTCCCACGCGCATGTCGGTCCGGTGAAGGCGATGCGGACGCACCTCGGCACCCATTCGGGACCCTGGACCGGCTGGCTGATCATGCGGAGCTTGGAGACGCTGTCGTTGCGTATGCACCGGCAGGTCGACAACGCCAAGAAGGTCGCCGAATTCCTCAAGGCGCACCCGAAGGTCGAGTCGGTGCACTACCTCGGGTTCCTCGAACCCGGCGACCCGCAATACGAGATCTATTCGAAGCAGTGTCTGAGCCCTGGAGCGATGATCGCCTTCGAAGTCGAAGGTGGCGAAGCCGGCGCGTTCCGGTTCCTCAACGCCCTGAAGCTCGCGCATCTGGCGGTGAGCCTCGGCAGCACCGAAACGCTCGTCGAGCATCCGGGAACGATGACCCACGCCGGGGTGCCCGACGAGGACAAGAAGCGGTACGGCATCACCGACGGGCTGGTGCGGATCTCCGTCGGGGTGGAGCATCCCGACGACATCGTGCTGGACATCGAGCAGGCGCTGGACAAGGTGTAGGGCCGGCGGAGCCGGCCCGTACGGCGAAGCCGGCTGGTACTTGGTACCAGGTACCAGGTACCTGTCGTCGACGCGCGATACCAGGCACGGACCGCCAGGAACCGGCCGCTTCTCGCCGTCATCGCCACTCCCCGCGCGGTAGCCTGGCGGCCAGGCCGACGAGGGGATGGTGATGGCAGCGTTGACACCCGCGTACGAAGGTATCTCCGACGACGAGTACAAACGCCGCATCAGAGCCTGGACCCTCTACGACTGGGCCAACTCGGCGTTCGCCACCACGATCCTCGCCGCAGTGCTCCCCGCCTATTACAGCTCCGTCGCCGGCGCGACCCTGCCGAGCGCCGCCGTTGCCACCGCCTACTGGACCACCACCCTGTCGATCTCGCTGCTCATCGTCGCGTTTCTCTCCCCCATCCTCGGCACGATCGCCGACATCATGCGCGGCAAGAAGAAGTTCCTTGCGATCTTCGTCGGGATGGGTGTCGTCGGCACCGGACTGCTCGTCCTCATCACCACCGGCGACTGGCTGCTGGCTTCGATCTTCTTCATCCTCGGCCGGGTCGGCTTCGCGGGAGCCAACGTCTTCTACGACGCGCTGCTCCCCCACGTCGCCCGACCGGAAGACCAGGACCGGGTGTCGACCCGCGGCTACGCCATCGGCTACCTGGGCGGCGGTCTCCTCCTCGCCGTCAACGTCGCCATGATCCTGTTCATCGGATCGGAGCTCGGAGCGCGCCTGTCGTTCCTGTCGGTCGCCATCTGGTGGGCTGTCTTCTCGATTCCGCTGTTCCGACGGGTCCCGGAACCACCGGCCGCCTCGGAGCGGCACATCAAGGGCACCGGCGGTCTGATCGCCGCCAGCTTCAAACGACTCGGCACCACCTTCAAGAACCTCCGGAAATACCGGCAGCTCTTCCGCTACCTGATCGCGTTCCTCATCTACAACGACGGCATCGGAACGATCATCAGTGTGGCCGTCATCTACGGCACCGAGCTGGGATTCCAGACCACCGACCTCATCCTCGCCATCCTCCTCGTCCAGTTCGTCGGGATCCCGTTCAGCCTCATCTTCGGAAGGATCCCCAGTCGGGACGACGCCAACCGGGCCATCTACCTGGCGTTCATCGTGTTCAACATCATCGCGCTGCCGCTCGTCGGCGCGATCGGTGCCCGCACGCTGCCCGCAGACATGACGGGCGCGCCTCCCGCACCGTATGAGACGGTCGGTGCCGCCGTCGGCGAAGGCACCTACGGCGTCGACACGCTGCAGCTCGCCGGCACCTGGACCGAAATCCCCGAGCAGACGGTCGCCGACGCCATCCTCGCTCCGGCCCGCGCTGCCGGGGCCACCGCACCGATCGCGCTGGCGGTCGCCGTCGTCGCGTTCGTCATCGCCTGGATCTATGGACGCCGTCGCCGCAGCCGGCCCGAATCCAGCCTGTGGTCGGTGCTCACACCGGCGGTGCTCGGCATCGCCGCGCTCCTCATCGCCGGACTCGCCGAGCTGCTCGTTCTCACCGCGCCAGACCCGACGCCGTATGTGACCTCCAGTGGCCCTGACGCGGCGGCCACCATCGAGTTCAACGGACAACAGATCGAGATCATCCACTCCACCGGGCCGGACCACGGCAGCTGGAACATCTCCGTAGACGGAGCACCACTCGTAGAGGATGGCGAACCGGTCACCATCGACGCCGACTCTCCGACGCTTCGCTACGGCGTGCCCGACACCATCGACGTCGGCGAAGCGGGGATCCACACGATCACGATCACCCCGGCCGATCCCGACGGCGTCGTGTCGATCGGCGAGGTCAAGGTGCTGCCGCCGTTGCGCACCAGCAACCTGGGTGTGATCCTCGGCCTCATCCTCGTTGTCGAAGTGATCGGCCTGGCCCTGTCGGCCCTGTTCGGGAAGTCCCTGTTCGCCAGGTTCGCTGACGCGATGACGACGAAGCGGGCGATCATCCTGGCGCTCACCGCCTACGCCGTCATCTCCGTGTGGGGCTTCTTCCTCGAAGCCGTCTTCGAGTTCTGGTTCCTTGCCTGGATGGTCGCCGTCGTCCAGGGAGGCAGTCAGGCGCTGAGCCGCAGCCTCTACGCGCAGATGTCACCGTCGTATGAGAGCGGCGAGTTCTTCGGCTTCTTCTCGGTGATGTCGAAGTTCTCGTCGATCATCGGTCCGGTGGTGTTCGCCGGAGCGGTGGCGATCTTCGGGTCGAGCCGACCGGCGGTGCTGAGCCTGGTGCTGTTTTTCGTCGTCGGTATCGCCATTCTTGCCACCGTCGATGAACAGGAGGGCCGGCGGGTCGCCGTCGAAGCCGACCGGGCGATCGAACGGGGCGCCGAAGAGGCGTAGAGCCGCCGGCACCAGTGATCAGCTCCCGCATCGTCTCTCGACGGTGTCGGGACACCGCCGGGACGCCTAATCTGTGGGCAAAGGAGTGATCATGCGGCACGAAGACGAACCCAAACCCGAAGAGACCGAGGCAGGAGAAGACGAACACGTCGAACCCGCCGAGACGAAGACGAAGGCCCCAGAGCCGGAGGCACCGGCAGCGCCGCCACCCGAACCCGAGAAGGTGTATGTCGGCACCGGCATCTCCTGGGCGATCCTGTTCGGCGTGGTCCTCATCGTGGTCATCGCCATCCTCGCCCTCCGCAACACGGCTTCGGTCACGGTCGACCTTCTGTTCTGGCAGATCGAGGCGCCGCTCATCTCCGTGATTCTCGGTGTGGCCGCCATCACGGTCGTCATCGACGAACTCATCGGCATGATCCTGAGGATCAGGAAACGCCGTCTCAAGAAGCAGAAGGAAGAGCTGAAGCGGTTGAAGAAAGGATCGAAGTGACTCGCCTCGTCGTCATCGGCGGAGACGCCGCCGGCATGTCGGGGGCCAGCCAGGCCCGTCGCATGAACCCCGATCTGGAAATCGTCGTATTCGAACGCACCGGCTGGGTCTCCTACGCCGCCTGCGGGGTCCCCTACTACGTCGGCGGCGATGTCCAGGAGTTGCGCAAACTCCAGGCACGCACCCCAGAGCAGTTCGAACGGATGAACATCGACGTCCGCCTGCACCATGAAGTCACCGCCATCGACACCTCAGGACGAACGGTGACGGTCCGCACCGAAGCCGGGACCGTCGAACAGCACGGATTCGACCTGCTGCTCTACGCCACCGGTGCCCGCGGGTTCCTCGCCGCGTCGATCGAAGGGCTCGACCTCGACGGCGTCTACCAGATCCGCACCCTCGACGACGCCCAGCGGGT
>JANTGE010000123.1 GCA_024763085.1 Acidimicrobiia bacterium
TCGAAGAGGGCCACGACGCGCTCGTCGCCGGCGTTGACGAACTCGAGATAGTCGGTGAACAGTTCGTGAGGGGCACGTCCGAGCCGGGCTTCGCGGGGAGCCCGGCCGTCGACCCCGGACGCAGCGAGGACCACGTCGACGGCTTCGGGGAACAGATCCCGGACCCTGTCGGCGAGGCCGGCCCGGGCGGGTTCGTCCAGGATGATCTTCAGATAGGCGTCTCCGGTGGTGCCGGCGAGCGGTTCGAGCTGTTCGAGGGTGCCGCGCAGTTGCACGAGCCGTCGTCCCGCCGTGAGCGGCACCTGCCTGACTTCGGCCGGGAGACCCGGTTCGGCCTCGACGATGAGGACCGCGGTCGGATCGTCGGCTTCCCCGAAGTCGAGTTGGAGCGGCGATCCGGCGTACCAGACCGGCGGTGCGGCAGGGATCTTCTGGGGACGGTGCAGGTGGCCCAGCGCGACGTAGGAGAGGGTCCCGTCGAACGCCCCGGTCGGCACCCAGTAGTCGAAGATGGTGTGGGCGCTGCGTTCTCCGCCGCCGAGTTTCCCTTCGGCGACCATGAGATGAGCAACGACGATGTTGACCTCGTCGGTGGTGATGCCTTCGGTGAGTTTGCCGAGAATGGCAGCGAGCCGCTCTGCATACCGGCTGCCGTACTCGTGCGGATCGAGTTCCATGAGGTCCGATGCGGTGACGATGCCGCGTTGCGAGATGAACGGCACGAGCGCGACGCGGGCGGTCTCCCCTGCGTCCGTCTCGATCCGGACCACCCCGCCCTCGTCGGGACGGGCAAGCGTCGCCCCGACCGTCACCCGTCCGAGTTCGAGGAGCGGAGCGACCGCCTGGAGACGGCGGGGATTGTCGTGGTTGCCGGCGACGAGCACGACCGGTGCGACCTCGGCGAGGCGCAGCAGCGCCCGGTAGACGATCTGTTCGGCTTCTGCGGTGGGGGCGACGACGTCGAAGATGTCCCCGGCGACGGCGACGAGGTCGACCTGTTCGTCGGCGGCGATGTCGGCGATCTCGGCGAGGACGGCCCGGTGCTCGTCGGCGCGGCTGCGCCCGCGGATGGCTCGTCCGACGTGCCAGTCGGCGGTGTGGAGGATCTTCACATCGGCGATGGTACCGGTCCGGTGGGACAGGTTTGCGCCATGTCCGGCCGCTACCCTGCCGCCCATGGAGATCCCTGCCACCGGCCGGTCACGCGAAGAGATCCTGGAGGAGATGCGGGCCCTCGCCGCAGCCGAGGCCTCCTGGGAAGAAGGCCGCACCTGGAGCCTCGTCTACCACGCGGGCGAAGAGCACACGGCGTTCTTGAAGGAGGCCCACGGCCTGTTCTTTTCCGAGAATGCGTTGAATCCGATGGCGTTTCCGGCGTTGCGCCGCTTCGAGGCCGAGGTGGTGAGGATGACGGCGTCGATGCTGCACGGCGACGATCAGGTGGCGGGCACGATGACGTCGGGCGGCACGGAAAGTCTCCTGATGGCGGTGAAGACGTACCGGGATTGGGCGAGAGCGACGAAGGGCATCACCCACCCGGAGATGGTGCTGCCGGTGACGGCCCACGCCGCGTTCGACAAGGCCGCCCACTATTTCGGCGTGAAGCAGGTGCGGGTGCCGATGGGCGACGATGTGCGCGCCGACCCGGCAGCGATGGAGGCCGCGATCACTCCGAACACGATCCTGATGGTCGGCTCGGCCCCGGACTACCCGTTCGGGCAGGTCGACCCGATCGAAGACCTGGCCGGCATCGCCGCCGATCATGAGATCGGCTTTCACGTGGATGCCTGCCTCGGCGGGTTCCTAGTGCCGTGGGCGGAACGGCTCGGGGTGCCGGTCGGCGTTTGGGATTTCCGTGTCCCCGGCGTGACGTCGATGTCCGCCGACGTCCACAAGTACGGGTTCGCGGCGAAGGGCGCGTCGACGATCCTGTACCGCAGCGCCGAGCTGCGCCGGTTCCAGTTCCATGTGACCGCCGACTGGCCAGGCGGCATCTACGCGTCCCCCTCGATGGCCGGCACCCGTCCGGGAGGGTCGATCGCCGCGGCGTGGGCGGCGTTGCAGGCGATCGGACAGGACGGCTATCTGGCGATGACCGAACAGATCCTCGACATCTCTCGCCGACTCGTCAACGGGATCCGTCAGATCGAGGGGATCGAACTGCTCGGCAACCCGTTGTTGAGTGTCTTCGCGTTCGTCGGCACCGATGTCGATACCTATGCGGTCGGCGACCAGCTGGAGGCCCGTGGCTGGCATGTCGACCGGCAGATCAAACCGGCGTCGCTGCACTTCATGGTGACCCCGGCCCATGCCGGCATCGTCGACCGGTTCCTCGAGGACCTGCAGGCGTCGGTGGACGAGGTCAGGGCGCACCCGGAGCTGGCGACGAGCGGACAGGCGGCGATGTACGGGATGATGACGACCCTGCCCGACACCGGGATGCTCGAAGAGATCGTGCTGCAGACGCTTGACGGGCTGTATTCGGTGTAGCGGCTATCCGGGCCGCAGCAGGTAGGCGAGGGCGATTCCGGCGTAGTTGCCGATGGCGTAGCCGACGACGCCGGTGGTGAGTCCCGACACGAGGATCTCCCGGTTCTTCAATGCTGCGGCGACGGGCGGCACGAACGCCGGGCCGAACACCGCCGCGGTCGAGGTGATGAGCACCGTGTCGGTGTCGATGCGGAAGATCGCCGCCAACAGATAGTGCAACACGATGGCGCCGATGAGCACAATGGTCACGAAGAGGAAGACGTCGCCGAACGCCCCGATGAGGCTGCGCACGTTGGCGAGCGTGCCGACGGCGACGGCGAACACGAGCAGGAGGAACTCGCCGGTCTCGAACGTGCCGGGCAGGTTGCGGATCCTGGGGACGAACGAGGCGAGGATCCCGACGGTGGTGATCGACAGAATGACCGCGGCGATCGGCAGGTCGGGGGCGACCAGGTAGACGATCCCGACGGCAACACCCGACACGAGGATGCTGAGGCCGAGGGCGGCGAGGACGTTGCGCCATCCGAACTCGGCCCGGTCGGTCGTGTGGTGTGTTTCACCGAGGGCAGCGAAGTCGAACGCCGGCAGGAACCGGCCGAGCACCCGCTGGGCAATCGAAAGCAGGAACAGCAGGTAGACGCCGGAGAGGATCACGTCGGCGCCGTTGAGAAGCACGAACGTCTCGTCGGGGACGCCGAGGGCGATGCCGATGGCGCTCATGTTGGGAGTGCCACCGGTGTAGACACCGACGGTCATGCCGGCCATCTGCCAGTCGTGGGGCACGGCGAGGATGACGGTGGCGGTCGCCGCGGTGACGATGACCGCGACGGCGGCGAGGGTGAACGACAGCACCGCCGGTTTGGCGATCCGCAGCCATGCCCGGAAGTCGGTGGTGAACAGCAGCAGCGGGATGGCGAGCAGCACAGTCGCCTCGGTGAAGGTCGACGCCAGCCCGGTGTCGATCGGGACCAGGTTGCCGAGGGCGATACCGAACAGGTAGCAGAGGACGATCGGCCCGAGGAAGCCGAGGGGCTTGTATCGGCGGGCGCCCCAGATGGCCAGCACCGGGAAGCCGAGAAACACCACAGCCTGGATGACCGAACCCACGGAGGCGACGGTAGTCACCTCCACCTCGGCCGTGCATGACAGATCGGCGGAAATGTCGCCGCCCCGCCGTCTCGCACCGGTCGGGTCGGTACCTGGTACGGGCGAGCGCAGCGAGCCCTCTTGACCCATCGACCTCGGCTCCGCCTCGGCCACCTCCCCCTCCTCTTGGGGAAGCATTTGGCCGGTTAGGCGAGACCTTCGAAGGGATCTTCGGGGACGCTGCCGCCACCAGGGGGCGGACCGGCCTCCGACGCCCGGGTCGCCCAGGCGGGGAACGGGAACTCGACGACGACCGGGATCGGCAGCTCCGGCTGGGCGACGATCATCGTGCCGGGTTTCATGATGGTGGCTCGTTGCCGTTGCACGCCGGGCAAGAAGCCGTATTCGTCCCGGCCGGCCTCCGCGGAGTCGAGACGGCCGACGACCCGGATCGCCGAGTTGGCGATGATGCGACGTTCGACTTCGCTGGCGGTCTGCTGGGCGCCGATGAGAATCACACCGAGGGAGCGGCCCCGTTCGGCAACGTCGAGGAGGATCTCCTTGATGGGGCTGAACCCTTCCCGGGGCGCGTACTTGTTGAGTTCGTCGAGGACGAGGAACAGCAGTTCGTCCGACTGGCCCTGACGTTCCTTCTCCTCGAAGGCTTTGCGGACAGTGACCCCGACGACGAACCGTTTCGCCCGGTCGTTGAGGTTGTGGATGTCGACGACGGTGACCTGCCGTTGCAGATCGATGCGGTGTTGCTCGGCGTGCGGCAGGTCGCCGCGAATCAGGTGTTCGACGTGACGGACCGCTCCGTGAAGGCGCCGAACGAACGCGTTGATGGTGCCGGAGCCGATAGCGGGGCCGGCCCAGTCATACCGGCTCTCGTCGTCCTGCACTTTGTGGGTGATGAGATCGACCAGGTCCCGGAAGGTGCGGACTTCTTCGCCTTCGATGGCGACTCCTCCGTCGTCGAGGACAACGGCCCGGTGGAGACGGGCCATGACGTTGTAGACGACCATCGTGTAGTGGGCCCGGTCATCTTCGGCGTCGGCGAACAGGAACGGCAGCAGGTCGTCGGCGCAGAATTCACCGAGCGTCCAGAAGAACGGTGTGACGCCGTCGTGTCGAGCCGACACGTCGGGCTGACCGGTTCGGGAGCCGTGTTTCGGCGGCGCGTAGATGCCGACGGAACGGAACGGTGCGGCAGGGAGACCCAACCCGGCGTAGCGGCCACGCTGATCTTCGTCGAGTGACAGGTTGGGCCGGTCGAGGAACAGCAGGTCTTCGCCTTTGACGTTGAAGATCAACGCTTTGGTATTGACCGCCCGGGCTCCGAGCACGCCGGAGGTGAAGAGGCTGTGCAACAGGAAGGTGGCGTAGGTGGTTTTGGTGGCGACACCGGAGACGCCGGAGATGTTGACATGGGCACCGCGGGTGCCGTCGAGGAACTCGAGGTTGACGAACATCGGTTCGCCGGCCCGACTCGTCCCGACGGGAAGCCGGTCGGCCATCCGGTCGAAGAACAGCGCCTTGTCCCGGTCGTCGCCGATCGCCCGGTAGACGGCCTGACCGGGGCGAGGCGGCACGAACGTCTCCGGTTCGAAGCGGGTGGTGACCACCTTGGCGGCCTCGGACACTTCGGCGGGCAGCACCCCGTCTTCGATGAGGAACACGTCGGAGTCGAACCGGGCACCTTCGTGGCGGGCGCGGACCTGTTCGACGATGCCGTACATGTGCACCGCGTCGCCGTTCGGGAGGGTCCGTTCGAGGGCGACGACGTCGTCGAGTTGCAGGTATTCGCCGTCGGCGACGCCCACCCAGAACTCGAGCGGGGTGGCGTCGTCGGTGCCGATGACCCGGCCGACGGGCTGTTGATCGGTCATGGCGGCGAGCGTACCAGGAGGGGGTGACGCGTAGGCTGACCCTATGGGATTCGCCAAGCTCAGGCACTTCGTGTTCTCGGCTCACGGCA